>CAZKPZ010000024.1:975-26891 GCA_964554745.1 uncultured Treponema sp. | reverse complement strand
GTCAAAAAACTTTTTCGTGGCCGTCATTCGCGACGGTGATAGTGATATTATCACCACGCACATTTCTTGTCAACTCCTTTTTTTATTTTTTCTGCATTTTTTTCGTTTTTTTCATAAGACCACAAAACTAATTAGAAATTAATTCTCTTGAATCTTATAAATATTTATTCCAATGCGCTTTTTTCCCAGCCACTCTTTGAAGAACCGCCTGTCTGCCGGGTTAAATTAAGGTTAATATTGGTTCCGCCTGACTGAACGACTCAGAAGCAAAGCCTTTGTATACAACAGCAATGCCGTCTACTGTTGTAGTAAGGGTTGCAATATCACCTACAGGCGCCACAGGAAAGGTAAGCGTTGCAGAAACTTTTTCTATCTGCGTCTGCTTGGACAGGTCATAACCAGAATCAGTAGTAAGCGCAACTGAAAAGTCTCCGCCTTATTTTTTAATGCCATTTTACAGTCCGATTTCTTAAAAGTCCTGCCGCCAATCTGTGCAGAATACGCAAACATTTGCGCTACCCGCACAAGCGAGCATAGCGAGCGGAACGTGGACGCGGCAAAGCAGCAGGTCGTAGCATAGCAGGGGTTCTGAACGGCAAAAAATTCTGCACAAGCGAACGCAGTGAGCGCGGAAGCCTTTTTGCCGTTCAGGTTCCCTGCGAGAGCACGGCTGCGCTCACGGTGTGATACGTTCCAACGCCGCTTTAACGTAGCTTACGATGTCGCATTAACGTCCCTTACAACGACACTTTAACGTACGTTCCAACGTCGTATTAACGTAGCTTAGAAAGGAGCTTTAACGTAGCTTACGATGTCGTGTTAAGGGACGTATTGCAGAACAAATAGTCGCACCGCAACACAAAGCCGGCGAAGTTGTGGTACAAAGAGATTAGATAAGACCGAATTTCTTAAACGCCTTGTACAGGCCGTCATTCAGCACAGTATCTGCAATATAATCCGCGGCAGCCTTGGCTTCTTCAGTGCCGTTGCCCATCGCGACTCCCGTTCCGCAATACTCAATCATGCTCACGTCTCCGCCTGTATCGCCCAGGCGCTGCAACACAAACGCACAGCCCTTCGCCTTGCTTGCGCCTTTTTTGGTGATTTCCGCCATCTCGGCAGGATTACCGGTACGCGACCACACGTCTATCTGCAAATCATCGCCAAAGCGCCTCAGCAATTCCGGGAAATGTTCCTTGCGGTTCACAAGGTTTATCTTTGCTATGCCCTCATAAACCAGCGGCTTTACCTGAAAGAGATTCGGAAAGGTCTTTTGCAGTGAATCGGCGGCCTTTTTGCCCAAAAAGTGCTCCGTCTCAGGAATAAAATAGGGGTTTGTGTAAATGCCGTTCTGCGCCTCCAAGAAAAAGCCTATTTTGCGCCCGTTCATCCACTCAGACACGGCCTGCACCAAGGAGACATCCATGCACTCGTAATGCAGGACATTTCCATTTTCCTCTATAAAAAGTCCATTGGAGCAGATATAGCCGTCAAAGCCTATGCCGCGGATATTGTCATACAGTTCCGCATTGGGGCGGCCGGTATTCACGTACACTTTGGCACCGTTCGCCTGTGCCCTGTGCACGGCATCAACAGCGGAAGACGGTATGACTCCGCTAAAATCCAAAAACGTTCCGTCAATGTCCAAAAAAACGACTTTCATGCAGCCCCCTTTCTGCCAATCATTGCAGTACACGGGTAAAAAGTCAAGCAATACAAACTGCGAACGCGCTATCTTGCTTTTCCTTTCTGCAAATTCTATACTGGCGGTATGATAGAAGTCATTAAAACGATACGCCGGGACTGGAAGATAAATGACACCAAGCGCGACGAGGGGCTTTCAACACCGCCAGAAATCAAGCGCTTTGACAATATCTGTTACGCAAGCGATACAAAATGGCAGACTCTTGATGTATACCGGCCAAAGGACGCGCAGGGCAAGCTGCCGGTACTGGTCAGCGTGCACGGCGGTGCATGGGTGTACGGAGACAAGGAGCTGTATCAGTACTACTGCATGGACTTAGCCAGACGGGGCTTTGCGGTGGTAAATTTTACCTACAGACTCTGCCCGGAATTCAAGTTTCCAGCTCCTCTTGAGGACACTAACTTTGTGTTCGGCTGGCTGCTGCAGCACGCGGACGAATACGGCTTTGACACGGACAATGTATTTGCCATGGGCGACTCTGCCGGCGCGCACTTGCTGGGGCTGTACCTCTGCATTCTTGGCAATCCGGAATATGCGGCAAACTATCCGTTCACCAGCCCAAAGGGTCTTTGCATAAAGGCGGCCATTCTGAACTGCGGAGTATACGACGTAATCTCTCATGTACAAGAAGACCGGGACATGCATGCAATAATGCAGGAATTCCTGCCGAACAAGTGCACGCGGCAGGAACAGGAGCTAATCAGCATGAACCGGCACGTCACTCATGCTCTGCCGCCGCTGTTCATCACCAGCTCAACGGACGACTTCTTAAAGAATCAGGTTCCTTATATTGTGCCGGAGCTTTGTAAGAACAATGTGCCGTTCACGCTAAAGTTCTATGCAGCAGACAAGGCGGGTGAACCGCTGCTGCACGACTTTCAGGTAACAATACGCAAAACTGAGTCTGTCCGCTGCAATAACGAGGAATGCGACTTTTTGAGGAGCTTTGTTGCAAATTGAACTGGCAGGGCATTCTTCAAATTTCTATTGCGGCGATTCTCTTTTTGGTCGGCATAATAGGCTGCCTGATTCCAGGCTTGCCGGGCACACCACTGTGCTGGGTAGGGCTGCTGATTGGGCACTTTATTAACACCAAGCACCCCATCACGGTGCTTGTGCTGGCAGTGGCCGCGATTGCCTGTATCATTGTAGAACTAGTGAACAACTTTATTCCCTCGCTCTTTACCAAGCAGTCCGGGGGAAGCCGAGCCGGCAGCATAGGCAGTACGCTTGGTGTGTTCGCAGGTGTTTTTACCGGGCAAATTCTGCTCATCTTTTTAGGCCCATTCATCGGCGCGCTCATAGGTGAAATTCTTCACGACTCGTCAGACCTGCGCAGGGCTTGCCGCTCAGCTTGCTATGCCTTTCTGGGCTTTATAACAGGCACAGGTCTCAGGCTGATTATGTCGGGAACACTGCTGGTACTGTTCATCAGGGCTTTCTTTTAATTCACCATAACACACAACACAAGGACTAATCATGATTTTAGACGCAAGCATTCAAGTTTCTCCAGAAAAGGAGAAAGACCAAAAATACATTAAGAACGAAATCCGAAAGTCGCTGCAGGCAAAAGGCAGACGCGTAAATATGGACGAAGCGCAAGTCGTTATCGAAAAACGCTCCGTTGACGCGCGGCACAAGAACATAAAGATTTTTCTCAAGTGCAAGGTCTACATCGGCGAAAAAGCCCCCTCTGCAAGTGACGCGCTCCCGGTGTGGAAACACGCGGACTCAAGGCGCACGGTCGCTATCATAGGTTCCGGGCCGGCAGGACTGTTTGCGGCGCTCGCATTGCTGGAACACGGCGTCAGAAGCGTTATCATAGAGCGCGGCAACGAAGCGCGGGAGCGCAAGCGCGACATTGCGGAAATCAGCACGAAGGGAATTGTCGGACAAGACTCTAACTACTGCTTTGGCGAAGGCGGAGCAGGCACGTTCAGCGACGGCAAGCTTTACACCCGCAGCGACAAGCGCGGCAACCTGCCGCAGATACTGCGCATATTCAACTACTTTGGGGCAGACCCGGCAATTCTTACGGCAGCTCATCCGCACATCGGGACTGACAAGCTGCCGGCAATAATCGAAGCGATGCGAAAGAAAATAGAAGAACTCGGCTCGACCTTTATGTTCAGCACGCGCTGTACAGGCTTGGTGACAAAAGAGGTAAACGGCAGAAAAACTGTCTGCGCAGTGCGGACGGAGAATACAAAGACCGGCGAGCAAAAAGAGATTCCTGCGGACGCTGTTCTGCTTGCTACAGGACATTCCGCAGTAGACATCTACCGCATGCTTGCCGACATTGAGCCGCAAAGCCTGCAGGCAAAGGGCTTTGCCGTCGGCGTGCGCGTGGAGCACCCGCGGAAGCTGATAGACAGCATACAGTATCACGGAGACGCAGGTATGGCGCAGCGGCTGGGCGCGGCGGAGTACCGCATTACAAGCCAGCAGGACGGTCGCGGTGTATACAGCTTCTGCATGTGTCCGGGAGGCTTTATTGTGCCGAGCGCTACGGCGGCAGGGCAGATTGTGATAAACGGCATGTCAGCGGCAGGGCGCAACAGTGCGTGGAGCAACGCCGCAATCGTGGTGGAGACCCACCCCGAAGACATACCGGCAGAGTGGCAGCAAAAGGCTGTTGCCGCCGGTTGCCCAGACCTTGCCGGCTTATTGTGGCGCACTTGGCTTGAAGAAGAGACCTGCCGGCAGGGCGACGGACGGCAGAAGGCCCCGGCTCAGAGGCTCTTGGACTTTATGAAGCGCAAAGACAGCACCTCTCTGCCGGCTTCAAGCTACGCACCGGGCTTGGTCGCAAGCCGGCTTGACGAATGGCTGCCAGAGCAGATAGAGCGCAGACTGCGCACGGCGTTCATTGAATTTGACGCAAAGATGAACGGTTATCTTTCGCCTGACGCGCTCATTGTAGCCAGCGAGACTAGAACCAGTACGCCGGTGCGCATTTTGCGCGACAAAGAAAGCGGCGAGTCCCCGGTATTGGGGCGGCTCTACCCTGCAGGCGAAGGTTCAGGCTACTCCGGCGGCATTGTGAGCAGCGCGATGGACGGCATAGCACAGGCGCAAAAGATTATCCAGACATTAGGCTGAACAGAAAGAGCAGAAACCGCCGCCCCCGCAGGAACTGAGAGGCGGACTGCCGAGAGCAATTCTCGTAGTTTGCGCAGCAAGCTCGCATGACGAGAATTTACGTTTTTTTTGCAAAGCGAAAAAATGTGAACGGACGAGAGCAAGTAAATTCTCGCCAGTTCACAACGTGAACTGATTGACATAATTTTGACATTTTGCGATAATTTGTCAAAATCATTTATAAGGACGGAATATGCGCAGAGTAGTAGTTACAGGACTGGGATGTGTTTCCCCGGTAGGAAATTCAGTTGATGAAACTTGGGCAGCCATTAAGGCCGGCAAGAGCGGAATTACGACAATTACGCACTATGACAATACACCTTTTAAAGTAAAATACGCGGCAGAAGTAAAGAACTTTGACGCAAACAACTATATGGACCAGAAAGCAGCCCGCAAGATGGCAATGTACAGCAAGTACGCCGTCGCGGCCGCAAAGATGGCTCTTGAAGACTCAAGTCTTCTCGACAAGAAAGACGTTCTGGAAGACACCGCCGTATACCTGGGAGTCGGAATCGGCGGTCTTGAGATAACAGAAAGCTCCATGACTTCCTATATTGAATCAGAAAAGAAGCGCATGCCGCCGATGACTATTCCCGAACTCATTCCGAACGAAGCTGCAGGAAATATCTGCCTTGCATTCGGCATTCACGGAGCTGCGCACACAATTGCGACAGCCTGTGCCTCTGGAACAGACGCAATCGGCAACGCGCTTGACCAGGTTCGCTCTGGACGCTACGACGTAGTTCTGGCCGGCGGTGCGGAATACACCCAGTGCGGATTCGCAAACTTGGGCTTCACCATGCTGCAGGCACTCTCTTCAAAGTGGGCTGACGCTCCGGAAAAGTCCAGCCGTCCGTTCGACAAGCAGCGCGACGGATTCGTAATGGGCGAAGGCAGCACGATTCTTGTGCTTGAGGAATACGAGCACGCAAAGGCACGAGGAGCCAAGATTTACGCCGAACTCGCAGGATACGGCGCTTCAAGCGACGGCTATCACCTTACAGCACCTGACCCAAGCGGAATCCCAGGCTCAAAGTGCATGACTCTCGCAATGAAAGACGCAGGTGTAAAGCCTGAAGAAGTAACCTACTACAACGCACACGGAACTTCAACCCACTTGAATGACTCCGGCGAGACAAAGATGTTGCACCTGGCATTCGGCGAGGCTGCAAAAAAGCTGCACATCTCTTCTACAAAGAGCATGACAGGCCACTGCCTTGGCAATGCAGGTTCTCTTGAAGCACTTGTCTGCGTAAAGGCAATTCAGGACAGCTACATTCCTGCAACAATTAACCTTGACGAGCCGGACGTAGAAGGCGGCTGTGACTTGGACTACACACCGAACAAGGGAATCGACATGCCGGTAAACGTTGCAATGAGCGCAAACTTCGGCTTTGGCGGACACAACGGCTGCCTGGTATTCAAGAAGGTGAACTAATATGGCAGTAACCACAGACATTCAGTCACTTCTGCCACACCGCAAGCCGTTCCTGTTCGTAGACAGCATAGAAAGCTTTGACGATGAAGGCTGCGTATGCACACGCAAGTTCACCGACGAGGACTTTTTCTTTAAGGGTCACTTCCCTGAATATCCTGTCGTTCCGGGTGTTATCCTTATTGAAACAATGGCACAGGGCGGCGGTGCCGCATTGAGCTACCAGAAGAAGTTTGCAGAAGGAAGCCTGTTCTTCTTGGCAACGGTGGACAAGGTAAAGTTCCGCCACCAGGTACGCCCCGGCGACACAGTACGTATGGAAGTAAAAAACCTGCGCGTTTCGCCTAAGATGGTAAAGCAGGCTGGCAAGGCCTACGTAGGCGACACCCTCTGCGCCGAAGCCGAGTGGATGTGCCTCGTCGGATCCGCTGAAGCGCAAGCGTAAGCGGTCCGGCGGGTATGCTAACTTCCGCTCACAAACGGCCGCGTAGCGGACGTATGTGCCTCGTCGGCTCCGCTGACCAGGCACAGTAATAACTTGCTTATATTAAGAGTACATCATCTGCTTTGCCTGGGGCTGTATTCAGGACACGGCTATTCAAAAGAATTTACCGCGCAGCTGAATACAGTAATACAGGCATTGCAGACCGCAGACAAAATACAACTCACCACGAATTGCGACACCGTATGTTCCGCCTGCCCCAACAGACTTTTAGGCAGCAATGGGGCACACATCTGCAGCGAAGACAATAATCACGTTCACATCAAAGACACAAAATTGCTCACTGCCCTTAACATAAAAGAAGGCAAACCGTACGCAAGGCAGGAACTGCACCAGCAGCTTTTGGCAGCCTGTACCGAAGAAGTATTCAACAGTTCATGCAGCAACTGCGACTGGTTCAAGCAGGGTTACTGCACATTCAGCAAATGGGTCTGCCCAGTGTAAAACAATTTGCCCCACTCGATTAAAAATTCATATTGTGCTATATTAATAGAAACTTTATATTTTATTTTTTAGGGGACGTACAATGAATATCGTTTGTCTGGATTTGGAAGGGGTCTTAGTACCTGAGATTTGGATAGCTTTTTCAGAAGCTTCCGGTATTCCCGAGCTTAAGCGCACTACGCGCGATGAACCAGACTATGACAAGCTCATGAAGTGGAGAATCGGCATTCTCAAAGAGCATCACCTGGGACTAAAAGAGATTCAGGAAACAATCGCCAAGATTGACCCTATTCCAGGCGCAAAGGATTTTTTGGACGAACTGCGTTCTATTACCCAGGTAATTATTCTTAGCGACACTTTTACGCAGTTCGCAGGTCCCCTCATGAAAAAACTAGGCTGGCCGACTATTTTCTGCAACACGCTCGAAGTTGCCCCGTCCGGCGAGATTACAGGCTTTAAGATGCGTTGCCCGAACGGAAAGCTCACCACTGTAAAGGCACTGCAGTCCATCGGTTTTGACACAATTGCTTCTGGAGACAGCCACAACGACCTTGGAATGATAAAAGCCAGCAAGGCAGGCTTTCTCTTTAAGAGCACAGACAAAATCAAGGCAGACAATCCGCAGATTCCGGCCTATGAAACCTACAAGGACTTGCTTAAAGCCATAAAGACTGCATTGTAAGACAACGACTCCCGGCAGAGCGGCACTCGTTTTGCCGGAAGCCGATGATACAGTGAACACATTATCTGGAATCTCCATAACAAATCTTTGAAACATCAGTTTGGACTGGAAAAAACTGCAATAGTAGTTTATAATAGTTCCATGGAGTTCGGATTTATCAGATTACGCCCCTTTTGGGTGCGTTTTTTAGCAATACTCCTATTTTTCTCATTCTTTCCTATCATAATTCAAGCGGAAATGTTCCGTGTGGGACAGACAGTTATGGTTGAAATCCCGGAAAACGGTGCTCCGCAGACAGTTACAGCCATTACGAACGATGCAATTGCAATTACCCTGCCAGAAAACAAGACTTTTTTAGACGGGGTGGAAGTTCTTTTTAAGGTTCCGCAGGAAGTAGCCCAATGGATGGACTCCGTCGCCTGGGCACTCTACAATGATGTGAGACCAGAACCGACAGACAAACGGCTTGATTATCGGGGCAGACGCACTACGGTCGGCACATTCGGAGACTTGCTCAGCCTGGACATAAAGATTCCGCTCAACAAAAACAACACAATAAAGCAGGATGCCTATTCAGTTTTTATTGATGACATACCGGACTTTAGGAACAATAAAATATTTATCCGCCTGCAGCTGGCTATGAAAGGCACTCCCGACAGCATCAGTGAATCAAAGTTTGAAGTCACCGTAAAACCGATTTACATAAACAAGGGGAAGCTCAACCTTACCCTTACGCCCCCTGAGAATGAAAAACTAAAGGAAACCGCCCTGTATATAGACGGAGAGCCGACAGAATTCAAGAGTGACGGATTTTTTATTAAGCCTGGAATCCATACAGTGAATATAACAAGCGACTCATATAGAAATGAAGTGCTGACAATTACTATCGAACAGGCAAAGGTGGTGAACTTTGAAGTCCTATTGCGAGACATCACGCCGGCAGTACGTGTTGCGGCTCCTGCAAACACAGAAGTCTACTGTGACGACAAAAAAGTGGCAGACACCTCACAACCGCTCAAAGTCACGCAAGGAAAGCATACATTCCGCTTTGTAATCGGCGGATACGAAATAACCCGAACCATCGACGCTGTAAACGGCAAGAGCTACACAGTCTCCCTGAACGTAGACGCAACGGTAAAAGAAGAAGAGTAAAATCCAGCCAGACGGTAAGACTGAAAATTAATTACAGCAAGCAATACTGCGTGAAAGTTTTTTAGCACAGCAAATAAATGCAGGTACCAGGAACACGTCGGCAAGAAGCCATGCAAACGGAGAAGCCAGACCTGCACCGAGCAGTCCTATGCGAGGAACAAGGAAGACTGCAATCAGTATGCGTGCAAGCATCTCCATAACACCGGAAACTATTGCCAGCCGGCTGAACCCCATGCCCTGAATCATAAAGCGGAATATGTTCACGGCAGCAAGTAATATATAGCAGGAAGAGTTTTCCAATAGAAACATCTTTGCGTCGTGCAGAATCTTCGCTTCGCCGGAATGCACAAAGAGCATAATGAAGTATTGACCGGCAAACAGATATAGCAAGAATACAAGCACTGCATACACTGAGCTGATAATCATACTGTCCCGAACTCCGGCAGAAAGCCGGTTGAACTTGCACGCACCTGTATTCTGTCCGCCGTACGTAGCCATGGTAGTTCCCAGCGCATCATAGACAACGCAGAAGAACATGTTCACCTTGCCGGCCGCAGTCACAGAAGCGACAGCACTTGACCCCAGCATATTAACAGAAGTCTGCAAGATTACGCTGCCGATTGCGGTAATTGAATATTGCAGACCCATAGGAATACCGACTCCGCACAAAGCAGAACAGGCCTTGCCTTCTAGCTTGAGATCGCTCTTTTTGAGGCGGATTATCTCAAAGTGCCGGTGCATATACAGCAAGCATGCAAAACCCGAAAGCCCCTGCGCAATAACAGTTGCCCAGGCAGCACCTGCAACCCCTGTATGGAACACAATAATAAAAAGCAGATCCAGAAAGATATTTATGACTGTTGAAAGAACAAGAAAATATACAGGCGTCTTACTGTCTCCAAGCGCACGTATTATGCCGGAAACAGAATTGTACAGAAAAATCATCGGAATACCGGCGAATATAATCGAAATATATCTTCCCGCCTCATCAACTATATCAGCAGGTGTCTGCATTAAAAGCAACAAGGGGCGGCAAAACAGCACTGTGACGACAGCCAGTATCACAGAAAAAAATGTACCCAGAAAAACGATATTTGCTATGAATACACGCATACGCGGATAGTCATTTGCACCAAAGCGCTGCGCCACAGGAATGGCAAAGCCTGCACACAGACCATTGGCGAAGCCGATAATAAGGAAGTTCACCGCACCGGTAGAACCAACGGCCGCCAGCGCCCCGACTCCCAGACACTTTCCAACGATAACAGTGTCTGTAACATTATAGAACTGCTGAAACAGATAGCCAAGCAGAACAGGTATTGAGAACGAAAGGATAAGGGAAAGAGGCTTGCCCTCAGTTAAATTCTTTGTCATCGGGAAAATACTAGCGGATTTTATAATCATTGTCTATAATAAAACCATGAACGTAGTGCATCCGATTACTCCGTTTTATGACAGTAATTCCCGCATTCTGATTCTCGGCAGCTTTCCCAGCATAAAATCCAGAGAGAGCGGCTTTTTCTACGGACATCCGCAGAACCGTTTCTGGAAAGTGCTTGCCGCTGTTTTCAAAGAAAATACCTGTCCTGTTACTGTAGAAGGAAAAAAGGATTTTTTACGCAGACACGGCATCGCACTCTGGGACACCATTCACTCATGCACAATTGAAGGCTCAAGCGACAGTTCCATCAAGAACGTCACAGCAAATGACATACGCTGCATCTTAGATGCTGCCGACATACGGCAGATTTTTACAAACGGAAAGACAGCATTCACTTTATACAACAGATACTGCAAGAAAACATCCGGGCGCGATGCCGTCTCGCTGCCGTCAACATCTCCTGCAAACGCAACATGGACACTGGACAAGCTGATTACGGCATGGAATATAACAGGGAATTTTGAATAATACGCCAATTAATCTCTGACATGCCGTATTGTTGTTGTTTCGCCAATGCCGAACGACGGATTGTTTTTATCACCCCTTAGCTCAGGATTCGTAACTTCGATTACGTTATAGCGGCGTAAGTCAAAAAAGCCTTTGCCGGCTGCCACGGCATCTCCTTTTTTTGCAGAAAGAGTAAAACGCTTTTTGCCGTCACAAAGCACATAACGCACACGCCCGGCCTTGTTCAACATTGCGTCAGAAACGACCAATGCACGGCCTTCAGTGCTTACAGTCTTTGATTGCAGCCTGTTTTTTTGAAAAACAAAGTATGTCATCTTTACACTCTCACGGTCTAAGCGAGCAGCCTTTGCAAGAGACGCAGCAGGCTCTACTTCTGTCCAGCCGGCCTCACAGTGACAGGTGACGCTTTCGCCCTGCAAGAGCGCCGGGCATGGAGAACAAGACGAAAGGCAAGGAGCGACAAGCGTAAGCCCACAAGCTGTATCAACAGCCAGAATATCCCGTATTGCAATAAGCTCCCGGCTTGTTTTTAACAAGGCCGGTTCTATAAGAATAAGATAACCGCCGTCACTAAGATGTTCCGCAACGTACTTTACGAAAGCCAGCCGCTTTTCTATTTTGCAGTCGTCGTCTTTCCAAAGCTCATTAAGCGTATGAGACGCTGTTATGATGTCATATTTATTTTTACCCAAGTCGGGCAAGGACTTTTCAAAATTACAGACTAACAAATCTGTATGTACGTCTGGAAAAGCCAGTGAGAAAAACTTCTGAGCCAGAGCTACAGCCTTTGCAGACCAGTCACAAAATGTAAGCGCCACGTTATTTTGATTTGCCGCAGCAAGAAAATCACAGACAGCCGCACTGACAGGCGCAGGCCCCGACCCCAAGTCCAAGACAGAGACAGCTTTCTTTTCAGAGAAAGTGAAAGCACAGTTATTTATTATATAAGAAGCCTGCTGATACGAGACAGGCCAATAATACAGCAAGTAAGCCTTCAAAAGCTCCTTGCTGTCCATATAAGAAATCCCCGCAAGCTCCCGCCCACCTGTAAGACCGCGCTGTAACTTAAGCAAGGCACTTGCCGTGCGGGAAAGTTCTGCAGAAGAAAGAGTATCTTTTTTACCAAGCAAGGCAAGAAGTTCCTTGCAGTGCCTAAAAAGAGGCATTTTCTGATGCTGTTGTTGCAAAGGAAACTTCCTGCTCCTGCTCAAACAGAACTACAGTTTGGCAGCTATTGCGTCAATGAATTCCCAGCTGTTCACAATCTTTTTTGCAGCAGGAGAAGCCAAGCGGGCAAGATCACCAGTCATAACGCCGGACTCGATTACATCAAGCGTGGCCTTTTCAAGCTTTTGGGCAAACGCAGCCAAATCAGGGGTATTATCCAGCTCCGCGCGCTTAGCAAGCGCACCGGTCCAGGCAAAAATCAAAGCAACTGGATTCGTGCTTGTTTTTTCTCCCTTTTGATAGCGGTAATAGTGCTTCTGCACAGTACCGTGGCTTGCTTCGTACTCGAACTGTCCGCCCGGGCACACCAGTACGGAAGTCATCATGGCAAGACTGCCGCAAGCAGAGGCAATCATATCGCTCATCACGTCACCATCGTAGTTCTTGCATGCCCAGAGCATACCGCCCTCGCACTTCATTATGCGCGCCACAGCATCATCTATGAGCGTATAGAAATACGTAAGGTTCGCCTTCTCGAACTTATCCTTGAACTCCTCGTCAAAGACAGTCTGCATTATCTCCTTAAAACGTCCGTCATAGGTCTTGCTGATTGTGTCCTTTGCACCGAACCATACGTCAATCTTCTTGTCCAAGGCATACATAAAGCAGCAGCGGGCAAAACTTGTAATAGAAGAATCCAAGTTATGTATTCCCTGTATGATTCCCGGTCCCTTCATCTCGGCAATAGTCTTGCGGATTTCCTTTCCGTCAGCCCCGGTAAAGACCAGCTCTGCCTTTCCTGCAGAAGGCGTACGAATCTCACAGTTCTTGTATACATCGCCATAAGCATGGCGGCCAAGAATAATCGGCTTTGCCCAGCTCTTGACGTTTGCCTGTATGTTCTTTACAAAAATCGGACTGCGGAAAACAGTTCCGTCCAGCTCGCCGCGGAGAATACCATTCGGACTTGGCGTAAGATGGGTAAGGTTATATTCCTTTACACGGGCAGCATTACTGGTGATTGTGGCACACTTTACGCCGACACCCAGCCGTCTGATT
The DNA here is from genome assembly GCA_964554745.1 of uncultured Treponema sp. GTDB lineage: Bacteria > Spirochaetota > Spirochaetia > Treponematales > Treponemataceae > Treponema_D. Next base: position 13,695 of record CAZKPZ010000024.1, on the reverse strand, counting down.
GCCTCAGCGGCATCGTACGTTACCTTGTCATCGGTCTTGTCTCGCTCAGTAATGGACAAGTCATAATACTCTGTATTGAGGTCAACATACGGCAAGAGCAACTTGTCCTTTATTACTTTCCACAACACGCGAGTCATCTCATCGCCGTCAAGCTCGGCGACGGGATTTTTCATCTGGATCTTTGACATAGTAAATTCCTTCCCTTTATCTTTTTATTTTAAACAAGAGTTTCCGTTATAATCCAAGTCCGTCAGAATTTCGGTATGATCCGGGAACACAGCAACCGTATGCTCTTCATGGCAAGACCAGCTTCCGTCAGCAGTCACTACAGTCCAGTCACTGCCATGCGCTCCGGTGATAACATCATCTGTACCCTCGTTAATCATCGGTTCGATGGCGAGCACCATTCCTGCCTGAATACGAGGATTCGCCCCGGAACTAGGACAGTTGGGAATGGAAGGGTCTTCATGAACGTCAAGCCCCACTCCGTGACCGCAGTAGTCATACACCACGCCGTAACCGTTATCCTCATAGGCGACTTTATACACTGCTTTTGAAATGTCACTGATGCGGTGTCCCGGCGTACACGCCATAATGCCGACATTAAGGCTTTCGCGCGTTACCTGGACAAGCTTCTTATGATTCGGCTTTACATTACCAACCATAACCGTATGAGTACTGTCAGAAATAAAACCGTCAAGATTTATTCCAATATCCAGAGAAACCAAGTCACCGTCTTTTACCACACGCTTGCGGGACGGCACACCGTGAATAACTTCCTCGTTAATACTGATGCAGGCTGCGCCGGGGAAATCTTCCTGCCACCAGGCCGGCTTACCACCGTGGCGCGACATAAACTCAACACACCAGTCATCTATCTCTTTGGTTGTAAGACCAGGCTTTATTTTTGGAATAAGTTCATTAAAAAGGTCGGCCAACAGATGGCAACTCTTTCTTATACCATCTATCTCTTTATCATTCTTTAAACGTATCATATCGCACACCCCTTTGTCTGTCAGCAAGGAAATAGTATACTTTTTCGCATATTTATGCAATCCAAAAGACAGCTTGCATCGGGTGAGCCTTTTATCACGAAGCCAGCCGCACAGACTCTTCGCGGCATATTACCGCAGTCCGGACATCGCCGATTCGCTCGTACGCGTCCCCCATCTTGCGCAGGAAGAAGCTGTCGTCTTTTTTTCCAAAGCCCAAATCAAGCGCGCGCTCCCATGCGTCCAAGGCCAGTTCGTCATTCATCAGGCCTTCTATATCATTGCGCAGAATATGGCGCGCAAGGTCAAGAACTTCCGGAAAGAACAGCTTAAAATAGCTGTAGCTGTACTCCATCTTTATAATCTGTTCCAAAAGGATAACAGCATCATAGTATTCGCGGCGTATGACCAGCTCTTCAGCAAGGATAAAGCCGTAGTCCATAAAATCCTCGCGGGTAAACCACTTTGAAAGCTTAAAGCCCGCGCGCTCCATATTCATGCGCTTGAACTCGCTCACGGCGGAATCCTCGCGGCTGTGCGTCAAGTCAAAGAAAATAAGCTTGGAACGGCTCTCATCATCTTCCCGGGCAAGCAGCCACTCACGGTAATTAAAAGAAGAGGCCGCCTTTGAACGGCTCTGATAAAAGTTCCTGAAATTAAAGGACTCGTCAAAAAGACTGCGGGACTTCATGTCCCTTAGAGTCTCGTAGGCTTCAACAAGTTCACGGAACGCGGCAGAGTCAGCATGTGTAATGTCAGGATGGAGCAGCTTAGCCTTTTTGTGATAAGCCCGGCGAATTTCAGCAGCCGTAGCGTTATGGCTTACTCCAAGCACCTTGTAACAGTCTTTCATCTGCCCCGATATTACAGTATTTTGAGTAATTATTCAATTAAAATGTCTTTAGAAATGCAAGAGACTATAGAGTTTCAGTCGGATAAAAACATGCCCTGATAACCGACATGACTTCTTTTGCCTTGTAGTTCCAGTGGAATTCCGCTGCGGAATAAAAACGCAGGACATACGTTGTTCCGTCAGGCTGCAGGAACATATATGGAATAAAATCGCGTGCTTTCTTTTCAAAATAGAGCCAGGCCTGCAAATACACAAACTCGTCGCCCGTCGTATACTGCTCCATCAAAGTAAGAGGAGTCGTGATTATGTCACCAGTAATTTTTGTCTCATACTTACCGAACTCCCTGTTTGCATCCTGAACAGCCTTAAAGAGATTGTAGGCAGCGAAAAGACGCTCTTCATCGCAGGTCAAGGCATCGGCCGCCGAGGAATTTGCCCCCAGAGTCTTGTAAGGAAAGCGGTATTTGCGGTAGTTCCCGGCGACAGCAAGCTTAAAGGCCTCTTCATAACTGTCTATCTTGCCCTGCCGGATTTCGTCCTGGCTAACTGTTTTTGCAGGACTTCCATTAGGATTGGCGGCAGTAAATGCGGTCATTTTTTTTTGAAGGGAATTCAACACACGGGGAAGCCGCAGAGCATTAATTTTTTTTTGTTTAGAATTCTTCTCCGCCATAGTCTCCCTCAAAATACAAGATGCTGAAATTCTACTATAAAAACAGCTAAAAAGCAAGGTTGAAAAAATCAAAATAGCGCTTGCTTTTTTAGAGTTTCATGAACTTTTTCAACTTCATACGTATGACTCCAAATTTCTATATGTATGACCAGAAATTTCTATACGTATAGAAATTTCGAGTCATCTATATAGAAATTTATTTTCATACGTATAGAAATTTGACTTTATACGTATAAAACTTTTTTGCCAGGGATACTCACAAAAAAAAGAACAGCAGCATGTAAAGAAGATAAAAGTTTTCTGAAAGAAAAAAAAGCGGTAAACGGGAGTCGGACCCGCCTATCAAGCTTGGGAAGCTCGCATACTACCGATGTATTATTACCGCAGTTTTCACTATTATACAAAAAACGGCACACTTTTTCAAGTAGCCGCCTTCCGTATGCGCCGTTGCCCTTTGTTATATCAGCCGCTGATATTTACGCTCTATGTCCTTTATAAGCTTGTACTCGAAAGAGTCTACCAGTGCCAGCCAGGAAGCCTGCACCACGTCGCAGCTCACGCCCATAGTAGTCCAGCTGTCCTTGCCGTCAGAGCTTTCTATCAATACACGGACGACAGTAGCTGTTCCGCACTTGCCGTCAAGCACACGAACCTTGTAGTCCGTAAGGTGTATCTGCTCTACAGACGGATAGAAAGAAGACAAGGCAGAGCGCAAGGCAAAGTCAAGCGCATTAACAGGACCATCCCCCTCTCCTGCGGCAAGCTTTACATTTCCGTCAACATCTATCTTAAGCTGCGCAAAAGAATACAGATTCTTTTCGATAAGCGGATTCTCGTCCGTTATCTTGTAATAGTGCAGCTTAAAGAAAGGCTGATACTTGCCGATGATTTTACGCACCAACAGCTCAAAGCTTCCGTCCGCTCCCTCAAACTGATAGCCGTCGTGCTCCATGTCCTTAACTTTCTTTACAATGTCAGAGACAACAGGAGAATTCTTTGTAATCGAAGGATCAAATTTCTTTATCTTTTCTATTATCATGCTGCGCCCCGCAACCTCACTCATAAGGAAGACTCGCGCATTTCCTACGCTATCAGGAGCGATATGCTCATAGGCATTCGGATTCTTCAGGACTGCATCGATGTGCATGCCGGCTTTGTGCGCAAACGCCGCATTGCCTACATACGGCATTCCCTGCTCAAGCGGAATATTGGTAATCTCTGCGACACGGCGGCAGATAGGTGTCAGAAGCCTGATATTGTCTTCGGGAATGCAGCGGTAGCCCATCTTGAGCTGCAAGTCCGCAATTATTGTAGAAAGATTCGCATTGCCCGTGCGCTCTCCAAAGCCCAGCAATACGCCCTGCACATGCGTAGCCCCGGCTTCCACTGCAACAAGAGAGTTTGCCACGGCAAGCCCTGAGTCATTGTGCGTGTGTATTCCAATAATAGCGGCCTTGCCGAACTGCTTTACAACAGAGCTGACTATCTGCCGGCAGTCGCTTATCATACAGCCGCCCTTTGTCTCACAAAGGTTTAGCACAGTCGCACCTCCCTCAAGGGCGGCCTGCAGGGACTGCATGGCATATTCCGTATTTCCCTGGTAGCCGGTAAAGAAATGCTCAGCGTCAAAAATAACGTTCTTGCCACGCTTGCTCAAATATGCGCAGGTGTCTTTTATCATCTCAAGATTCTGCTCAAGCGTAGCATGCAGAATCTCCGTCGCCTGAAAATCCCAGGTCTTGCCAAAAATCACAATGTCATCTGTATCTGCGGAAAGCAAGCTCTGGATATTGGCATCCTCTGAGCAGGAAGAATCCTTGCGGCGGGTAGAGCCGAAGGCCACCAATTTGGAATGGGCAAGGTGCAAGTCCTTGGCACGCTGAAAGAACTCCATGTCCTTGGGGTTGCTTCCTGGATTGCCGGCCTCTATATATTTTACCCCAAGCTCGTCCAAAGCCTGGACTATGTGAATCTTGTCCTGAACAGAATAGCTGATGCCTTCGCCCTGGGCTCCGTCCCTCAAGGTTGAGTCCAAAATCTCTATATTCTTCACCTGTCCGCCTGTCTCTGCCATTCAAGACCTCCGCAAAATAGATGCAGATATTGTATTGTAAAAAGATGTAAATGACAATACTGCATAAAAAAACAAAACATACAGAGCTTGCAATATTTGAATAATAGGCTATAATTTTACAAAATAGATAAAGGCGGGTGAAATCATGTCAGACAAGAGATTTTTCAACAGAGAACTAAGCTGGATAGAGTTCAACGCCCGCGTCTTGTCCGAAGCGCTGCGCAAAGACAACCCCATTTTGGAACGCCTTAACTTTCTGGGTATTGTCTCCAGCAATTTCAGCGAATTCTTTCAGGTGCGAGTGGCATCACTCAAAAGGGAAGACAAACTGAACCCACGGCAAAAGGACTCCAGCGGACTTACACCTGGAGCCGCGCTCAAAAAGATTTCGGAACGCTGCCATGAGATTACAAAGCTGCAGAACAAGACCTTGATGGAAGACATTATACCGGCCCTCGCAAAAGAGGGGTTGTGCTACGTAAAGACCTCAGACTTTACGAATTCGCAGAAAAACTACACAGAAGGCGTCTTTCACCACGAAATTTTTCCCCTGCTCACACCGTTGCGGACAGATGCAGAAACCTTCCCCAACATAAGCAACATGGGCTTTAACGTGGCCTTTCTTCTGGACATAATGCCGGGCGTGCACCGCATGAACAACGAGCTTTCTCCTGAATCCGACACAAACCTGCTCGCCATAGTTCCGATTCCGTCATCACTGCCCAGAGTCATCTTTCTGCCTGATTCAGACGGAAAACGGCAGTTCACACTGCTTGACGACATAATCACCCTGTTCGGCACAGAACTGTTCCAGGGCTATAACGTAAAGGAATCCATGATTTTCAAACTGGCGCGCGACGCAGACTTTGCAGTAGACGAGGAATCCGGCGACCAGTTCATACAGGCCATGAAAGAAGTTCTGGTAAAACGGCAGTCCTCTTTTCCGGTGGCACTGTTCTGCAGCACTACCGGCAAACGGCTTCTTTCTATTATGAAAGTAAAACTTTCGCTTTCAGACAGAGACATCTACCCCATAGAAGGCATTCTTGACCCAGGCTCACTCATGGAGCTTGCCTCATCAGAAGAAGCTGCCCGCCTTACCTATCCTGAATGGCCGCACTTCTACCCGACCGGGCTACCGGAAGACGGCAGCTACTGGAACAGCATACGGCAGCATGATATTCTGCTGAACGTCCCCTATGAAAGCTATGAGCCTGTAGTGCGCTTTGTACAGAACGCCGCGGAAGACAACGAAGTAATGGCAATCAAAATGACGCTCTACCGCACCGGCAGCAACAGCCCCATCGTAGCAGCGCTCAAAAAAGCCGCCATGAACGGAAAGGCTGTCACTGTATTTGTGGAGCTCAAGGCCCGGTTTGACGAAAAACGCAACATCTCATGGGCAGAAGAACTTGAAAACGCCGGCGCGACAGTTATTTACGGACTGGTGAACCTCAAGGTGCACGCAAAAATATGCCTGGTCATACGAAAAGAAAGCGACGGAATCAGGCGCTACGTACACTTGAGCACTGGTAACTACAACCCCAAGACCGCCCGCCTCTACCAGGACCTTTCAATCTTTACAAGCGACCACGAAATCGCACTCGACGCAACATTCTTCTTTAACGTTGTATCGGGCTACAGCATAGTACAGTCGATGCACCGACTTGCAATGGCTCCGGTCAACATAAAGTCACGCCTGCTTGAGATGATTGAACGCGAAATCCAGCAGAGCACGCCGGACAACCCGGGACTCATCATCGCAAAGATGAACAGTCTCTGCCACGACAAAATAATAGAGGCTCTGTACCGCGCCAGTGCCGCCGGCGTAAAAGTCATGTTGAACATACGCGGCATCTGCACACTCATACCGGGTGTAAAAGGACTGAGCGAAAACATCCAGGTTGTGAGCGTCGTAGGGCGCTATCTGGAACATTCCCGAATCTTCTACTTTAAGAACGGCGGCTCTGAAGAACTCTACCTGAGCAGCGCCGACTGGATGGTGCGCAACCTTGACAAGCGCATTGAGCTGATGTTCCCGGTACTGGATAAAGATGTATTCAAGACCGTAAAAGAAAGCCTGCTGCTCTACTTTGAGGACAATACGCATAGTCACATATTGCAAAAAGACGGCAGTTGGCAAGCCGTTCACCCGGCACACGGCGAAACCGCCGTAAGCGTACAAGAACAGCTCTACCAGAGATACCGCAAGCGGTACGAAGCCAACAAGTCACAGCCAACGGCAGAATTCACCGTACGGCGAAAGAACTAAGGAAAAACCCGCAAAAAACAAAGTTTCGTCACGGAATTTCTAATAAGAGGTTCCTGATGAAACATTTTTATATTTCCAAAAAAAGCATAGTATGCGGCGTACTACTGACATGCGCATTGCTTCTATACCTGACGACAGCCCCTGTCTCTTGCAAGCTGGGCGGCAACGGACTTGAACTGCATGTAATTACCGCCACACCGCCACAGCTTGAGTCCTATAAGACAGTCTCCCCCGGCAGCATGACACTCACTTTTGACAAGCCTGTAACTGTCGAATGCGCCGCCGTATACGCCGGAAGCAGTCAAAGCCCCGAAAATTCCATGGACGCATCCGCGCAGGATACACAGCCCGCACAGACTATTCAGCTTGACTTCAGCGGAAAGACTGAACTTGCCAAGCCGTATACACTTTCTGCCCGCGTAAAAGACGGCAACGGCGACACACTTGCCCTCAAAATCCATTTCACAGGATTCAACGACCACAAGCCAAAGCTCATCATCTGCGAAATACGCAATGCCTATTCATCAAAGAAAAACAAATACGAATTCGTAAAACTCTATTGTCTGCAAGGCGGAAACCTCAGCGGACTGGAACTGGCAAGCGCGGGCGACGGCAAAGACAAAAGTTACCGTTTTCCGCCGATTGAAGTAAAACAGGGGCAATATATCACCGTTCACCTGCGCAGGATGAAGAATGAAGACGGCACTTTCACGCAGGACGGCATGACAGACGAGACCAACGGAATTATAACGGAGTCCACGGCTACTGACGCAAGTTCCTTATCCTGGGACTTTTGGGTGGACAACCAGAAAAGTCGCATAAGTCCGAGTGATATTATAGTGCTGCAAGACAGCGCAGACAGCTCAATTATGGACGCAGTAATGTTTATGACTCCAAAAGGCGAAGCTGAAAGCCTCAATCAAAAATACGCAAAAGCCTGCGCTGCCGTAGAACAGAGCGGACTTTGGCTAGACGCAGACGGAACAGAAAGCGGAGACTTTACCAGTGCGTTCATAGCCCAAGGTATCACAAGCGCGGCCGTAACGCGCTCCATACGGCGCAGACAGCTCACGGCAGGCCCAAGTTCAGCACGCGACTGGTACGTGGCCTCAAGCCGTTAATTTCCCCATTCAGACAACCGTATATTGATTATTTTGCCCATTTGAAAGATAATGGGCATAATATGGAAACACGCAACATTTTTGAAAACATTTCGCCGATTGACCACAGGTATTCGCTTTCTGAAAACGCAGCCTTCGATGGTCTTTCAAAATATATTTCGGAAGAAGCAGCCATCAAAAGCTGCGCCCGGTGCGAGGCAGCCCTGGTAAAGGCGCACCTGAAAGTCCGCGGACAGCTTACAGCACAGACGGAGGCGGAGCTTGACCGTGTGGCGGACAACATCGATCCGCAGGAAGTCTATGCGGAAGAAGAAAAGACAAAGCACAACATCCGCGCCCTGGTAAACGTAATGAAGACAAAAGTGCCGGCAGACATCGGTCCGCTGGTACATCTGGGTGCAACCAGCGTAGATATTCTTGACACAGCACTTTCCTGCCGCATGAGAGACGTCACCAAGCACGTCGTTCTGCCGGAACTCATAGCACTTGAAAAAGCCCTCTGCACCATAGCAGACCGCGAAGCCGAGACTCCGCAGGTAGGACGCACTCACGGACAGCACGCCGTACCGATTACATTCGGCTGGTCAATAGCGGAATTTGTCTCCCGTCTCGGCAAGTCAATCGAGCACATCGAAGAGCTTTCAAACCAGCTCAAGGGCAAGCTCGCAGGACCTGTAGGCTCCTACAACGGACCGAGCATGATTGTAAAAGACCCCGAGCAGCTCGAAAAAGAATATATGCACTTTCTGGGCATAGAGCCTTCTGAATACGCAAACCAGCTTGTAGAGCCGGAATACCTGCTCCGTCTCCTGCTTGAGTTCAACGTGGCGTTCGGCATTATTGCAAACCTTGCCGATGACCTGCGCAACCTGCAGAGAAGCGAAATAGGAGAAGTCTTTGAGTACTTCTCCTCAACACAAGTCGGCTCTTCCACTATGCCGCAAAAGCGCAACCCATGGAATTCCGAGCACGTAAAATCATTATGGAAGGCCATGTCTCCGCGCGTCATCACATTCTATATGGATCAGATTTCAGAACACCAGCGCGATTTGACAAATTCCGCAAGCCAGCGCTTTATTGCAGACTACGTAGCAGGATTCACCATGGCAGTAGACCGCATGAAAGCAGTCGTCTCAGGGCTGCAGGCAGACCGCGAGTCAATGATGAAGAATCTTGAGGGAGCCGGCGGCAAGGTAAAAGGCGGCGTTCTTGCGGAACCTGCATATATACTGCTCGGCGAGGCCGGCGTAAACGACGGCCACGAAGTTATCCGCAAGATTACCCTCGAAGCCGAAAAGACCGGCAAGACATTCTTTGAAGTGCTCAAGACCCATACAGATGCCTACAGCAAAATCACGGCGCAGCTTGAAAAGCTTGGCATTGAGAACGCGGCTTCATTCTTTGAGCACCCTGCGAACTACAGGGGTCTTGCGGCAACAAAGTCCCGCCGCCTTGCGCAAAAGTATGCACAGAGCATGGCCGAACTAGAAAAGAAACTTTCCGGAGGAAACTAAGCTATATGCCGGGGACGTACACGGCGGCTCTGGTAGGCTGCGGACGAATCGGCTACAGCCTGGGGCTTGACACAAAGCGGGAACAGCCGGCCAGCCATACCATGGCACTAAACGAGAACAAGCGGATAAAACTCATTGCCGGCTGCGACACCGACATCGCAAAGCTTACAGTGTGGCACAAGGCGAATCCAGACGCGGAAACCTACCAGCGTAGCAGTGACCTGTACCGTAGCGTACACCCCGACATCATCACAGTCGCAGTTCCCGAAGATTTCCACAAGAGCGAGGCTATAGCCGCCATAGAAGCGCAGCCAAAACTCGTAATACTAGAAAAACCTGTCGCGCTAAACTCAAGGGAGGCACAGGACATAAAAAATGTCAGCGAAGACAACAACGTGCCCGTAATGATAAACCATGAGCGCCGTTTTGCGGAAGACTACCAGCTGGCAAAACAGTGCATGCGGCAAATCGGCGAACTGCAGAGTATCTATGCAACACTGTCATCAAGCCAGAGTCTATACGACAGGCGGCAGGAATCCACCGGCTCGCTCAGTCTCTTTCACGACGGAACACACTTGGTGGACGCAGTGCTCTACCTGCTTGATGATGAAAAACTCGAAAAACCATCGATGAGCGGCATTTACAAAGACAAGACCGGCTGCGTACGGCAACTGAGCGCACACTACTCAAGCAAAAGCTGCCCTGATATCACGTTTACAATGAGCGGACGCGCCCGTTACTTTGGCTTTGAAATTCAGATAAACGGAACAGAGGGGAGAATCTGCATCGGCAATTCATATTTCAAACTGTACCGGCGCAAGGATTCACCTCTCTACACCGGATTTTTCTCATTAGTCAGCGATGAGCAGACCGCCGCACCGCAAAAGACTCGATATTTTTCAAACATGATTCAAAACGCCGTTGACTTTCTGGACGGCAAAGAGGAACTAAAATCCTCTCTGGACATAGGCATAAGAGACCTGCGCATACTTGAAGACATCAAAGTCCTCTTGTACCGCTGAGCAAGGGCAGAACATACCGGCATGGCAGAACACGACAGAGACATTTTCGACAAGATTATGAGTCTCCCTATACTGAACATTCTCGAACCGTTTTTCTCAAAATACCGGGAAGGTCTCTTGTACCTGTTCTTTGGCGGACTTGCGTTTGTGCTGAACATAGCCCTGTTTGTAGCGCTTAACGGCATGCTCGGCATGAATGAGCTGACCGCAAACATTCTCTGCTGGATAGCCTGCGTACTCTTTCAGTTCACAACCAACAGGACATGGGTCTTTCACGCAGAAACAAAGACTGCACACGGCTTTTTGCGGCAGGCAGCAAGTTTCTTCAGCAGCAGGATACTCACACTTATTATAGAAGAAGCCATACTGGCTCTCTTTATCACCTGGCTCGGCGCAAGAGCGTCTGCCGCGTTGGGAATTCAAAAAGAAATATGGGACATCGGCGTAAAGCTTTTTGCCCAAACAGCCGTCATAATCCTCAACTTTGTACTCAGCAAGCTGTTTGTGTTCAAAAAACAGAACAAGGCACAAGGAGAAGCAAACTAAATGAAGTTTTTTCCTTCAGAACATGAGGAAATACCTATTTTCCCCCTCAGTACCGAAACAGAACTTACCCGGCTCAAGGAACTTTCTCACAAAAAGCATCTCAAGGGTACATTCTTTGCAAATATTTTCACACTCAAACCAAAACGCCTTACCGCAAACAGCATGCTCATAACCGGCTACTTTTCACCTGATTCACGCCGGCTGGTACTTGACTACTTTCTGACCAAGACCGGTAAAGTGCTATGGCTTGCAGAAATCTTTCTGCTCCCCGTCCTGTTGCTGGCACTTTACCTCTATCTCACAAGCGGCATTATGCCGGGAGACAGTATCTTCTTTGTTCCCATGTGCGTATTTTTCTATATGTTGTGGGCATTGCTCATATTTTCTATAAAACAGATACTCTTTCACTCAGTAAAAAAGAAAATCCATAAAGAAATCGTCATAAATTCAATGTATTAAACAACCCGCACTGCAAAAGCCAATTCAAAAAAAATTCTTGTTACAAATAGCAATAGTATGCTATAATATATTTTCAGAAATAAAAAAGGACGGGCTGTTTATAATGAAAAAAAAGAACTCGTTAAGGGCGGTTATTATCATTGCCGCTGTTTTTGGATTGGTTGCCGTATTTTGCGGTTCCGTACTCTCATTTAGACTAAACACAGCAAAACGCCTGCAGAAAATAGCCTATACAAAAATCATTGAAATGGAAAAAGGCCTTCTGCCAGAACGGAAGCTTGCCATTCAACTGGCTCAGTCTCCTGCCGTAACAGACTACATGGCAAACCCATTTGACGAAGCCATAAGGGACATGGCGTTCAGAGACTTCAAGACATTCCAGGATTCCTTTAGCTCTCACCGGACCTTCTGGATATCCGACGCAGACCTCAAGTACTACTCCAACATGGAGTTCATCTACCTGCTCGACAAAAAAGACCCTGCAAACGCCTGGTATCAGGCTACGATAGACGCAAACCTGCCTTTTCAGTTCTACGTGGACTACGACCTGGGACTGAAAAAGACGTTTATGTGGATAAATGTGCTCACCTACGGCAAGAACAACAAGGTCACCGGAATTACAGGAACCGGAGTTGAGCTGACGGACTTTGTAAATTCCATGTATAAAACGCTCGAAAAAGGCGTGACCATGTACATGTACAACAGCAATAAAGAAGTGTCGGCATCCCTTGATGTGAGCGACCTCGAAAAAAAGCGCCCGGTCACCGATGTCTTGCCAGACCTCGAAAAGGCAGAAACACTCTTCCCTTCTAAAAATACAATATATTCAACAATACACGGCGAATATCTTATCACTCCAGTAGAAGAACTGGGATGGCAGCTCGTACTATTCGTGCCGTTTTCAATCAGCGCATTCTTTACAAACGCAGTGCTCCCTTTCTCAATCACCCTCATTCTTTTTGTGCTCATAACGATTGTCTATGCTATGCACAGCCTGTTCAAGCCGCTCCGCGAAATACGCAGCACCATAAAGAACATTGAGTCAGGAGAGGCAGACCTTACACGCCGCTTGGACACAAACATAAGCACACCATTCAAGTCTCTGCATGCCATCATAAACGGCTTTAACGGCTTTATGGAAAAAAAGCTGGAAATGATAAAGGGAATCAAAGGCTCCGGCTGGCAGCTGGATTC
>CAZKPZ010000024.1:0-965 GCA_964554745.1 uncultured Treponema sp. | reverse complement strand
AAAGAAAGCGTCTATGAAGTGTCCCAGTCAATGACAAGCATACGCGAAAGCATCGGCAGCGTGCAGGAACAAATCGAAAATCAGGCGCACGGCTTTGAGAAGACTGCCGGAGTCGTAAAGGAAGTGGCGTCCAGCATCTCAACCGTAAACAGCATGATTGACGCGCAGGGCAAGAGCATAGAAGAATCTTCTTCCGCAGTTTCTCAGCTGGTAAACAGCATTGAGCAAATAAGCTCTTCCATGGAGACTATGGCCTCGTCCTTTGCCAAGCTTGACAACGACGCGCAGAGCGGCATGAAAAAGCAGCAGAAAGTGAACGAAAGGATTTCTCAGATTGAGGAACAGTCTCAGATGCTGCAGGAAGCAAACATGGCCATTGCTTCAATCGCGGAGCAAACAAACCTTCTGGCAATGAACGCGGCCATCGAAGCCGCACACGCAGGAGAAGCGGGAAAAGGTTTTGCCGTTGTCGCAGACGAAATCCGCAAACTTTCAGAAACATCATCAGGGCAGTCAAAAACCATCGGCGACCAGCTGAAGAACATACAGGACAGCATCAGCGATATTGTAGGCGCTTCACAGGAATCAAGCGAGGCATTTGTTGAAGTGTCAGACCGCATTCACGAAACAGACGGACTTGTCCGCTCGGTGCGCATGTCTCTTGAAGAGCAGAATGCAAATTCACAGAGCGTGATAACGTCACTTGCAAGCATGGACAAAAACGCTGTTACAGTGCGCGGCGCGTCTTCGCAGATGGAGAGCGGCAGTGCGCAGGTACTCAAGGAAATGGAAAAGCTCAGAGATTCCGTAGAGGCCGTCCGCAACAGCATGCTTGCCATGTCTCAAAACGCGCAGAGCGTAGTCATAAGCGGCAAAAAGCTTGACGACAGTGTTATCCAGATGGACAACACCATAACACAACTTGGAAACGATATAGACCGCTTTAAGACGGGCGAATAAGAAAA
>CAZKPZ010000023.1:4154-27381 GCA_964554745.1 uncultured Treponema sp. | reverse complement strand
GTTACTCCAATATTTTACGCAGCCGTAAGGGCTGTCCTTGAATGCTAAAAAATCTGCGATGCACTTTGCAGCATCCGCATTGATGTGTGATATTCTCTGTGTCCCGGAGACAGTGCGCACGAGCGGGTCTACGTAGCGCTTCTTTACGTCAAAAGAAATGCAGTAGCATCCGTCAAGCGGTGTCTGCGAGCGGATTACGGAAGTCATTGACCGGAAAGTGCGGAAGAGCTTTGCAAAGCGCTCTTCTTCATGCATGTCCGCACAGTCTTCAAAACGCGCGATAATCGACAGCTCGTCAAGCGCGTACAGCTCCTCTTCGTCTATATAGCCGCATTTTATCGCCTCGCTCACAACGTCCGCCAGAAGCTGCATGGCTATCTTGTCTTCGTTTTTCTGTACGAGCAACCCTATTTTACTGAATTTCTGCATGTATTCCAAGGCTGCCTCTTCATGCGCAAAACCCAGCTCGTCAAGACTCTGTTCGTTTTTCAGCAGCACTATGTCGCTGTAGTTCTTCTGCACGTCAGAAAGTTCCCAGGTTCCGTCAAGAGCTGCCGCGCTGGGGTACATATATTCAAGCCTGTCTGCGCTCAGTCCCGGAATGTCATTGTCCGCAACCGGATACTTGTGATAGTCGTCCATCTCGTACTTGTAGATTCCATCCCTGAACAGCAGCTCGCTGAGTTCAATGTCTTCATTTATTATCCTTGCAGTGGACTTTTCCGTGCTTTCCTGCTTGAGCCGGTCTCCGTTCTTAAAATCCACAACATGGCTGAATGCAGGGGTCGCGACATCGTGAAAAAGCGCCGAGACCGTCTGCTTCTTGCTATGAGTGAAATTCCACACTATAAGTGCCGTGCCTACGGAATGGTCGAGCCGGGAATAGAAGAACGCATTGTGAAAAAGCGGTGTCCAGTCTGTGCCGCATAGCAAGCCCACACCCGCAAGCCGCTGCATGACGGGCAGGGCAATGTATTCGTCCAAAAATGCCGGGTAATCCGTGGTTAAAAAACTGTGATACGCTTTAGCCGTGAATTTCTGCATAGTTTTACCATTATAGCAGATAAAAGCACTTTTGTTCTACACATAACTTTTCTCTTGCCGCAAAATCTGATACACTTGCAGCATGTACAATGTGATTATTGTAGGTGCAGGGCCGGGAGGCATTTTTTCGGCATACCAACTGATTAAGAACAATCCGGAGCTAAAAGTGGCAGTGTTTGAAGAGGGCGCTCCCCTTGAAAAACGCCATTGCCCCATAAACGGAACGACGGTAAAGTCCTGCATAAGATGCAAGACCTGCTCTATAATGAGCGGCTTCGGCGGAGCAGGGGCTTTTTCTGACGGCAAATACAACATAACAAATGACTTCGGCGGCACGCTGTACCGGCATATAGGCAAGAAAAAAGCCCTTGAGCTTATGCAGTATGTGGATTCCATAAATATGGCGTACGGCGGCGCCGGTACAAAGATGTATTCCACCGGCGGTACGCGCTTTAAGAAAATCTGCCTGCAGAACAAATTGAACCTGCTTGACGCTTCTGTGCGCCATCTTGGAACAGACATAAACTATGTCGTGCTGCAGAATATCTATAACGAGCTGAAAGACAAGGTTGAATTCCACTTTTTTACCCCTATAAGCCGCATCGAGAGGCGCACCGAGGGCGATGTTCAGTACGGCTACCGCATTGAGTGGAACGGAGGCTCCGCGGAGTGTTCGGATTTGATTGTTTCGGTGGGCAGAAGCGGCAGTCACTGGCTGCAGGGAGTCTGCCGCGAGCTGGATATTCCCACTAAGTCAAACCGCGTGGACATCGGCGTGCGTGTGGAGTTGCCTGCGGTGATTTTTTCTGACATAACAAGCGAGCTGTACGAGGGCAAAATCGTGTACCGCACCGAAAAGTTCGAGGACAATGTGCGCACGTTCTGCATGAACCCCAACGGCATTGTAGTAAACGAGAATACCAACGGAATAATAACCGTGAACGGACACAGCTTTGAAGACCCGGCCAAAAAGACGCAGAACACGAACTTTGCACTGTTGGTCTCCCTTACGTTTTCAGAACCATTTAAAGACAGCAACGAGTACGGCGAGAGCATTGCCAGGCTGTCGAACATGATAGGCGGAGGTGTCATTGTACAGCGCTTTGGCGACTTGGAACGCGGCCGCCGCAGTACTCCGGAGCGCATAACCGAGTGCACCGTACATCCTACGCTGGCAGCCTCGCCGGGCGACCTGAGCTTAGTTCTGCCAAAGCGTGTTCTTGACGGAATCATTGAGATGATACAGGCGCTTGACAAGATTGCCCCGGGAACAGCTAATGACGACACTCTGCTCTACGGAGTCGAGGTGAAATTCTACAACATGGAAGTAGAGATAGACGAACATCTTGAAACCCGCTACAAGGGGCTGTACATAATCGGTGACGGCAGCGGTGTGACGCATTCGCTTTCTCATGCTTCGGCAAGCGGCGTGTATGCGGCTGACCGGATTTGCGGAAAATAGCGAATTTACTTGTAAGTTTTGCTTAAATTCTGTATACTGCTCCAAATGAAAGTGCGTTCCAGTGGTGTTTTTGCTTTTTTTGTAGCGGTATCGGTTCTTTTTCTGTCTCCGGCAGTCGTATCTGCCACAAACTGGGAATTTTCCTTAAGTTATGAAGATATCTTCAAAAGCAGCGAAACAATTTCTGTCGGCACGACGTTGAAAGGCCTGGGGCTTGAGGATCTTTCCTGCAGTGTTAAGACTCCCAAGTCTGTAAAAGGCAGCAGCTGTTTGTTCTTTGTCTCGCCGCTCGCGTTTGATCTTGGTATAGGTGTTAACGGCAGCTACTCTTTGTATAACAGCCTTACACTGGATAACGTAAGCTATGACCTGCAGAGCGGCTGGGGTGCCAGCGTGGGCGCGGGACCTGTTCTGCGCGTGAATCTGGGCAGCCGCAATTCCTTGTTCTTCTTTCCTTCCGCACAGTTCATGCTCCGAAAATTTGATGTCGGCAGAGATTCTCTGACTAATACCGACAGAAAATTCGAAGAGCGTATTTTAGGTTACAATGTAAACCTGGGTTACCGTCTGTGGCTGATTAAAAAGTCTTCGTTCCTTGTCGGACTGAACGCCGGATTGGACTTCTCCAGCGGTACGCGTAGTTTCTGCACCTTCCGCTACGGCGACAACGAAAGCGGCTCGTATAAAGTTAAGGATTTAACGGCCTTGGACTTTTACTTGGGTCTTTCCTTTAACTTTGGAAAGCGCGGCGTTGACAGTGCAAAAGCCTCTGAATAGGCAAAATATATAAATCTCACATTAAAACAATAGGACTATATATGAAGAATTTATTTGAACCAGGCCAGATGGTCGAAACAAAGATTGTCGCTATTTCAAGTGACACTGTATTTATTGATTTGGGGCTTAAAAGCGAAGGTTTCGTAGATAAGTCTGAATTTACCGATGACAGCGGCAATGTCTCCGTAAAAGAGGGAGACAGCATAAAGGTTTATTTTTCTGGCGCTTCAGGCGATGAGCTGCACTTTACCACCAAGCTTGCCGGTCAGAGTGCCGGCAAAGATATGCTTGAGAGTGCCTACAAGAACGGCATTCCGGTAGAAGGCCATGTCACGCAGGAAATAAAGGGCGGCTTTGAGGTTATGGTCGGAACGACCCGCGCATTCTGCCCATACAGCCAGATGGGCTACCGCGACAGAAAAGAAAGTTCTGAATATGTTGGAAGTCATCTTACGTTCAAGATTCAGGAATACAAGAACGACGGACGCAACATTGTTCTTTCTAACCGCGTGATTTTGGAAGAGCAGGCCAATGCCGAAAAGGCCAAGCTTGCGCAGAAGCTGCAGGTTGGAACCCTTGTAAAGGGCACAGTTTCCCGCATTGAAAGCTACGGTGCATTCGTCAATATCGGCGGTTTTGAAGCTTTGCTGCCTGTTTCAGAAATCAGCCATGTGCGCGTAAACGACGTGCATGACGTGCTCAAGGTCGGTCAGGAAGTTGAGGCCAAGATTATACGTGCAGACTGGGAAAAAGAGCGTGTTTCCTTGAGCACCAAGTCTCTTGAGAAAGACCCTTGGGACGGAATCGCAGAAAAGTTCCCGGTTGGCACTACGATTGAAGGCAAAATCAGCCGTGTCACCGACTTTGGAGTCTTTATCAACCTTGCACCTGCAGTTGACGGTTTGGTGCATATTTCCAAGCTGCCGGTCGAGCGCAATACCAACCTCAAGAAGGTGTACAAGAGCGGCGACAGCATGACTGTTACCGTAGACAAGGTTGACAGTGAGGAAAAGCGCATTTCTCTTTCTCCGGTTGTTTCAAGCGAAGAAGAAGAGAACGCCATGGAGTATGAAAAAGCCCATGCCAATGATGACGACGGCGAGACATACAATCCATTTGCAGCACTTCTTAAAAAGAAATAAAAAGCACAGTCAGTGTGCATAACGGCAAATGCTTGTTGCGCACGCTGACTATGATATTACCTTCCTATATATTGCAGCTTCCAAAAGCGCATTACCATGCAAAAAAAAATCTATACGTATGACATCAGAATTCTATACGTATGACTCGAAATTTCTATACGTATAGAAATTCTGAGTCATACGTATAAACGTAAATTTCTATACGTATAGAAATTTTAGGTCATACGTATAGAATTTTGAAAGCGCTTTTTTACGCCGGCTTTGTGCCCCCGACGCTGTATTCGCTTAGGGAATTTGAATCACAGTCTAAGCCGTCTATCAAGCTCTTCAGGTCAAAGAAGTTCCGCTTGATTTCTTCAACAAGGAATGTCGGTGTTCCGGTCTGGAACCTGTAGTTGCGGATTTTAGTTGACTGCAAGGTGTTCAGGACGCTGAACGGGTTGTATACGTCTTCCGCCTCCTCTCAGAAGGGGCTTGTCGTATTCGTCAACCAGAACAACGGTCTTGCGTCCAGTTTTAGCATAGGCTTCGCGGACAACGATGTTATCCACCTTTTTTTCTGCTCTCCAATCATCAAACAACTGGTCTGAACTCTGCCATGTTTTTCTTGCTCCTTTGAATTGTAAGAGAGAGTTTTTTTTCTGTAGTGAAAAACAAAAAACAGCCCCCTGTCCGAGGCTCACTTTGAGTCTGCTGGACAGGGGGCTTGTTTTTCTACGTCAGTTAGGCTTGTTATGCCTTAACAGCACCGTTCTTTGCTACGTCGTTCATGGCAAAGTCATCGTTTGCAGAAGCTGCAAACTCCGGGTTGCCGTGTGTGTAGCGCGGCAAGAGCTTTGGAGATACCTTGTCGCTCTTGATTCCGGCTGCATCGCGCTCTGCCTCAAAGTCCTTAACGTGCTTAAGGTTGAGTCCTGTAGGCTCTGCAATGTTCTTGAACATCTTGCCCGCCTCAATGCCTGCCTCGCGGCCGAATACCACAACGTCAAGCAATGAGTTGCCCATAAGGCGGTTTGTTCCATGAACACCGCCGGAAGCTTCTCCTGCAACCAAAAGGTTCTTTACAGAAGAGTGGCATGCCTTGTCGATTTCTACACCGCCGTTCTGGTAGTGCAGTGTCGGGTAGACAAGAATAGGCTCCTTGCGGATGTCAATGCCGTACTTGATGAACATCTTGTACATGGCAGGGATTCTCTTCATGATGGTGCCTTCGCCGTGGATGATGTCAATCATCGGTGTGTCAAGCCAGACTGCATCCTGCACTTCGTTGTGCACGCCGCGTCCGCTCTTGACTTCGCGGATAATGCCGGAAGCGTTAACGTCGCGTGTTTCGAGCGGGTGAATGTATACTTCTCCGTCCTTGTTAATCAGCTTTGCACCGAGTGAGCGCACTTTTTCTGTAACGAGCTTACCCAAAATTTGTGTCGGGTAGGCTGCTCCTGTCGGGTGATACTGCAATGAATCCTGATACAAGAGCTTTGCTCCGGCTCTGTATGCAAGCACAAGGCCGTCTGCAGTAGCTCCGTAGTGGTTTGATGTAGGGAAACCCTGGTAGTGCATGCGTCCCGCTCCGCCAGTTGCAATGATAACGACCTTTGCCTTTGCGATGCGGATTTCGCCGGTTTCCATGTTCATCAGAACTGCGCCGGCGGCCTCGCCCTTGTCGTTCTTGATGATTTCGATGGCGGCGGTGAAGTCTACAACGTTGATTGAGTCAGCGCGGTTGAATGTTTCGTCGCGCAAGGTGCGCATGATTTCCGCACCGGAGTAGTCCTTGCAGGCGTGCATTCTCTTGCGGCTTGTTCCGCCTCCGTGTGTGGTCACCATGGTGCCGTCTTCGTCCTTGTCGAACTCTACGCCAAGGTCATTGAGCCACTTGATTACGGATGGAGCCTTTGTTACCAATGTGTAGACAAGCTCGGGCTTTCCGTCAAAGTGTCCGCCGCCGAATGCGTCAAGATAGTGCTGTGCAGGGGAGTCGTTCGGCTTGTCTGCAGCCTGGATTCCACCTTCTGCCATCATTGTGTTTGCGTCTCCTACGCGGAGCTTTGTTACGAGCAATACTTTTGCTCCGGCTTCGCTTGCCATGATTGCGGCAGAAGTTCCTGCCCCGCCGCCGCCGATTACCAGAACATCAGTGTTGTAGTCAACGTGGTCAAGGTTAATCTTTTCCGGCTCGATGCGCGGCTTTGCCTGCAGCATGTCTGCAAGCTCGTGCGGTGCTTTCTGTCCCTTGTTGGGGCCAATCTTTAGTTCCTCGAACTGGCTTGTGATGCGGTCCGGGTGATATTCCTTCAAGAGCTGGTCTTTTTCATCAGCGGTAAGGCGTGCGTGCTCAAACTTAAGGTTTGCCTCGCGTTTTTCCGCAACAATCTTTGCGGCTTCATCAAGATAATTTCCGTACATGTTGCTTCTCCTTATTTCTCAATCTCGCGGTTATTGTAAAGCTCTTTGATTTCTGCCAATGGTTTCTGCATGAGCTTCTGGATGAGGTCTTCGCACTTGCCTTCATTGATTTCGTTAACACGGTCAATGAGGTGCTGGCTCTGCGGCTGGATGTACTTGCCGTTCAGGCGGCGTGCAAGCTCGGCGACCTGCGGGTGGCTGATTCCAGCCGGGCAGCGGCTTGAGCAGCATCCGCACATAACGCAGTCAAATGAAAGCTCCGCGCATTCCTTGAACTCGCCGCGCTGTGCGTGGGCGATGTACTGCATGGTCTTGAGACCCTGCGGACAGGCGCGTGTACAGGCGTTGCAACCTACGCAAGAGTAGATTTCCGGGTAGAGCTGCATCATCACAGCCTGTTCCGGCTTAATCTTGTTGATATCGTATACCTGCTTTACGAGCGGGAAGAATGGCAGTGTAGCAATGTACATGTCGTTCTGTACTTTTGTGGAACAGGCAAGGCATGTCTGCAACTGGTTCTGTCCCTTAATGCGGTAAATTGTTGCGCAGGCTCCGCAGAATCCGTTGCGGCATCCGCATCCGCGCTTCAGCTGGTAACCGGCGTATTCCATAGCGTTCATTATGGTAAGCTCTGCCGGAACGTCATATTTCTTGCCAAAAATATAAATGGTGGCCATTTCTTTTGTTTCTGCCATATCAGTATTCTCCTGTTAATTTTGAAAGTTCCTCAAAGCTGAACACCGGACCGTCTTTGCAAACAAACTTGTTGCCGACGTTACAGCGTCCGCACTTTCCGATTCCACACTTCATTCTCATTTCGAGCGTAGTGAAGACGTGGTCGTCCTTGAAGCCCAGTTTTTTGAGGGCATCAAGAGAGAGGTGGATAAGAATTGGCGGTCCGCACATGATGACGTACATATTCGGATCCGGGTTGCATTCTGTTACGAACGGAGGTACGAATCCAACGTGTCCGTCCCAGTCCGGCTGGGCGCGGTCAATCGTCAGGTCGATTTCTGTGTTAGGACTCTTCATCCATTCGTTCTGCATTTCCTCAAGCTTGACCAAGTCCTGCTTTGAGCGGGAACCGTAGATAACCTGAATTCTGCCGTAGTCTGAACGGTGAGCCATCATGTAGCCGACAACGGAGCGGACAGGGGCGATACCGATACCGCCGGCGATAACCAGCATGTCATTGCCCTTTAACGGTGTTTCTACAGGGAATCCGTTTCCGATTGGTCCGCGGATTGCAATTTCCTGACCCGGCTGAGCTGAGTGCAGCCAGTCTGTGACGTGGCCGCAGCGCTTTATGGAGAATTCCTGATATTCTTCTATAGTAGGAGAGGATGTGATGGAAATCATTGACTCGCCTACGCCCGGAACAATGAGCATTGAGCACTGCCCCGGAATGTGCTTGAACAGCTTCTTTCCGTCAAGTCCGGTTACCCTGAAAGACTTCACGTCCGGGGTTTCCTGCTTGATATCGATAATCTTACCGACGTAAGGAATGAAAGAATCTTTTTCCATTACGCTTTTCCTCCTTCCGCCTGGTTTTCGCTGTCTGCGATTTCGTTGTAGTGCTTGATTACCTTGACCACGTTCATGTGGATCGGGCAGCTTTCAAGGCAACGTCCGCAACCCACGCACTGGAAAACATCGTTGTGTGCCATCGGGTAGTAGACAAGCTTGTGCATGAAGCGCTGGCGGAACCGTTCCTTTTGTGTAAGGCGTGGGTTCGCCGCTGCCATCTGGGTAAAGTCTGAGTACATACAGGAGTCCCAGCAGCGGGTTTGCTTGATGCCGTGGCCTGTGTCAAAGTCGCGTACGTCAAAGCACATACAGGTCGGACATACGTAGGTACAAGTTCCGCAGCCCAAACAGGTCTGATACAAGTCATCCCATACTTTTGAGGCGAAAATCTTGTTCATGTTCTTGCCGTTCCACTTGGACAAATCCAAATGTGCGAACGGAAGTTTTTCTACCTTTGCCTTGATTTCTTCCTGCTGTTTCTTTACAGCTGCGTCTGAAGAATCGGAAAGAGAAGCCTTGATGCCTTCAATGAACTTCTTGCCCTTGTCTGTGTTCGGCTGAAAGTAATAGCTGCCGTCGGCCAGCCATGCGGTCACGTCGCCGGCCGGATTTGCCGCGTCGATTCCGTATGTTGAGCAGAAGCAGGTTTCCTGCGGTTTCTCGCAGGCGAGTGTGATGACGATTCCGTGTTCCCTGCGGTTCTTGTAGTAGGTGTCTACAGGCTCCATCTTGAGGTACACGTTGTCAACGATGTCAAAGCCCTTTGCATCGCAGGCGCGTACACCGAAGATTGCAAAATCCTCAAGCTCCTTGCGCGGGTCTTCCACTGTGACGTGCTGTCCCTCACGCTTGTAGCTGACCAAGTGCTCTGTCTTTGGGAAGAAGAAGTCTTTTGCAGAGCGGACGGTCTTAAGTTCGTCTGTCAGCTTGACTCCATGTGCCCAGCGCTCAAAGTCCGCCTTGCCTGAAGCGTTTGTTACAGGAACATAGAGCGGCATCTTTGCGGATATGGTCTCAAACAGTGAATAAATTTTATCTGCTGAAATAGAAAGCATTATTGTTCACCTCCCTGACCGGACTTGTCCATCTCGTAGACAACGCTCGGCTCGGCATCCTTAGCAGCGTCAAAGCGGAGCATAGGAGGCTTTGTCTCCATGTCGCTTCCGGCAATGTAAGGACCGTACAGCTCGTTGATGTCTTTGGCGAACTTGCGGTTAATCAGGTGCAGCGGAATGTGCTGCGGACAGACGCGGCTGCATTCGCCGCAGTCTGTACAACGTCCGGCAACGTGCCAGGCGCGTATGATATGATAAAGGTTTTCCTCAAAAGAGTTGACTGCGACTTTCTGAGATGTGTAGAGGTTGTTGTTGTCAAATACACACTTCTCACAAGTACAAGCCGGGCAGGCGTCACGGCAGGCATTGCAGCGGATGCAGCGTGAGAACTCGCTCTGCCAGAAAGCAAAGCGCTCCTCCTCGCCCATCTTCTCAAGCTTTTCAACCATGTCAAAGCGCTTGCTTTCAAGAACATCGCCGTCATCGCCAATCAGCTCGTCATAGGTGACGTGCTTCTTGCTCTTGCAGTTCTCGCAGCGTTCTGCCATCTTTTTTGTCTCTGGGTCGGCCATGCCGTCGCAGGGGATTCCCACCACGTAGACGTCTTCTCTCTTAATGCGGTGCTCCTTGAGCAGCTCTGTAAAGCTGTAGGTGTCGCACGGCTTAAGGAATACAAGAACTGTCTCCTGAGGAATAGGCTTGTCAACAGCGTTTGGATCGCGCTGTTTTGCCATTGTATTGTTCATGCGGGTTGTGCTCTTTGCGGTCTCAATCTCGCGTGTAAGGCGGACGAGGTACTTTGAGAGGTTTGCACCGCACCACTGGTTGTATACAAAATTCTTGTCCAGGTCATCGGCAGTGGTGAATGTTCCCGGAGTAACGTCATAGTCAAAGAGACCTCGTCTCCAGCCGACTACGCGCTGAACTTTTCCGCTCTGGAGCATTTCCTTTGCCTTTGCAACGAGAGTTGTCGTTAGTTCTTCTTGCATCTTAAATCCTCCAGGCGTTTGTTTTCGCCAAGGGCGGTAATCTTTGCCACAAAGTCATTCATGATTCCTGCAAAGCGTACGCCTTCGGCAGCAGAACACCATTCCACTCTTGTGCGTCCTTTCTCGATTCCCAAGTAGTTGAGCATAGAGAAGAGGAGTGTCATGCGGCGACGGGCAAAGTAGTTACCCGTTGAATAGTGGCAGTCTCCAGGGTGGCAGCCGCAGAGAATTACTCCGTCAGCGCCGCGCTGGAATGCGCGCAGAATAAACATCGGGTTCAAGCGGCAAGAACACGGAATGCGAATAATCTTTACGTTCGCCGGATATTCCAGGCGGTTGTTTCCCGCGAGGTCAGCACCGGCATAGGAACACCAGTTGCAGCAGAAAGCCACAATCTTTGGTTTCCATTCTTTATTTACAGTTGTAGTTGTTTCACTCATAAGCATTTACAGTTAGTTGTTAACTGCGTCCACCTCCGCCAGGATTTGATTGTTGCTGAATCCGAACAGATCCATAGCACCAGAAGGACATGCAACCGTACAAGCACCACAACCCTGACACATGGCGGCATTGACCTGTGACACATGGCGGGTGATTGTCGTGCGGTTCGGACCGCGGAAGTCCTTGTCTGTGTAGGTGATTGCACCATACGGACAGACGTTTGCACACTGCTCACAACCATTACACATATTCTCATCAGGATGTGCTGTGCACGGGTTGTTCTTGAGCTTGTCCTTGATAAGCAAAGTGATTGCCTTTGCCGCAGCTCCAGAAGACTGGGCTACAGTTTCCGGAATATCCTTCGGGCCTAAGCAGGCTCCTGCCAGGAAGATGCCGGCAGTCGGGCTTTCAACAGGGCGGAGCTTGACGTGGGCTTCAAGGAAGAAGTCGTCGTTGTCCATACTTGTTGTAAGCATTGTGGCGAGCGGACGTGCGCTCGGATCTGCCTCAAGAGAACCTGCCAGAACTACCATGTCTGCCTTGATGTGTACCTGGCGGTTCAAAATCAAGTCAGAGCCCTGCACGTCAAGCGTTCCGTCGGACTGGGGCGTTACCTTGCCGACCATACCCTTGATGTAGTGCACTCCGTACTGCTCAACAGCGCGGCGGTAGAATTCGTCAAACTGTTTTCCCGGTGTACGCACGTCTATATAGAATACGTAGCACTCTGTATCCGGCCAGTGGTCGCGTGTAAGGATAGACTGTTTTGCGGTATACATACAGCATACCTTTGAACAGTAAGTGTTTCCCTTTTCTGCTTCTGCAGAGCAGCGGCTTCCTACGCACTGGATAAAGACAATCTTCTTTGGCGGCTTGCCGTCGGACGGACGGAGCAATACACCGCCTGTAGGACCGGAAGCGTTCATCAGGCGCTCATATTCTATTGAAGAAACAACGTCCTTGCTTGTGCCATATGCGTACTCACCGAATTTCTTGAGGTCAATCATGTTGTAGCCGGTTGCCACGACGATTGCGCCGTATTTTTCGGTAATTACCTCGTCCTTGGCGTGGAAGTTGATTGCTCCTGCGCCGCAGACCTTCTCGCACATTCCGCAGACATTGTCCTTGCCTTTCTTCATTGCGTTCAAGTGCAGACAGTAGTTAGCGTCGATAGTCGCAACCTTCGGTACAGCCTGTGCGAACGGAATGTAGACGGCAGTCTTGTTGTTCAGGTTCAAGTTGAAGTCATTCGGAACTTTCTTCATCGGGCACTTTTCTGTACACTCGCCGCAGCCCGTGCACTTTGTTTCGTCAACGTAGCGTGCGTGGCGCAGAATGTCGATGGTGAAGTTTCCGATATAACCGGTGACCTTTGTGACTTCGCTGTAAGAGAGAATGCGGATGTTCTTGTTCTGTCCGACCTCAGTCATTCTTGGAGTTACGATACAAGATGCGCAGTCCAACGTCGGGAATGTCTTGTCCAGCATGGCCATCTTTCCGCCGATTGTCGGCTTCTTTTCTACTAGGTCAACCTGGAAGCCGGCTTCTGCAATGTCGAGGGCTGCTGTTATTCCTGCAATTCCGCCGCCGATTACGAGTGCTCTCTTTGTAACAGGTGTCTCACCGGCAGTAAGCGGTGTGTCAAGGATAGTTTTTGCGATTGCGGCCTTGCCCAGAGCAATGGCCTTTTCTGTTGCAGTGGCCATGTCCTTGGTAATCCAGGAGTCCTGCTCGCGGATGTTTGCAATTTCAACCTTGTACGGGTTCAATCCTGCGCGTTCCGCACAGCCGCGGAAAGTCTTCTCGTGCATACGGGGAGAACATGAGCAGAGAACCACGCCTGTAAGCTTGTCTTCTTTGATGTGATCCTCAATCATCTTCTGACCGGCAGAGGAACACATGTATGTATAATGTGTGGAATAGGCGACGCCGTCAACTTTGCCGAGTTCTTCGGCAACCTTGGCTACATCAACCGTTCCGGCAATGTTTGTGCCGCAGTGGCACACGAATACACCAATTCTTTCCATATTCTTTGTGCTACTCCTTACTTGCGGTATTTTCTGTACGCGCTGACAATGGCCTGCTGAGGCATGTCGTCATTCAGGCTTTCCGCAACTCTCTCTGGTTCAAGGAACTGCGGACCGCGCTGTCTTTCTACCACCATGCGCACAGCCTCAATAAGCTTGGCCGGCTCTACCTGGCGCGGGCAGCGCTCAAGGCAGGCAAAACAAGACAGACAGGCATAGATGGACTTAGAGGCAAGCAGCTTTTCAATCTCGCCGTTCTCCACCATCTGCACGAACTGGTGCGGGTGATATTCCATTGCGTCATAGTTAGGGCAGGTGCCGCTGCACTTACCGCAAATCATGCACTTCTTTGGGTTTACGCCGCTGATGGAAAGGATTTCTTTCTTTGCTTCTTCGATTTCGCTCTTAAGCATTGCTTACTCCTTTACTCCAAGTGCTTCTGCCAGAAGCTCGCTGAAATAAATCACATCGAGCTTGCTTTCACCCTTGTTCTTGATGAGGTTATAGCGGCAGAGCGGGCAACTGGTGACAAGGAAATCTGCTCCCTGGTCTTCTGCATTGGCAAGTATTGCCTGTGCGCGCTTCTTAGGAATTGCAGGATCGTCGAATTCTGTGTATGCGCCGCAGCACTCGTTGCGCTGTGCGTAGATTACAGGAGTTCCGCCAATCGCCTTGATGAAGTCTTCGAGAATCTGTGGATTTTCAGGATCGTCAAACTTAAGGACTTTGCCGGGACGGAGAAGAAGACAGCCGTAGTACGCTCCGACCTTCTTTCCGGTGAAAGGCTTCTTTACAGCCTTCTTTACGTTATCCCAACCGATAACGTCGCGGAGAACTTCAAGGTAGTGAACAACTTTTGTCTCTCCGTGATATTCAATGTCGTCCTGCTTTAGATAATTGTTTACCTTGAGGATAACATTCTCGTCGTTCTGCATGTCGTCATTCACCTGCTTGATGACATTGTAGCAGGCTGAGCAGAGCGTAACCAAATCATGCCCTGATTTTTTCGCATCGGCAAGGGCGCGGACGGAAGAGAGCTTTGTTGCAATCTCGTCCTTAGCAAGCGGATAAACACCGCCGCAGCACTGCCATTCTGCGATTTCTTCAAGGCTAAAACCAAGTACTTCCGCAGACTTGCGCGCATAGACATCAAGGTCTTTAGCCTTGTTCTTGAGCGTACAGCCAGGGAAGTATGAGTAAGTAGTGTTAGCCATAATAATTCCTAATATGTAGCTATAAAATGCGGCGCCGGCAGAACAGTGCCGGTGCGCATTTACCTGTTAATTAAGCCTTTTTTACGCCGGCCATTTCTTCCGGATGGAATACTTCATCGAACTTTTCAGCTGTAAGGAAGCCGAGTTGTGTGCATGCTTCCTTAAGCGAAATGTTCTTCTCATAGGCAAGGTGAGAAGTCTTTGCCGCGTTCTCGTAGCCGATGTACGGGTTGAGGGCTGTTACGAGCATAAGAGAGTTGTACAGGTTGAAGTGCATCTTCTCTTTGTTTGCCGTAATGCCGACAGCGCAGTTGTTGTTGAAGCTGACCATCACTTCCGCAAGCAGACGGACTGACTGCAAGAAGTTATACGCAATGACAGGCATAAAGACGTTCAGTTCGAAGTTGCCCTGTGAGGCTGCCATTCCGACCGCCACATCGTTGCCCATTACCTGAACGGCAACCATGGTCATTGCCTCGCACTGTGTCGGGTTGACTTTTCCCGGCATGATTGAAGAACCCGGTTCGTTTTCAGGAATGTGGATTTCGCCAAGACCGTCGCGCGGACCAGAAGCCAGCCAGCGGACATCGTTAGCTATCTTCATCAAGTCTGCGGCAAGAGCCTTGAGACCGCCGTGTGCGAATGCAATCTCGTCTTTGCTTGAAAGTGCGTGGAACTTGTTAGGCGCAGTTACAAAGTCCTTTCCTGTAAGCTCCGAGACTTTTTTTGCAACGAGCGTGTCAAAGCCCTTCGGCGCGTTCAGTCCGGTTCCTACTGCGGTTCCGCCGAGCGCAAGCTGCTTGAGGTATGGCAGTGAGGATGAAATCATCTCCTTGTCACGCTCAAGGGAGCTTCTCCAGCCGGAAATCTCCTGTGAGAACGAAATCGGAACGGCATCCTGCAAGTGTGTGCGTCCACTTTTTACAATGCCCTCGTTGTCTTTCTCAAGCTTCTTGAATGTATTTACGAGGAGGTCTATAGCCGGGAAGAGCTTGTCTTCTATTTCTACGGTAGCAGCAATGTGAAGCGCGGTCGGGAACGTGTCGTTGCTTGACTGGCTCATGTTAACATCGTCGTTAGGATGGCAGAGCTTTTTGCCCGCAATCTGGTTCGCGCGGTTTGCAATAACCTCGTTGGTGTTCATGTTGCTCTGGGTTCCGCTTCCGGTCTGCCATACAACGAGAGGGAAGTTCTCGTTCAAAGAGCCTGAAATCACTTCATCACAAGCCTGGCTTATGCACTTGAGCTTTTCTGCGGTCATCTTCTCGCTCTTAAGCTCGTTGTTCGCCTGGGCAGCGGCCTTTTTTAAGTAGCCGAACGCCTTGGTGATTTCACGGGGCATAGTCTCGATGCCGACTCCTATGCGGAAATTCTCATGGCTGCGTTCTGTCTGTGCGCCCCAGAGTTTGTCAGCAGGAACTTTCACCTCGCCCATGGAATCGTGTTCGATGCGATAGTTTTCCATAATTTCTCCAAAAAAGGGTTTATGTGCGATGCAGGACTGCCCCGTAAAGAGACAGTCCTGCGCCTTTAGTTGAGTTCTAAAAAGTATTAGTTAAAATCCAACTGCTTGATTACGTCTTTCAGACATTCCGCACTGTGCTTAAGAGAAGCAATCTCGCTGTCCAGGAGCGGAGCAATCAGGCGGCTGGTGATTCCGCGGTTTCCGATAACAGTAGGA
The DNA here is from genome assembly GCA_964554745.1 of uncultured Treponema sp. GTDB lineage: Bacteria > Spirochaetota > Spirochaetia > Treponematales > Treponemataceae > Treponema_D. Next base: position 11,616 of record CAZKPZ010000023.1, on the reverse strand, counting down.
ATACTCAGGCAGACATCGGAAATTCCGTATTCGCCGTCAAGCATTGATGTGATTGTGAGAACAGAGTCTGTGTCGTAGGCAAGACTCTCGCAGAGGTGTGCGGTCGTAACGCCGATAGCATAGTTCGTGCACTTCTTTGCGGCAATGATGACTCCTCCGGACTTGCGGATGTAGTCCTCAACGTCTGCGTGGTTGAATTCCGGCAATTTGCTTGCTTCAAAAGCAGCCGCGTACTTGTCTACAGGAATAGAGCCGATGTTCGCGAGTGACCACGGAACGAAAGATGAGTCTCCGTGCTCGCCAAAAACGTATCCGTGCACGTTTTCCTGTGCAACCTTGTATGTCTCGGCGATTCTTGCGCGGAAGCGTGCGGTGTCGAGCATTGTTCCTGTTCCGAAGATGTGGTTTGAAGGAATGCCCGAAGTCTTTACGAACTGATAGGTAAGAATGTCAACAGGGTTCGCGACGATAACATACAGGGCGTTCGGTGCGACCTTAGTAATCTGCGGAATGATTGACTTCATGATGTTTACGTTAGTCTGGGCAAGGTCAAGTCTTGTCTGTCCCGGTTTTCTGGCAACACCTGATGTAAGGACTACAATGTCAGAATCCTTTGCGTCGGCATAGTCACCGTCGTGCACATAGATAGGACCGATGAACGGAGTTCCCTGGCGGATGTCCATCGCCTCTCCCATAGCGCGTTCTTTTGCAATGTCAATAAGAACGATTTCAGAGGCGAGCTCCTTTACAGTAAGCGCAAAAGCGACAGTTGAGCCGACCTGACCGGCACCAATAATGGTGATTTTGTTCGTGTTAGCCATTTTATCTCCTAATTGTTATAGCCACGAATAGCCGCGGCCAACTTCGGCCAGAAAAAGCCGACAGTATTATTCAAAAGGGTATTATAGAGCAGTTTTTTAAAATTGTTAAGTGTATAAAGCTGCTAAACGGCTGTTTTTGTGGCTTTTAAGCCAGAAATATTGAGTTTTTGTGAATCTTTGCACAATAGCATTTTTAGGCTGTGATTTTTTTTACACTGTCTTGCCGCTACTTCCGCGCCAAGTGTCCGTAATGCGCTTTCTTGTCCTCATACATGCGTTCGTCCGCAGTCTTTAATGCCTTGGTTATGTTCTTGCAGTTTTCGTCGTAACAGAATCCTGCGGCAAAGCTGACCTGCCCATTTGCATCGGAGTGTTCCTTGAGCCTGCGAACCAGTTCCTGTATCTGCGTCTCCGGGGTGTCACGCAGAATCACCATGAATTCATCTCCGCCCGCCCTGTAGATTTCGTGCCCGACAAAGACATTCTGCAATATGTTCGCGGCATTCTTCAGCAGCAGGTCGCCGGAGGCATGACCTTTTGTGTCGTTTATTGTCTTAAGTCCGTTTAAATCGGCAAACACAATGCCCAGTCCCTTCTTTGTTGTGTCCTTTCCTGTGCGGAACGAATCGACACGGTTGTTCATTTCATTTCTATTATATACGCCCGTGAGCATGTCCATGGAACTCATATTCTTGAGCCGTATAAGCAGCTGGTAGCTGGAAATCTCCGATGCCAGAAAATACGTCGTAAGTTCCAGAGTCCGTTTAATTTGCGGAGTATTCTGCGTGTCAAAGTTTGTAGCCCAGATATAGCCAAGCAGCTCGCCGCGGCTTTTCAGCGGGAACAGCACCAGGCTTTCGACCGATGCCTGTGTGAGCGAATCGTACCAAATGGGGTTGCTCTCCTTTACGGTCTGCATGTCATGCGCGTCTTTGATTATCAGGCAGTTGCTTCCGCTGATTAAGTCCGTCCACGACTCCGCTATCTCAAAAAAGCCGTCCGTAAGCCAGTCCTCAATTGCCGTCTCCGCCATGTTGTCTGACTTGTCCTCGCATAGCACGGAGCAGCACCTCTTGTTGAAGTCCATAAGCAGTATGCAGCTGTAGTTCGCCACGCAGATGCGGCGTATGTCTTTTATCAGGTCTGCCATGGTCTCCCTGAAGTCTCCTGCCCCGCGCAACTTTATGCATGCGCTCAGCACATTCGCGGCAGTTTCGTGTGATATGTCCGAAAGCTTGTTTGCTTCTGTCTCCTTGGAAATCTCCATGGAGTATGTGCAGTAGCCGACATTGTCCTTTTCAGACTCAAGTGGAAAGAAAAACAGGTTGAACCAGAAGGGGTAGCGGTCTGGCCGGACGTATGTGTGTGTCGGCTGCCTGAGTATCGCCGCTCTGTAGCAGGCGTCTTCAAAGTTCAGATCCTTGGGGATGTAGTGTTCGTAGGGCATGTCTGGCACGAACTTGTTGTTGCGCATCTTGAGGTCGCCCTGCTGTGTCTCTATGGAATCAATGTACGCCTTGTTGCCGTCAACTATCCGTATGTTGCCATAGCTGCCGTCTGCGAATTTTTCTACAGACATTATGCAGGTCATTGTGGAAAAATTATCGACAAATTGCTTGAAGTCCATAGTACTACCTCTGGCTTATATTTTAGCAGAAGAATTCCATTCTAACAACTATTTTAACAAGAAGCGTGAAAGTTGCGTATCCTATTGCAAGTTTTTTAAAAGGGTTTTAGTATACGCCCTGTTATGGTTGAAAAAGCCTTGATTCGTAATATGGAAAAAAGTGACATTAAGTTCATGGCTGACTTGGTGAACAGAACTTGGGGGATGAAACGCAGCGAAAGAACATGGGCTTCGCTCAGCGCCGGTTATTTTTATGTATATGAATCCCTTGCCAAAGAAACATTTACCTGCGTGGCGGAGCGCAACGGAAAGCCAGTGGGCTTTATAACAGGGCATTCCAATAAGCACGTGTTCACGCATCCTGTATATCTTGCAAAGGCCTTGTACCATGCCTTGCGGCTGCTTTGTGACGATACTCTTGTTGATGAGAGGAACGCGTGGCGAGACTGGGAAAAAGACGTTAAAAAGCTCAAGAACTCATTGAAGTGCAAGTTTGAAGGCCAGGTGGAGCTTTTTATGACTGCTGAGGACGAGAGGGGAAACGGAACCGGGCTTTTGCTTTTCTCAAAAATGCTTGATTACTTTAGGCAGAACAACATCAAGTCCTTCTATCTGGACACAGACGATGAATGTAACTGGCCGTTCTACGAAAAGGCAGGATTAAAACGCCTTGCCCAGACCGTTAAGGATTTTGGCATCTATCTTTACGGAAACGACGGTACCGTCAGCATGTAGTCTGAGCTTCAAAAAATACCCCCCGGCGTGCAGGTGCTGATACCGTATACGCCGGGGGCTTTTTTTACTTATTATATTCAGCGCGCAGTTTCTTTGCGGCTGAAACAAGATTCTTCAAGCTCGGCAGAGTCTCCGCCTCGCCGCGTGTCTTTAGTCCGCAGTCAGGGTTAACCCAGAGCTTTTCCACAGGAACTTTCTGCACCATCTTTTTAAGCGCCGCTTCGATTTCCTCTTGTGAAGGAATGCGCGGCGAGTGGATGTCGTAAACGCCGGGGCCGACTTCCGTGCGGAAATCAGCAGCCTTGAGCGCGTCAAGAACCGTAAGGTCTGAGCGTGAGGCCTCAAACGTGATTACGTCTGCGTCCATGTCGTCTATGTCCTTGATGATTGCATTGAACTCGCTGTAGCACATGTGAGTGTGAATCTGGGTCTCCGGCTTTACCTTTGAGTGCACCAGGCGGAATGCCGGAATCGCCCAGTCCAGATACTCCGTGTGCCAGTCGCTCTTGCGCAGCGGCAGCTTTTCGCGGAGCGCCGCCTCGTCAATCTGGATGACGCGGATTCCGTTCTTTTCCAAGTCAAGGACTTCATCGCGGATTGCAAGACCAATCTGCATAGTCTGGTCTTTTAGGCTGATGTCCTCGCGCGGGAACGACCAGTTCAAGATTGTGACAGGACCGGTGAGCATGCCTTTCATAGGGCGCTTTGTGCATGACTGCGCGTATGTTGACCAGAATACCGTAATCGGCTCGCGGCGGCTTACGTCGCCCCAGATTACCGGCGGCTTTACGCAGCGTGTGCCGTAGGACTGCACCCATGCGTTTTCTGTGAACTTGTAGCCTTCAAGATGGTCGCCAAAGTATTCAACCATGTCGTTGCGCTCGAATTCGCCGTGAACTAGAACGTCGATGTCCAGCTCTTCCTGCATCTTGATACAGGCGGCAATCTGCTTTTTGTTAAAGTCAATGTACTGCTCTTTTGTAATCTCTCCTTTCTTTAACGCGGCGCGGTTGGCGCGCACTTCTTTTGTCTGCGGGAACGAGCCGATTGTTGTTGTCGGGAAGAGCGGCAGCTTGAACACTTTTTTCTGAATCTGCTCGCGCTCAGCAAAGGCCGGCAGACGTGTAAAGTCCTGCGGCTTGAGGTTGGCTACGGCTTTGCGCACCTCTTCGTTCGCAGCCGTGCGCTTGCCGTCAAAGAGCTTCTTGTTTTCGGCCGTAAGGGCAGCCGCGTCAGGAGCGCCTGAGACAATCTTCGCAAGCTCGCTAAGCTCTGTTATTTTCTGCTCCGCAAAGGCAAAGTGCCTGAGCACGTCCGCGCCCAGCTTGCTTTCGTTTGCAGTCGTGTAGGGCACGTGGAGCAGAGAACAGCTCGTGCCCAGCACTGTGTTTTCGCCGGCAAGAGACTGAATCTCTTTAAAGAGGGCTGCTTTCTTTTCGTAGTCGGCGCGCCAGATGTTCTTGCCGTTTATGATTCCTGCAAAAAGAATCTTGTCTTTGGGGAAGCCCGTCTTTATGAGATTGAGGCTTTCTTTTCCTTCTATAAAGTCAATACCTATACCGTCAAAGGCAAGTGAAGTGACTTGCTTATAGCTGTCGCGGATATCGCCAAAGTAGGTCTGCAGCAGAATCTTTGCCTTGCCGCTGCCCTTTACGGCAGCAAGGATTTCACTCCAGAGGGAGACAAAGAACTCGTTTTCGTCCTTGCTTACGTCGAACACAAGTGCCGGCTCTGAGACGGCAATCCATTCAGCTCCCTCGCTTGCAAGCTGAGAAAGAACCTTGATGTACGCAGCCTTGATGTCAGATGCGTAGTCAGTGGCCTTCTTGCCGTTTTCATAGGTCGCAAAGTGCAGGAAAGTATACGGGCCGATAAGGGCCGGAACTGTCTGCAGACCTGCCTTTTTGGCTTCGCGGTATTCAGCCACGGCCTTGTTGTCATCGTTTACGTGAATCTTTGTGCCGGCTTCAAGCTCCGGTACAATATAGTGATAGTTCGTGTTGAACCATTTTTTCATCGGCAGGGCCTTTACATCGCCCTTTTCGCCTTGGTAGCCGTGTGCCATGGCAAAGTATGTGTCTAGCGCGGAAAGTCCCAGCTTTGCGTAGCGCGACGGAATGGCGTTGAGCAGGAACGCGGTGTCCAGCATGTTGTCATAAAAAGAAAAGTCGTTCGATGCAATAAAGCTTACACCGGCATCACGCTGCTTTGTCCAGCCGTACTCACGCATTGCGGCGGCTGTTTTCTGAACTTCCGCCGCGTCAACTTTGCCGGCGAAATATTTTTCAATGGCGAACTTAAGCTCGCGGTGTGCTCCCACGCGGGGGAATCCTATAACCGATGTATTTGTAATTTTCATAAATAAAACAATAGCAAATTGATATTTTGAGTGCAAGCGTTTTTTGCGCCATAATGGGCAAAAAAAGTGCTGTATTTCTAAAATATAGCCGTGTCCTATTGCATGCGATAAATAAGGACTATAATAAAAAGCTGCTGTCTGGCAAATACTAGCCTTAACACAGCATCGTAAGCTACGTTAATGCTTCTTTCTAAGCTACGTTAATACGACGTTGGAACGTACGTTAATGCGACATCGTAAGCTACGTTAAAGTGTCGTTGATACGTACGTTAATGCGGCATTGTAACGTACCACCTCATGAGAGGAAGCGTGCTCTCGCAGGGAACCTGAACGGCAAAAAGGCTTCCGCGCTCACTGCGTTCGCTTGTGCAGAATTTTTTGCCGTTCAGAACCCCTGCTACGCACGCTACGTTACAATGCCGCGTTAACGTACGTTCCAACGTCTCTTTAACGTACGTATCGATGTCGTATTAACGTAGCTTAGAAAGGAGCTTTAACGTACGTTGCAAAAGAGCTTTAACGTAGCTTCCGATGTCGTGTTAACGGACGTGTTTTGTGAAATAGCGCCTTTTATTGACTATATTTTAAAATAGTTGTAGTCTGATTTCGGAAACGCATTGGCAAAAGGTGAGATTGGCTCTCGCCTTACTGTCGGGCAGGTCAGGCAGATTCTTGAGGAAGCGTCTGTAACTGCGTAGAATATCGGGCTATGGTTAAGAGAACTGGCATTGCCACATTGCCGTTGCATCACGGCATTGTTCCCCGCTGGCTTGCAGACCGCATGATGGCGTTGGGAACAGAAATAATACAGGCTCTTCTCTTGGAATACGGCAAAAAGGAAGTTCTACGCCGTCTGAGCGATCCCTTGTGGTTTCAGAGTCTGGGGGCAGTGTTGGGCATGGACTGGCATTCAAGCGGCATAACCACAAGCGTGATGTATGCCCTCAAGCGCGGAATCAATGCCCGCGCCAGGGAGTTCGGTCTGTGTATCTGCGGCGGACGCGGCAAGTATTCCCGTCAGACCCCGGAGCAGCTTTTGTATCTGGGCGACAAGACAGGTCTTGACGGCGATGCCCTAGTGAAGGCCAGCAAGCTCTGCGCAAAAGTTGACAACACCGCCGTGCAGGACGGCTTTCAGCTTTACCAGCACAATTTTATTATTTCTGACGAGGGTGACTGGGCTGTGGTGCAGCAGGGCATGAACGTGCAGAGCAAAACGGCGCGCCGCTACCACTGGTGCTCGTCATCGCTAAAATCCTTTGTTGAGGAGCCTCATACCGGCGTGACCGGCGAGAACCGCGGTCTGATTTTGAACCTGACCGATTCTGCTGCTGCTGACACGCGGAAATCCATTCTGGCTCTGGCAGGCGAGAATCCCGGCCGCATTATGAAAGAGGTTACCGCCGTTGCAAACGACAAGGCTTTGCAGCCGGAGCTGTTCTCTGTTCCTGTTGCAAAGGAAGACGCGCCGTATTATATAGAAGAAAACTCTCGCAATCTTGTTATGCCGGAGCGGCACGAAGTCCTTGCGCAGGATGTTGACTTAAAGCGGCTGGGCGGAGTGCTTGCCGCTGCATACGAGTCGGAGCCAAAGGACTTTGAAAGTCTGCTGCTCACGCCGGGACTGGGGCCGCGCACTTTGCAGTCGCTCGCTTTGGTTAGTGAGGTGATTTACGGAACGCCGTCACGCTTTAAAGACCCTGCACGGTTCAGCTTTGCGCACGGCGGCAAGGACGGTCATCCCTTTCCTGTACCTACGCGTATTTATGATGAGTCTATCCGTATTCTGGGAGACGCAATAGAAAAATCCAAGCTGGGCTACAATGACAAGTCGGACTGTCTGCGCCGTTTGCATCAGACTGCCCTCTCTGTAGAAGCGAATTGTTCTCCGCTGGCGGATTTTGACAAGACTATTGAGCG
>CAZKPZ010000023.1:0-4054 GCA_964554745.1 uncultured Treponema sp. | reverse complement strand
CCTGCTTCGTAGCCGATTTTTGCGGTGTAGGCTTTCTGTACGTTTTCTACAAAGCTGTCAACCTTGTCTTTGTGAACCAAGGCAATTCCGCAGCCGCCGAATCCGGCTCCTGTCATGCGTGCGCCAAGGCAGCCTTCCTGCTTTTGCGCGGTCTCTGCCAGTGTGTCAAGCTCTATGCCTGTTACTTCGTAGTCTTCTTTGAGCGACTTGTGTGATTCGTCCAGAAGCTTGCCAAGCTTGGCAAGGTCTCCTGCCTTAAGGGCTGCTACGGCATCAAGCACGCGCTGGTTCTCGTAGACGCAGTGTTTTGCCCGCTTCTGCAAGATTTCGTCGCTGATAAAGCCTTTTACTTCTTCCCATTTTGCCGGGGTGAGGGAGCAGAGGTCTTTTACCTGCACGCCCTTGTCCTGCAGGATTTTAAGGGCGCTTTCGCACTGGCTGCGGCGCTCGTTGTACTTGCTGTCCGCAAGCTGTCTCTTTTTTCTTGTGTTCATTACAACAAAGCGGTAGTCGCCCAGCTCAAGGGGCACGTACTCGCATTCAATGGTGGCGCAGTCAAGGACTTCGGCGGTGTTCTTCTTGCCGGTTGCGATGATGTACTGGTCCATGATGCCGCAGTTTACTCCCATGAACTCATGCTCGCTCTGCTGCCCGATAAGGGCGATGTCCTTGCGGCTGACGTTCAGGCCGAAAGTTTCTGATACGGCGTAGGCAAAACCGCATTCAAGGGCTGAGGATGAGGAAATTCCGCCTGCAGGAGGTACGTTGCTTACCATAAGGATGTCGAATCCTGCCGGAATCTTGTAGCCGCGGCGCTTGAGTATGGCAAGGATGCCGTTCAGGTAGTTTGCGTAGCCGTTTTCTTTTGCGTAGGTAAATTCCTGGTTTATGTCAAAGGTGAATGTTCCCGGGAACTTGAGGTCGTTGTAGGTAATCTTGCTGTCGTTCCTCTTGCGGATTGCAACGTACAGGTATTTGTCGATTGCGGCCGGGAATACTTTTCCGCCGTTATAGTCTATGTGCTCGCCGATTATGTTTATTCTGGCGGGGGAAGAGAATACCCGCACGTCATCTGCTGTTCCGCCGTATTGTTTGATAAAGGCAGGAACCAAATCTTTTGGATTGTAATCTGAACTTGCGCCCATAATTTAAGCCCCTTTAACTTGAGATTCGAATTATAATAGCATTAATTCTACATCATGCGGTGTGAAAACGCAAATTACTTTTGTACCTGAGAAATCCCGCTTTCCGTGTGCTGCATCAAGGCTTGGTAGAAGTCCGGCAGGCTGCGCTGAATAATCATAGGGCGGCCGTCTTTGCCGGTAAAGCAGTGCGTGCTTGTGCCTGTGCAGCAGACTGCCCCGTTTGCCGCCATGCTGTAGCCTATTTTTAGCTTGACTGCACTGCATTCCAGCACTTTGACTTCTATTTCGATTCTGTCTGCAAATTTAGTGGGCTGCTTGTATTCGCAGTCGAGTTTTACCACGGGGGAGCCGATGCCCATTTCTTCCATCTTGTCAAAGCCCCAGCCTATCTGCTCCAGAAAGTCAACGCGGGCTTCTTCCATAAAACGGATGTAGTTTGAGTGGTGCGTAATGCCCATTTTGTCTGTTTCGTAATACTGTACCTTGTGAATGTATTTTTTCATGGAAAAATTGTATACTATTATAGTAATTTTGCAAATAACAGAATGGGTAAAAATGCCGATAATGAGGGCAGTGTTATGCGCCGTTCAAAAAAGATAGCGATTTTCCTAGATTACGCGGAGACAGAATATTCTCAGAAAATCATTCAGGGGGCTTCGTCTGCTTTGGCCAGACGGGGTTATGAACTCATGGTGTTCCCTACCGGCGGCGGCGAGAATATGGGGCGAACCTATGACTACCAGTATCTGGCTGTGGCCGCGCACCTGCACCCTGCCAATATAGACGGCATTATCTTTGTTACTACTCAGGCTCTGAATTATTACGAGCACGAGTACGTCCAGTCCTATATACGTTCGTTTTCCGCCGTTCCGATTGTGAGTATCGGTTATATTTACAGCAGTATTCCCAGTATTGTGGCGGATTCTGATGACGGCATGAGGGAACTTGTCTCCCATCTGATAACCAAGCACAACAGGCGGAATATCGCTCTGCTTGATGTGAGCAAGGGTGCGCAGGATGCCCAGAGCCGTAAGCAGTCATTTTTTGAAGCGCTGAAGGAAAACGGAGTGGAGTTTGACCCCGAAAAGGAGATAATCGGCTCTTTTGACTATCATGTGGCTCATGACGCACTTTTGGCGTATAAGAAAAAACATGGTCGCTTTGATTTTGACGCGGTTGTCGCCTTGAATGACGAGATGGCGTTTGCCGCCCTTGACATTTTTAAGGAAGAAGGTATCCGTATTCCCGAGGATATCATTGTCACCGGCTTTGACAATGACCGGCGTTCTGCGCTGGATGTGCCGCCGCTGACGACTGTAGACCAGAAGATAGAGGAGCAGGGGGCGCTCGCTGCGGAAAACCTCTGCAATATTATAGAAAAAAAGCCTTTTGATATTATTACGATTGTAAAGGCTCTCCCCGTCTACCGCCAGTCATGTGGCTGTCTTACGGAGAATGACGGTTTCTTTACCAGGCTTGACAGCAGCGGAAAGGTCGTTCCGTTCGGCAGGGAAGAGGCCGGGCACGGACTTGCGGATTTGTATGTAAGGCAGAGTCAGTTCTTTCAGGTGACAAAGCTTTTTTCGGATATGCAGGTTAGCACTACGCTTGATGCGTTTCGTTCCCGCCTGAATACGGACTTGCGTCTGTTCGGCATCAAGTCGGCGGCAGTCGTGCTCTTTGAAAAGCCTATTAATACTGACAAGATGGATTATTTTTTGCTTCCTGCCCGTGCCATGGTGTTCACGTCAATGGACGAGGACTCAGGTTTTGTGATAGACGAGAAGTGCCCGCCGTTGAAATTTAATCCGCGCGCCACCATCCTGCCCCGAAAGGTCTTGAGCTCAATGGACGGAATCTATGTGGTCTCCATCTTCAGGACTTCGGTTCTGTACGGCTATATGCTCTTTAGGAGAGGCGACTTTGATGCTGCGGTCTGTTCCCTGCTGACCCGTATCATATCAGACACGCTTGCAACTGCCTATACGCTGAGTGAGAATGAGAAGGAGCGCAAGAATCTGTTTGACAAATACAACATCGTTCATACTATTTCCGTGACGGACGAGCTTACAGGTCTGCTGAACAGGCGCGGCTTTCTTTCGTTCGGGCAGACAACTCTTGAGTCGGCGGCAGTGTCGCATTCTGAAGGCATGGTGCTCTTTGGCGACATAGACGGACTAAAGAAGATTAACGACACTTATGGCCACGAGGCAGGCGACACTGCAATACGTACGGAAGCCCAGTTGCTCAAGCAGTCTCTGCGGCAGTCGGACATCATAGGTCGCTTGGGGGGAGACGAGTTTGCCGTTATCGCTCCGTCATTGCACATGCAGAAATTCCTTGAGCTGCGGTCGTATCTGGACAAAATATGCGCGGAGTGGAGCCAGAAGTCGGGGGAGCCGTTCAGGCTGTCTATCAGCTTGGGCGGTGCGGAGTATCCCGGAGAGCTGCCGGAACGCGATGCCTATGACTTGCAGAAGCTTCTTGCCATTGCCGACAAATCACTTTATGAAGAGAAAAAAGAAAGACATAAAAAGAAAAACGAAGAGTAGAGTGGAAACTGAGTATGAAGCATATTGAATTTAGTCAGGAAGAGTTGCGCCGCATTCCGTCATTCGGCGTTGCAGGGAATTTTACGGGGCATTTGGAACAGGCTGGTGAGGCGCGGGATTTTGCGGCGATGAAAACTGCCGATGTAAGCGCGCCCAAGGCGATTTTTCCCACTTACATACCGGCAGCTGACGGAGAGACTCAGGGAAAATGCCCTGCTTTTTTGCATACATTTCCGTTTGATTCGCAGAAAATAATTTTCCCGGTTGGGGAAGAAAAAATCCAGATAGAGCCGGAATGCGCCCTTGTGTTCAATGCTGAATGGAACGGCGGGCGCATAGTCTCTCTTTCGCCTTTAT
>CAZKPZ010000022.1:0-27658 GCA_964554745.1 uncultured Treponema sp. | reverse complement strand
TATTCACAAAATTCCTATGAATAAAATGTATGATACAACAGTTTTTACAGGGATTCAAGATGGCTTTTGCAAGCACTGGTGGGGGGCGTTGTTTGAAAATCTTGTTGTAAACGACTTTTTCAAGCAAAAATACTTTGTCTCACAAGACCCGGACTTTTATTTTTACCGCGACAACAAGGGTATTGAAATTGATTTGCTCTGTCAGGAATTCAATTCGCTTAAGGCCTACGAGATAAAAGTATCCGCCACGATGAGCCAGGACTTTTGGAAGAACATAAATCTGCTAGTCAAAAACGGCATCCTGCAAGTACAGGACACGGCAGTAGTCTATGGCGGAGAAACTTTATTTCCTGCCACAGAATCAAAGGGCGCGTACATTCCGTGGCACACACTGCTCTAATGCAACCTTTCCGTCAGTGCATTTTACCACTGTCGCAGGAACTTCACCGTGCCAGTCAGCTTTTTTCACGCATTTCCACTGTTCCATTGTTCCGTCGTAGGTGATTTGCGCAAGAGCTGTGCATTCCCAGAACGCCTTATCACCGATCTCCGTTACGCTACTAGGGATATTCACAGATGAAAGCGACCTGCACCGCCAAAATTCCCTCTCTCCTATCACCCTAACACTGTCCGGAATCGTTACCGACTTGAGCGACTGGCAGCATTCGAACCCTCCTTGCTCCAATTGACCGCAGAGCATTTTTGTTACGCCGTCAGGGATAGTTACTTCAATCTTTGTATAATTCGCAAGGTATACGTTTCCGTCCTGAACAGCGACTCCGTCCTTTATCGTAAGGCATGGATGCGAAAGCGTTTCTATAGCGCAGCCCAGAAACGCCTGCTCACCTATCTCTTTTACGCTTTCGGGGATATTCACCGATTCAAGAGACGAACAGTGTTCGAACGCACCGGCACCTATCTCCGTTACGCTCTCGGGGATATTTACCGATGAAAGCGAGTAGCAATGCGAGAACTCCCTCTCGCCAATTTTCGTAACGCTGGCTGGAATCGTCGCCGACACAAGGGATTTGCAGTTAAAGAACGCGCCGTAGTAGTCATTGTACATGCTGCCGCATATTGCAGTCGCGCCGTCGGCAATGACCGCACTCGTGATGTTCTTATTTTCAACGCCCAAGACTTCCTTCATGTCGTCCGAGTAGATTATTCCGTCAAAAGTCTTTGACATATAGTTGGTTCTCCTTTGTGTTTTCCGCCGTTAACGCCATTGTTTTGTCGTGATAAAGTGGCTGGCAAAGCTGTTAAACTCATTCATCGGCTCATCGCCGTCAATAAGCAGCTTGCCGCCGCTGTCAAAATAGAAAATGATGAGCGGATTCAAGAGCGAAACGATTTCCGCCTTGCCGAGCCAGTCTTTTGTGTTGGAGTAGTTCCAGTAGCTGTCGCGGAAATCCTTTGAGTAGCCACAGAACGCCTTGAGTGCCGGAGCACTGTTTTTGCCGCAACAGAGCGCAAGCGGCTTTGAATGAAGCTGAAAGAAGAAAGCAATGTCTTCACGTTCTTTGCTTGAGTACCTGTCGGACGGCTTAAAGGCGAGCACTGCTATTTTAGAGCAATCCTCACTGGCGGCAATCTGCACGATTTGCCGGAACGTGTAGCCACCGTCAAAGCCTTCATAGGGGTGTTCCAGTACGACGTAAAAAGTCCTACCCTTTTCCACCTCTGGAACAGGGTACTCTTGCCAAGAAAGGCACAAATCCTTTATCGAAACAGCGTCAGACACATCGTTCATATAAAATTTTCCTTAGCTTTATTTTAGAAGTTCATTGCAAAACTTCCCGTATTCGCCCATCTGAATGCGAGCATTGGTCAAATCCTGTCGCGCAAAACTCAGTGCGATTACGGCCTTTATCCCTTTACCCTTATAGGTCAGACTTACGGTCTGTGCTTTACAGGGGTTTTTCACAACGGAACATTCCCTTACTTCACCGAGCATGCATTGGCAGCCTAGGTCATTTTCCTTTTCCAACATTTTAAACAAGTCGGCAAACACTTTGCTTCCAAAAATCACATATTTTCGATTTACTCTCAGAATCTCATCCAAAAGCGTCTCCAGATATGGCTTTAGAACGGCAAGGTTCTTGCTGTTCAGATTGAATCTTGCAGAGCAATATGGGATAAGCTCCAGTTGTAGCTTCTGCATCAGGACAGCTTCCTTCGCATCTTTGTAGTCCGTGCCAAGGTTTGCAGGAAAGTCAATGCCACTGTCCGCCCAGTCCTTCAGAAAAAAGGCCTGCTTTATGTCAAAGGAATCCCGTCGCCCCTTGTCGATTTCCCCGTAGTTGGTCTTTGCGTCAATGTAGCTTTTCAGGAAGGTTTCCTCCGAGGACTTGTCGAATTCGCAAGTGTCACACTTAACCTGACTGTCTGCCTTTTCCCAGTCCTTGCCGGGGTTCAGCATCACAAAGACAGTCTTGGCATTTCTATCTCCCACAAAATGCTGTGGCAGCCCTTTTGAGGAAACTTGAATAAGCCCAGAATTATTCAGACTTCTTGCAGCCTCAATTTCGTGACTGCAGTACAAGTCGGACAAATCTTTTTTCATGCGTTCATCTAAAGTCATAATAATCTCCATAATAAGCAAGGCGTTAGCTTCCCACCGCAGTGTGTTCTCACAAAATATGTACCTATTAATTATAACAGCGGCTGTCGAACTTTGAAAGCAAATTTACAAAAATAAGACGAAAGACTTTTAACTAGAAAAGTGGCACAATTCATAACGAGATGGAACGATCCCCTGCCAAGAATAGCGAGGTTTATATTGTCTGGTACATAAATATGCAGCCATCGTCATACTTAGGCTTGACGTGGTTCTGCACAAATTTCTCCTGCTCTGGCGGAAGCCGGGCAAAGCCCATCTTTTTGTAATGCGAAATCAGCTTTTCTTCTGGAAGGGCGTAAATGTAAAGCGTACTCACGCCAATAAACTGCGAGACATAATCCGCAATCGGCAGTATGAATCGTTTGAAAATATATGCACCCCCTTTCTGGACATCAGGGTGAGTAGCCTTGTAGCTTTGGTTCATCGCAAAATTTGAGAGTTCCACAGCAGAAAGGGAGTCAAACGCTTCGTCCTCGACTTGCAGGGTGACAAGACCTGTCCGCAGGGAAAAATAACAGACAAGTTCCCCTGTGAATCGGTCTTTCACAAGGTAGGTTCGCGACTGCTTTTCATTTTCCTCCGTTTCGGCAACTTCTTTCAGGAACATCTCCAGGCCCGTCGCGTTCTTGCCGACGGAAAACGACTGAATCATCTCAAGGTTCTTGGGCGACTGCAAGAGGTGCTCAACTATAAAGTCGCCGTCCTCAAAAAGCTCCTTACATTCTTCCATTTGCCCTCAGAGCCTCCAGCATTATCTCTTGGTCTTTCTTGTGTTCCTCGACAATCCACGCCTTGAATTCCGCGCACTCCTTGTCAAGCTCCGTGAAGTCGGGCTTGGGCGTGTGGAGAATGTAGTTGTAGGCGTTGTCAGCCTTCTGCCGTTTCTCAAGCATTTCTTTGGTTATGCACCGCATCGCATTCCTCCTGTAAAACATCTGCTATCTACAGTATATCAGAATTTGGTAGGGTTTTAAAGTGGAATGGCAGGTTGCGGCGTTTTTGAAAACTGGGCTTCCTCCTGTTCCCACGCAATCTCCCGGGAAGCCCACCTCCGACCCTGCCGCAACCACAGGCAGTCTTACTAGACTAACACAGGCATGTGCACTAGGCTGCACGTGCCTTGCGTACTAGGCTGCATGAGTCTTGTGCACTAGGCTAACACAGCCTGTTTCTCTATGCTCTTGTTCTCCAAACCTGTGCGTAACGCACAAAAATCCTGTGCGTAATGCTCACTACAAACTTTGTTTGCTGTGCTAGAATCCTAAAAAACTAGCTGTCTTGGCGGAATGAACGCACAAGGCTGAAAAGGAGTTTTTATGTCTATAGAAAAGTGGAAAAATTCTTCCATGTCCACAAAGGCTGGAACTGTACTGGTTGCACTTGCGGCAATTACAGGAATCATTATCGGTTTTGCGTACATTCGAGAGGTGGCAAATGCTTTTAGCGGATTTGCAAGCTTTCTGCCGTTTAACATTTATACAGCCTGTAGAATTTACGTGCTTATTTTCTATCTGATTGATTTCATAGTGGTATTGGGACTGCTTTTTATGGGGCGTTGGGCAAGAAGTCTTGCCATCTGGTGGGGAGTGCTTGCTGTCCTGACCATAGAATGTCAATAAAATCACCATCCGCAATGTTTATTCCAAATATTTGTAATGCTGTTGCGGCAGTGTGCCTGATTATTGCAAAGGCGGACTTTGCAAAAACGAAAAAATAAATACAACAGGAGACTTGGAAGTTTCCTGCCTATTATTAAGGAGAAATATATGGCTTTTTGTCAGAAATGTGGCGCAGAATTGACCGATGGTGCGGCATTCTGCCCAAAGTGCGGCGCACCTCAGAATGCCCCGCAGGGTGCATCGCAGGACGCAGCACAGAATGCGGCTGCCGGAGAAGAGCAGAGAACAAAGCAGTCTGTAAATGCCGCCGGCGCAGCGGATAAGGTAAAGGACGCTTTCGCAAAGCTGCCTTTTACAAAACTCGCAGAAAAATACAGCACCAAGGCACCGTTCCTTGCAAAGGTTGCGCCGTTCGCAAACTATGCCGTCTGCGCGCTCGTGCTGCTCTTGGTAATCATTATGATTGGCGGCAGAGACCCTTCTTCAAAAAACGTAAAGGCATACAAGTCTTACACTGCCAAAGTCAAGAACGTAAAGACCGTTGACGATTTTAAGAACGTGCAGAAAGAAGCCCGGGAACTTTCTGACACCATAAAAAAACTTTCCAAGGAAGGCAAGAAGCTTTCACCGAAGTCCATTGAAAAGATTAGCAAGGCCGCCGACGCCTATACGCAAGCCGTCAACGTTATGAATGCGGAGCTTAAGAAAAACGGCGGCAAAATCCCCACGGCGGCAGAGCGCAAGGCGGCGGAAAAGGCTGCTGCGGAGGCCGCAAAGCTGGAGGCACAGGCAAAGGCAAATGCCGAAAAGGCCGAGAAGGCAGCCAAGGAAGCCCTTGAAAAGGCGAGGGCGGAACTTGCCGACTACCAGTATCTTGTTGACTATGCCTACAACATGGCAGTGACAAAAGAAAGCGGAACATACACGTTCTCAAAAGACAAGGCTCTTAAAGTCTCCTACTGGGAAGACGAGGTTACGGAAACCGACGCGGAAAAAGCCGTGGGCTACATAAATCGCGGCAAGACAAACCTTAAGATCACCGGAAGCATCAACAGCAACCAAATACATCAAATCTCAGAAGCTGCTGAGGCTAAAGGAACATTTATCCGTCTTGACCTTTCAGAGGCAAAACTTGAAGCTATTGGGGAGGATTATCTGGGTCTATATTATAGATATGATGGTGATTTCTATATAGGTAGAACCAAGCGTGGTGGAAGCAATTCAATCATTGCTGTAAAGACTCCAGCACAAAGTGATGTCGAAGTATATTTTGCTGGAAACGTACTGTTCTGGGAGGGCGAGAAAAAATTTTCTGACCGTTATAGAGATGAACTCTCCGGATATGGCTACCGCGGTTATTGGCCTTATGTTTTTTTTCCGCCGGAAAACGTACAGATATTCAAAAAAGCAGTGAATGTGTATGACAACATCGAAATATACGATTCTACAACCGACTTGTATTTTTACAACGAAACAGACGTGCCTACTAAGTGTGCTGAACGCAAGATGAAAAACATAAAGACTATCTACTGCCCCGCAAGTCTGGTCAAGCAGTACGAGGACTTCTACTTTTCACGTACGACAGCCGAGATAAAGCCGCTGCCGCAAGAACACGCCACTTTTGAAAGCTGGATGCGCAATGACAGTGTGCTTTCACGTGAAGACTTCAACAGGCTCTATCCTGCCGCGGTTGAACTTGCAAAGGAAAGATTCCTAGAGAAAAAGCAGCAGGACAACAACCACTACAAGCTGGAGGGCGAAGTGTCTGCCACAAGCCGCGGCTCTTCGGACTGGAAGAAATTTCTCGACGACTATGCGGACTTTGTGGACGAGTATATTGACGTAATGGCAGACATCAAAGACGATCCTTCCGACTTTACCGCCATCGCAAAGTCGGCTGACCTTGCCACACGGGCAGCAGCCCTTGCAGAGCAGGCGGACAAGATTAAGGGCGACCTTACGGGAGACGACCTTGCCGAGTTCACCAAGCGTTACATGGAGATATTGGGCAAACTGAATTCTATCATGTAAGGCACACGCATAGAGCAAATGCAGCGCGGCGGAGTTTTTCCGCCGCGTGCGGTAATTTTAACTTAGAAGAGTAAAACGATGGACGAAAATTCAAAAGGCGGTGTCTCCGCGAATACACCTGATTTGAACTGGCTAAAAGCACAGTTTGCGAATATAAAGCCGGGGATGTTAAAGGCGAGCGAGCTTGAAGTTTACATTGCCTATATGCTCATGTTTGAGGATTTGGGCAAGAGCCGTTTTGAGCTGGCAGACAAATACGGCTACACAGAAACAAAAATCAACAGATTGCTTATGGAATTTGGCAAGAGATTTCCATCAGAAAGCCATTCTGATATTATGAAAAAAATTGCGGATTCAATTTTGGAAAGCCACACCACAGAACTTCTTGTAAGCGGTGAAAAGGGGAAAGACTTTTTTTCATTTTGTGTGAACAACCCCATATATCTGTATGAAATCAAAAAAGAACTGGAAGAATCCGCTTTAATCGTTGACACAAGCTTTAACAAGAATGTCGTAAAAATCACGGCTTACGGCTTTGCGTACATTTTCAGAAATTACAATGAGAAGCTGCATAAAAAGCTTGACCTTTTTGTAAAAGATAAGGACTACAAAGCTTCTAAAGATGTGTTGAATGAATTTTCACGCGGAGAGGCCAAAGTGCTTCCGGCACTTAAGACTTTTCTGAAAGAAAACTGGGTAGGAATTGCCAGTTTAGTCATTCAACTTGCAGGAACCGCACATCCTTAACTAGGGAAAATACGTTGGTTTATGTGTACCATAATTGAAATTACACTTATTAGACAAACTGCCTATTTTTGACAGGAACGATGCTGCCGCCCACAAGGTTCTTGATGAGATTCACGGAATCCGTTCCGCCCATTATGAGCAGACAAAGGATATGACTGTACAGGAAAAAATAGAATTCTACAATAAGACAGGAAGCAAGGTACAGGCGGAAATTGAGAGACTTCGTAAAAGTCCGTCAAGAAGGGCAGTGTAATGTCGCCCCGCCCGCGCGAACCGCTCCGCCGCCTCGGGCGTGTCTATGTTCACGCTCGCAAAAATGCTTGATGTAGCCATTACTGTTGCGGAATGACAGGGGAATGTCTATAATATAGGAATTATAACGATGGACAAGCATTTTTTTATATTTGACGACCACAAGATGACCCGTCTGGGACTCAGGACGTTCATCGAGCAAAACTCCGACTGGCGATTTGCGGGCGAGGCCGGCAGCTATGAGGAAGCTGTGTCTGCAATAGATTCGTTCCGCGCAGCGGACGGGGCAGCCTGCGTGGCGATTGTGGATGCGTCATTCCACGATTCCGGGAGCAGCATGGAGAAGGCTCTGGGCTTTGACATAATCCGCTACATAAAGAAGAGCGGCAAGGGCATAAAGTGCATCGTCTATTCCTCAACGGACACTGGCGCGTTCGTGCAGTATGCAATGGGCGGTGATGTGGGTGCGGACGGCTACGTGAGCAAGAATGATGAAGGTAATTCCATACTTGCGGCGATGGGCGAGGTCTCGCTCGGCAGACAGTTCATTCAGGGAAACCTTATCACGCCGTTCCTGCAGGCGAATGTGGCAATTAACTCACTCACAAAAAAAGAAAAGGAGGTGCTCAACCTGGTAACGCAGGGGGCTTCCAACGAGAGCGTCGCCGGAATACTAAAGATTCAAGTCCGCACGGTGGAAAATTACCTTTCAAGGATATATGACAAGCTCGGAGTTTCCTAGCGAGACAGTCTTTCAAAATGGCACGGCTGAATTATGAAATCCTGTAGGTTCATTGTCGCCCTGTTCGTGCTTATCGTAATGAATTCTCAGGCTTCCTTAAGTGCTTTATCTAAAGTAGATACAAGCGATATTGTTGTAAGTTATTATTATACAAGGATTTATACCCCCCCCCATACACACAGGAGAGCAGGGGTGTTCTGGATGAATTCCGTGCCGTCGTAAAGGAGCGCATGGAGCAGAACGAGTTCATGCTTTTTGCGATGCAGGAGCCGGAAATAAAAGCTGTCATGCGGCAGCTGCTTGAAGCGGAGGACTTTGACGCTCTTGCCGGGCCTATGTCAATGTATCTTGCCCTGAACAATGCGGTTCTGGAAAAGTCCAGCAGTCTCACAATGCAGCTCATGTTCATTGTAGCCATATCATTCCTTGCCTTTATGATTCTGACAATCGCCTACATCCACCGCAAGTCGCAGGTTGAGCGCATTAAAAAGGAGGTGGGCGAAAGAAAGCTTGCCTATGAGCTTACGGTACGGGCGCAGGAAGAGGAGCGGAGCAGAATCTACAAGGACTTGCACGACAGCGTGATGCAGGATATCCGCTGCTCGCTGCAACTTTTAAAGGGCATGGATGCAAATAGCCGGCCGCCGGAGGGTTCTGTTATCTTGCAGCTGCAGGAGATGCAGAGGAATTCCCTTGCCAGCATAAGGACTATCGTGGGCAACATGATGCCGCCCCTCTTGCAGGGTGTGCCGTTTGCGGATGTGCTGCGCGACTGGTGTGCCTTTGCCTCGCGTACTTACGGCGCGAGCGTTCCCTGCGTGGTGGAAGCGGATGTGGCAAGTCTTTTGGACGGGCTTTCGGAAGTAAAGAAGCTCAATGTCTTTCGAATCATGCAGGAGGCTGTAGGCAACGCCCACCGCCATTCCCATAGCGATGAGATTTCCGTCCTTGTCCGTAAGGATGCCCTGTGTGAGGGCTGCATAAACTTGATTGTCACTGATGACGGCGTGGGCTTTGACGGCTCAAAGATGGGCGAGTTGGAGGCCGGACGCGGGCACTTGGGGCTGCGGGGGAATGAAGGCTCGGGCAGAGGCATCTGGCGGCACGCTTAAGGTTCTCACTGCCGAGGGCGCAGGAACGGAAGTCTTTGCAAGCATTCCTTTATGAAAAGGACGAGTGCGTAGCCCAGGAATACGGAAAGGAGTTTGTCGGCAAGGTTCGTGGGGATGCGGCTTAAGATGGCTGCAAGCACTAGCGGAAGCTTGTTGTGAACCAGCAGAAGCGTCAGAAAGCGGAGCGAGGAAAGTTCGTCATAGCCGAACAGCTTGAAGTCCACTGCGAATATAATTCCTCCGAGTATGCTGATTAAGAAGGCAAGGAAAAAGCCTACGAATATCAGCAGCTCAAAGCTTACCGTCGTTCTCTTGCGGAAACATAGCCGTACCGTCAGCACCGTGGAAAGGCTGCACAGAAAAAAGAGGAAGTCCGGCAGGGCAAAGGAATAGTTGAGCAAGGACGAGATGGCGTGATAGGTGAGAGCGCACACAAAGCCTGAGCCGTAACCGAAAAATGCCGCCGCAAACGGCATTGCCTGGTCCATAAAAAGCGGAACGCCAAGGGCATTCACGCACCTGTTTAAAGGCACGTTCAGCACTCCCAGGAGCAGCCCGAGCGCGATTTGAGCATAAAGGCCGCAGTTCCAGAGGGTCTTGCCCAAAGGAGCAGAGGGCTTCACCATAAAGTCACTTCCCCTCATCCGCATTTTCCACCAGAAACTTATCCCCGTAAACCAGAAGCTCAATCCTTCTGTTTATTTTATACGGAGTCTCCGTTCCGCCGACCTGATAAAGCAGAAAACGCTTTCCCTTCTTTGTGTCCACAAGAATCTTGGCGACCTTGCCGGGCTCATTGTTGTAGTAGACATCATCGTCCATGTAGCCGTAAACGATTCCGGTTATCCGCCGCCCCTTCGCCTTTACCAGGGCATGGCCTATCAGCCTTCTTATTATGAGGAACGCCGAGACAAAGCCTATCAGGCTGAACGGGATTCCGACAAAAGGAGCGGCAATCATGCACAAAGCGCCGGGGGTTCCGAACGCAAGCGCGAAAATCAGCGGAAAGCCGACAGACCAGAAGTCAAGGATCATCTCCTTGCATTTAATCACCGGATACTCCATTTCCGCGGTCGCGGTGTCAAAGCCTGTCTTGGTGCCGCAGTAAGGGCAGATTTCCGACTTCACCGGCGCGCCGCAGCTCGGGCATTTTCCGCCTAACTTTACCTCTGTCATAAATAGTCCCCGCTCTTCATGCTGTCGTCAATCATAAAAAGATTTCCGAAAAACCGAAGCCTCACCGTGCTGTTCACGCCATAAGCCTCAAATGTGTCGCCAAGCTGGTACATGACGAACTTCTTGCCTTTCTTTGTGTCGATGAGAATCTTGGCAACCTTTCCCACCTTGTTGTTATATATAAAGTTGTCCTCAACATAGCCGTAAACGATCCCCTCAACCCTCCTGCCGAACAGCTTCACGATAAGGTAGCCGATGAGTCTGCTTGCAACGATATAAGTTGCGATTATGCCGCCCAGCCCGAAAACAATGGCAAGCAACGGCATGAGGAATATGCCCACTCCAGTGAAAATAATGAACGCCACAGCGAAAACCGCAGGAAAGCCCAGCGTCCAAAAGCTAAGGTGCACTTCCCTGCACTCAAAGACTGGATACTCCGGATGCAGCTTGAGCATGTCGATTCCTGTGGCGAAACCGCAGTACGGGCAGATTTCAGATTTTACGACAGCCC
The DNA here is from genome assembly GCA_964554745.1 of uncultured Treponema sp. Classification (GTDB taxonomy): domain Bacteria; phylum Spirochaetota; class Spirochaetia; order Treponematales; family Treponemataceae; genus Treponema_D. The sequence goes on along the minus strand of CAZKPZ010000022.1, from coordinate 16,848 downwards.
CGCAGTTCTTGCATATTACGCTTGCAGGGGCTTGCTCCGCAGGAGCTTTATTCTTAGTCTCTTTCTGCATAATCACATAAATTATACCATGGATTCTGCTTTTTATTCAATTTTGTCAATGTTGTATATATGCAACCTTGTTGACATTTTCTTTGCTTTGCCGTATAAGTTTGTTAATAATTTTTATGCTGGAAGAAATGATGGGTCTGTCTAAAAAACGCACAGCAATACTGTCTCTTTTGCTCCTTGTAAGCGTCCTGTTATTTTCTTCTATATATGTGGCACGCGAGTCAACACACGAATGTCACGGCGAGGACTGCCCTGTTTGTGCGGTCATTCAGCTGTGCCTTACGGTAACGCGCTCGGTGGGCGCGGCCGCTCCTTTCTTTGCCGCTAGCCTGTCATTCTTTGCCGCAGTGCTTCTCTTTGTTGCCGCGGTATCAGAACATACAGTTTCAATTACTCCTGTTTCTCAAAAGATAAAACTCTTGAACTGACCTCGGAACTTTCTTTAAAAGTTCCAATTTACAAACTACTAAAAACAAATTAAAGAGGTCGTCTCATGAAATCAAATATCTTGTGCGCAAGTGTTATACTTGCAGTTCTTTCTACAATGCCGGTAGCGGCAAAAGCTAAGTCCAAGAGCGCTAAGCCGGTTATCGTTGCAACTATATATCCTCAGTACGACTTTGCGCGTGCCGTTGCCGGTGATAACGCGGAAGTTTCTATGCTTTTGAAGCCGGGTGCAGAGGTTCACAGCTATGAGCCTACGCCAAAAGACATAAAGAAGATGCAGAAAGCGGACTTGTTCATCTATACAGGCGGCGAGAACGATGTCTGGATAGAGAAGATTCTCAGCAACAACGGCAAAATGCCAAGGACGCTAAAGCTTTTAGACTTGGTGGACACGGTGGGAGAAGAGCTTGTGGAAGGCATGACCGAAGAAGAGGAAGAGCACGAACATGAGCATGGTCATGACGAGGATGAGGAAGAAGAGGTGGAGATTGACGAGCACGTCTGGACAAGTCCCCTCAACGCAATAAAGATTACACAGGCAATCTGTGACGAGCTTTGTGCTATAGACGGAGCGCATGCGGCTGCTTACAAGAAGAATGCCTCGGCCTATATCGCACAGCTGCAGAATCTGCACGAGCAGTTTTCTTCTGTAGTGAAGAATACAAAGCGCAAGGTTTTTGTGTTCGGCGACAGATTCCCCCTGCGCTATTTTGCGGATGCATACGGTCTTTCTTATTACGCGGCGTTCCCCGGCTGTGCGACTGACGTAGAGGCAAGCGCCGCCACAATCAAGTTCCTTATCAACAAAGTGAAGGAAGAGAAAATCCCGGTCGTGTTCACCATTGAATTCTCAAACGGAAAGATTGCGGACACTATCTGCGAGGCTACTGGTGCAAAGAAGATGGAATTCCACTGCTGCCACAACGTCAGCGCTGATGACTTAAAGAAGGGCGAGACTTATGTTTCGATTATGACAAGGAACGTAAGCGCGCTTAAGGCTGCGTTGAACTAACGGAGGAACGGCAATGAAAAACGACCTTGCGCGGAATGTGCGTGTTGCCACAGGTGCTGGAATGTTGCTGTCTGCGGCGCTCATGTGCGGCTCTTGTTCTCCAAAGCAAAAAGGCTATTCGGCATCGATAGCTTCAGGCGACAGTACTGTGCAAGGTCTGATTGCTTCTCAGCCGGTTGCGGAAAGTCAGCCGGCGGTAGCAGAGCCTGTTACGGCTCCGCAGCCAGAAAAGGCGGAAAGTCAACCTGTCGTTGCGGAGCCGCCTAAGACGGAGCAGAAAAACGGCGGAGTGCTTGAGATAAAAGAAAGAAAGTTCTTGACGCAGATTAACGACATATACTTTAACTTTGACAGCTACAAGGACAAGACTATTATTGTTGAGGGCATGTTCACTTATCTTGTTTCGTACTTTGACGAAGATGTGCAGTTCCCCGCAGTGTACCGCCGCGGTCCCGGCTGCTGCGGAAATGACGGCTGGGGCGGCTTTATGCTGGACTGGAACGGAAAGTACCCGGAGCCTGACGAGTGGATTCGCGTGGTGGGAACGCCGGTCATTAAAGAGTATAAGAGCTTTCAGGACTTGTACTTAAAAGTACAGTCGCTTGAAGTAAAAGCTGAGCGTGGCAAGGAATTTGTTGTTGACTGAGGAGACTTGTATGGATTTACTCACCTGTGAGCACCTGTGTGCTTCGTATGAGGGCAGACAGGCGCTGCATGATGTAACTTTCACTGTGGAGCAGGGCGACTATATCTGCGTGCTGGGCGAGAACGGCGCCGGCAAGAGCACGCTCATAAAGACTTTGCTCGGTCTCAAGAAGGCGGAGTCCGGCACTGTAGAATTCCGTAACGGCTTTACGCAGAAGTATGTGGGCTATTTGCCGCAGCAGCAGAGCGTAAAAAAAGACTTCCCTGCAAGCGTATGGGAAGTGGTTATTTCCGGCAATGAGAATTCACTGGGGCTCAGGCCGTTTTTTAACGCCGCGCACAAGATGATTACGGAAGAGAATTTAAAAAAACTCGGAATCTATGACTTAAAGGACAAGTGCTTTAGGGAGCTTTCTGGCGGTCAGCAGCAGCGCGTGCTGTTGTGCAGAGCGCTGTGCGCCACAAAGAAACTGCTGATTCTTGATGAGCCTGCGAGCGGCCTTGACCCGGTTGCGACGGCGGATTTGTATGCAATAATCAAGAGCTTGAATGACAAAGACAAGATAACCGTACTCATGATAAGCCATGACACTGAGTGCGCGAAACGCTATGCAAAGAAAATCCTGCACCTTGCCTCCCGGCAGCTTTTCTTTGGTTCAAAGGATGACTACCTGCAGACTGAATTGGGCAGGAGATTTTTGGAGAGCATGAATGGTTGATTTTTTTGTCGAGATGTTTTCGTTCCCCTTTATGACAAGGGCATTTGTTGTGGGAACGCTGATAGCGCTCTGTTCGTCCCTGCTGGGTGTGAGCTTGATTTTAAAGCGCTATTCCATGATAGGTGACGGTTTGAGCCATGTGGGGTTCGGCGCTATGGCTGTCGCCAAGGTTCTGAATCTTGATCCGCTGACTCTCTGTATTCCGGTGGTTACGGTAAGCTCCGTGCTCCTGCTGCGCCTGAAGACTTACAGCAAGATACGCGGCGATGCGGCCACGGCGCTGATTTCAACTGCGGCGCTTGCGGCCGGTGTCATGGTTATTTCCATATCGACAGGCATGAACACAGACGTTTGCAACTATCTTTTTGGCAGCATACTGAGCATGAGCCGTGCGGACGTGCATTTGAGCATTGCCATTTCTGTTGCGGTCATAGTGCTGTTCATCTTGTTCTACAACAGGATTTTCGCAGTCACTTTTGACGAGACCTTTGCGTCTGCCACCGGAACAAAGACTCAGCTCTTTAATCTGATTATTGCAATCCTTACTTCTCTGGTGATTGTCGTAGGCATGCGGATGATTGGCTCTCTGCTGATTTCGAGTCTGATTGTGGTGCCGGCCTTGGGCGCAATGAGAGTGTGCAAGAAATTCAAGAGCGTGGTGATTCTGAGCGCTGTGATAAGCGTGCTGTGCCTGTGGTGCGGCCTTACGTTGTCTTATATTGCATCTTTCCCCACTGGGGCAAGCATTGTCTGCTGCGACCTGCTTGTTTTTGTGACTCTTACGGCGGTGAGCAAAATCCGCTCTGTTCGCAGTTGATGAAAGGCTTTTTTTGTGTGATTGTCGCTTTGTGATAAAATTTTTAACCTTTACGGAGTAAAAAAGTCCACTTTTGTTTCAATTTGCGAAAAAAATATGAAAATTCTAAAAAACTTGAACAAAATACGATAAAATTTTTCATTTACTTATTGAAGTTCAGTGGTAAACTGAGACCATAACAAGTTCAAACACATGGAGGAACGATTTATGAAAAAACTTATTGCGGTTTCAGTATTGGCAGCAGCTGTTGTATCAGCTATGTTTGCTGCACCTTGGTCAAAGAACAAGGGTAAGAAGGGTAAGAAGAAGGCTGCTGCAACAAAGCTCATCACTGTTGGATATGCACAGGTTGGAGCTGAGTCAGACTGGCGTCTTGCCAACACCGCTTCTTTCAAGGATACATTCACAGAAGCCAACGGCTACAAGTTGATTTTTGACGATGCTCAGCAGAAGCAGGAGAACCAGATTAAGGCTATCCGCAACTTCATCCAGCAGGATGTTGACTACATCGTAGTCGCTCCGGTTGTTGAGACAGGTTGGGAAACTGTTCTTCAGGAAGCAAAGAAGGCAGGAATTCCTGTTATCTTGTCTGACCGCCAGATGAAGGGTGTTGATGACCTCTTTACTGCTTGGGTAGGCGGAAACTTCCTTAAGGAAGCTGAGGATGCATGTAAGTGGCTCGATGCTTATCTTAAGGCAAAGGGACGCGACAAGGAGACAATCAACATTGTTGACCTTCAGGGAACAATCGGTGCTTCTGCTCAGATTGGACGCACACAGGGCTTGGAGAACGCTGTTAAGACACACAAGAACTGGAAGATCGTTGCCCAGCAGACAGGTGAGTTCACACAGTCAAAGGGACAGGAAGTTATGGAGTCTATCCTTAAGTCAACTCCTGATATCGACGTTGCATACTGCGAGAACGACAACATGGCTTGGGGTGCAATCGATGCTCTTAAGGCTGCTGGAAAGAAACCGGGAAAGGATGTTATCGTTATCACATTCGACGCTGTTCGTGAGTCATTCAATCGCATCATCAACGGTGAGGAAATCAACTGCGCCCAGGAGTGTAACCCGCTCCACGGTCCTCGTGTAGCAGAGCTTATCCAGAAGCTTGAGAAGGGCGAGAAGGTTGACAAGATTGCTTATGTTACAGAGTTGACATTTGACAAGAACGGAATCGGCGGCGCTTTGAAGGCTGCTGATGAAATCGGAAACCGCAAGTATTGATAAACTGCCATTGACTATGGCTAGGTAAATTAGTTAGCCGGAGATATGGAGAAACAAACTCCTGCTCCGGCTTTTGTTGTATAGATGAAGGAAAGGTGTGACGATGGCAAATGATGTTCTGCTTTCGATGAAAAATATAAACATGACGTTTCCTGGTGTCAAAGCTTTACAGAATGTTGACTTTACCTTGCGTGCGGGTGAGATTCACGCCTTGATGGGTGAGAACGGAGCAGGCAAGAGTACTCTGATTAAGGTTTTGACTGGTGTCCACACGAGGGACTCCGGGGAAATCTATCTTGACGGTAAGAAAATAAACAACCGCTCTCCTGAGGAAGCTCAGATGAACGGAATAAGCACGGTGTTCCAGGAAGTAAACCTTTGTACGAACATTTCCGTTGCGGAGAATATATTTGCGGGACATGAGCCGCGAAGCAAGTTTTTTACAGTTGACTGGAAAAAAATGAACGACAAGGCAAGGGAAATCCTTGCCTGGGTCGGTCTGGAAGATATAGACGTGACGCGCTCGTTGGGCGAGTATTCTGTTGCCATTCAGCAGATGGTCGCGATTGCGCGCGCCGTAAACTTTAACTGCAAGGTTCTGATTCTTGACGAACCGACTTCCTCTCTTGATGATCAGGAAGTTGAGAATCTGTTCAACGTTATGCGCCAGCTGAGGGCTGACGGTAAGGGCATTATATTCGTAACGCACTTCCTGGAGCAGGTCTACGCAGTGTGTGACAAGATTACTGTTCTGCGTAACGGTGAGCTTGAGGGTGAATTCACTACCGCTGATTTGCCTCGTCTTAAGCTTGTTCAGACTATGCTTGGTCACGAAGTTGCCGAGCTTGACACCTTGCACAGCAATAACGCGGTTGAGGAACGCTCAGACGTTCCGATTATCCTTAAGGCCGTAGGCCTTACTCACGAGGGAACAATCAAGCCGTTTGATGTTGAGATTAAGAAGGGTGAGGTCGTCGGACTTACTGGTCTGTTGGGTTCCGGCCGTTCCGAGATGGTGCGCACGCTGTATGGTGCGGACAAGCCCGATGCCGGTACGCTGACCTTTAACGGCAAGGAGCTTAAGGCGAAGTCTCCCCTTGACTCCATCAAGAGCGGCATGGCGTATCTGCCGGAAGACCGCAAGGCGGAAAGCATTATTGCAGACCTTTCTATCCGCGAGAACATGATGATTGCCTTGCAGGCAAAGACCGGCGTGTTCAAGCTGCTGCCTATGGCAAAGCAGATTGAGCTTACCAATAAATACATCAAGGCTTTGAGCATAAAGACACCTTCACCAGAGACGCTGATTAAGCAGCTTTCGGGAGGAAACCAGCAGAAGGTTATCATCGGCCGCTGGCTGGTGACGAATCCGGACTTCCTTATTCTGGACGAGCCTACGCGCGGTATTGACGTTGGTACAAAGACTGAAATCCAGAAGCTTGTCATTAAGCTGGCCGAGCAGGGCATGACCGTCGTGTTCATCTCTTCTGAGATTGAGGAGATGCTCCGTACGGTAAACAAACTCTGTGTCTTGCGCGACGGTGCCAAGGTGGGCGAGCTGATGAACAACAACCTGACTCAGGATGATGTTATGAAGGCTATCGCCGGAGGTGAAAAATAATGGCTGAAACAAAGTTGAATAATTCTACTTTACTAACCAAAGTCAAGAAGAGCCAGCTTTTGCTTCCGATTCTTGCGCTTTTACTGATGCTTGTTATAAACGTAATAATTACGCCGGACTTCTTTAATGTTTCGATTAACAACGGCGTTCTGTACGGCTATATCATTGACGTTTTGAACCGTTCCTGCGAGTTGATTATTCTTGCAATCGGAATGACTCTTGTTGTCGCGTCTTCACGCGGAACTGATATTTCCGTCGGCGCGATTATGGCTGTTTCGGGAGCGATTATTGTCCGCTTCCTTGGCGAAAGCTACGACGGCTATGCTACCCCGATGTTCCTTGCGATTCTGTTCGGCATTATCGGCGGTATCGCTTGCGGTGCCTTTAACGGTCTGCTTGTCGCACGCTTTAATATCCAGCCTATGATTGCAACGTTGATTCTGTACACCGCAGGACGCGGGATTGCGCAGCTTATCAGCTCAAAGCTGACTGAGACTGGTGCTAAGGCAACCGGCGTTATTCTGTACGTCCGCATGGAATCATTCCGCTGGATTGGAGGCTTCCTGCCGCACGTTGTTGTGCCGACTCCGATTTTTATCGTAATCGCGTTCATCATACTTACGCAGCTTATGTTAAAGAAAACTGCTATTTCTACCTATATCCAGACTGTCGGAATCAATCCGAAGGCCGGTCGTTTGGTTGGAATTAACTCCGTGATGGTAATTTTCTTTACGTATGTGTTCTGCGGATTCTGTTCTTCTATTTCAGGCTTGATTGCTTCCAGCCGTATCTATTCAAGCGATGCGAATAACATCGGCTTGAACTTGGAAATGGACGCCATTCTTGCGGTCGCTCTGGGCGGCAACAGCTTGGGCGGCGGTAAGTTCAATCTTGCGGGTTCTGTTATCGGTGCTATAACAATTCAGTGTCTTACAACCAGTTTGTATGCAGTCGGCGTTTCTGCTGACCAGCTGCCGGTTTACAAGGCTGTTGTAGTTATTCTGATTGTTTTGCTCCAGTCACCTACATTCCAGCGCTGGAGACATCAGATGAAGCTTCGTAAGCAGAATGCTATTGCAATCGGAGGTGCAAAATGAGTAACACTGCACTCGTAACACAGAAGAAGAAAAAGGGTATAGACAGTGCGAACTTTTTGCTGTTCATTACAATCTGTCTGTTCCTGGTGATGTATATTTTTGGCTGCATTATTTATGCAGACGCAGGTTTCGGCAGAAGACAGATTCTGCTTAACATGCTGATTGATAATGCCGGACTTCTGATTGCAGCATCCGGCATGACGATGGTCATGATTACAGGCGGCATCGATATTTCCGTAGGTTCTGTAATCGGCCTTGTGTGTATGATTCTTTCATACTGTATGCAGAAGAAGGGGTTCAGCGCATCTAGTTCTGTACTGATTGTCCTTGTCTTCGGTGTGCTTTTCGGTATATTCCAGGGCTGGCTCATTTCTTACATGGAACTGCAGCCGTTTATCATCACGCTTGCGGGGCTTTTCGGCTGCCGCGGTCTGACGGCTGTTCTGAGTACTGAGCAGATTGCCATTACCGAGGCGAACAAGGGCGGCGCAAGTTTCCTGGCTGTTGCGAACAAGAACATCTATTTCCGCACAGGGAAAGAGGTCATGGACGAAGCCGGAGAAATGGTCTATACAGGCAGTGACTTTTTGGACTGGCTTTTGGGTGCTACCCAGAATAAGCACGGCGTGGTGACGTATCCGTTTGTTCACCCGAGTGTATTAATTGCGGTTGTTGTCGTTGTGCTCATCTGGTTCGTGCTTAAGTACACAAAGTTCGGCCGCAACCTGTACGCAATCGGCGGTAACGAGCAGTCCGCCTTGCTTATGGGTATCAACGTTAAGAAGAACAAGTTCGTGGCGTATGTGCTTGACGGCTTTTTGGCTTCGCTTGCCGGCGTTGTATTCTGCTTGAATACGACTTCTGGATTCGTTGAGCAGGCCCGCGGCTTTGAAATGGAAGCCATTTCTTCAGCCGTTATCGGTGGTACCATGCTTACGGGCGGTGTCGGTAACGTAATCGGAACGTTCTTTGGTGTTTTGATTAAGGCTACGATTGAAACCTTGATTCGCTGTCAGGGAACGCTGTCTTCCTGGTGGAATAAGATAGTTCTTTCTATTATCTTGTGTTTCTTTATCGTTCTTCAGAGTGTGTTCATCATCATAAAGAACAAGAAGAAATAAAAGAAATAAGCTTTTTTCGGGCGAAAACCGCTTCCGCAAGGGAGCGGTTTTTTTGTGCCCTGCAAGATAGACATTTTTGAAAGTTTACGTTATTATAGGGGGTAAATTATACAACTTTTGGAGAAAAGATGAGCTATCCTTTTAATAATGTCAGGCTTGACGGTGAGGAAGAGGAAGACGAAAAGAAGAAGGACAAAGAAGGTCCGGATCCTCTTGCCGAGAAGTTCCTTAAGACCAGGCAGATTCTTTTGAGCGGTGAAATCAACGAGGATAATGCAGAAAAAGTAATCAGGCAGCTTTTGATTCTTGAGGCTGATAACGATAAGCCTATTTACGTATATATAGATTCTCCTGGCGGAGACGTTGATGCCGGTTTTGCTATTTTTGATGCAATCCGCTTTATAAACGCACCGGTCTACACGGTGGGAATGGGTCTTGTTGCAAGCGCGGCCGCCTTGATTCTGCTCGCTTCTCCAAAGGAGCGGCGTTTAGGGCTTCCGCACAGCCACTACTTGATTCACCAGCCGTCAAGCGGCATGAAAGGTGTCGCCACTGACATTGAGATTCATGCAATCGAAATCGGCAAGACCAAAGCCAAGATTAACGAGATTATTGCGCAGGAGACAGGTACTCCGCTGGATAAAGTGACCAAGGATACTGACCGCGATTACTGGCTTACGGCTGACGAAGCCGTTGCTTATGGTCTTATCAGCAAGGTTATTTCAAAACGTTCTGAGCTCAAATAGTATTTTACAGGTTTCTTTAAATGACATTTGAGCTTACTGATTCTCTTATGGATAAAATTCTTTATTACATGGAGAATCAGGATGATGTATGGCTTGTAAACGCGAATGACTCTACTGTTGTCGGCAGTTCCGGTCTGGATGATGATTTGGACGCGGAACGTTCGGACAGCGGAATTTATTATGCTATTCCTGAATGGTCGAGCGATGACGGTTTTCAGATGCTCCGCGATTTTACAAATAATTTGCATTCACCTCTTGCGCGTGAGGACTTAAAACGCGCCTTGAATGGTGGAAGGGGGGTATTCAGGAGATTTAAGGATGCTGTAAAATCCTATCCGGAAGTCGAGCGTAAATTCTATGCTTTTAAAGACGGAAGAATGAAAGCCCGGGTGAAGGAGTGGTACAATGCGCTGCGCGAATCATGGGGAATAGAGAAGCTTGCCTCGACCGAGGGAGAAGACTCGGATGACACTGAGGAGCTGGTCTTAGATGATTTTATTTTCCGCGCGTATGATTCCGCTAAGGACAGGAATGATATAGCTTTAGGCAGTGCGTTGGTGGCAGAAGAGTACAGAAGGCAGTATTCGTTGGAGCTGGGTGAGGCTGTCGCCGAGATGTGGCAGAGGCTTTCCGCTTATTCGTTTCCAGAGGCTAAGTTTGGCTTTGTGTGCCGTAGCCAGCAGGAAGAATTTCTTGGCTGTCTGCTTGTTTCTTTTTGCCCGTCCTCTTCAAAGACTTCGGTTTTGCTTACTGATTTCTTTGTTGTGCAGAATTACCGTGGTTTGGGAATTGGCGAAGAATTGTTGTCAAAATGTCTTTTCCTCTTAAAAAATCAGGGAGTTCAGTGGTTTTTAATTTCAAACACAATTATTTCAGATGAAATGGATACCCTGCTTGGCCGCATCGGTTTTTGTAAGCTAGGGTCCGGTTATCTGGCAGATTTGACAAAATTATTTTTTTAAGATTTAGGAGCTTATTGTATGTATAACAATAATAATGCTTTGAACGAAGATCAGATTAGTGCATTTTTGAAAGACGCTGTTTCTCGCGTAGAGAGTGCCAGCGAAAGTGATGTTCAGCTTTTTAACACGATTAAGAAACTTTACAAGCAGAATGTACCGTTTTCACGCAGAAAGTACGTTGCTGCATTGTTGGTAAAGATGATGGCCGGTCATTCTCGCTTTGGCAGAGATTCACAGAAGAGCGAGCGCGGCGACAGACATTCTTCTGACCGCTTCGAAAGAAGGAATGACCGCTCTTCACGCTATGACAGAGAAGCTTCTTCTGAGCGCCCGGCAGCAGCTCGCGGAGAGCGCGCCGAAAGAACTGAGCGCCCCGCCCGCGGCGAGCGTACACCACGAGTTCAGATTGATCCGTCTGTAGCAGCAACGATTTTTATTTCAATCGGAAGAAACCGCCGCGTATATCCGCGTGACCTTGTTGGCCTTTTGGTCAGCGTTGCTGGTCTTGAGCGCGAAAGAATCGGTGATATCCGCGTGCTTGCGAATTACTCTTTTGTCCAGCTCTTTAAGGATGACTGTGACAAGGTTATTTCAGCTTTGAATGACTATGACTATAGGGGCAGAAAGCTTTCTGTCAGCTATTCCCAGAAAAAAGAGGGCGACGAGGAGCAGCGCCCGGTAGCCGCTGGTACTGCAGCCTCTGCAGAGACACAGGCTCCGCTGTATGCTGAAGAGGACAAGATTCCGGAGAATGTTTCAAATGTCTCTTACGGAGTTTCAGAATCAAGCGAGACAAGCAGAATCAGCGAGGCTCAGAGCGCTTTTGCCGCAGAACAGACACATGCCTTTGTTGAGACAAAGGTGTCTTCCGGTGATTCTTCCGGCAATCAGGCTCAGTATTCCAAGACAACTGATGATGGACAGGTGACTTCTCACTTTGGAACCGGTGCGGCTTACTGATTGATTAGCGTTATTCACACAGGGCCGTTCGGGGTGAACACTCTGCTTGTTCCTTTGAGCGGCTCAGATGTCTTTATTGTAGACCCTGCCTCATGTGACTTTTCTAATGACAAGCATGCGGTCACTCGCTTTTTGCAAGAGCATAATCTTGTGCCAAAAGCCATAGTGCTGACGCATGGTCATTTTGACCACGTGGCAGGGCTTGGCTTTTTAAAAGAGTGTTACCCGGACATACACATCTATATCCACAAAGACGATGCGTCTTTTATAGGCGGCAACAGCCAGTTGCGTCAGAGCGAGCATCTGTATGCGATGGGGTTTGCTGATTTTTTGCCGTCTGTGTCTAATTTGCCTGAAGCTACAGATTACCTTTGTGACGGCGACGAGCTTTTTGGCGAATGGCATGTTTTGCACACGCCCGGACATACGCCGGGCAGCTGCGTGCTTTACAGCGCAAGGCAAAACGTGCTGATTTCGGGGGATACCGTATTCTTTCACTCTTGGGGTAGAACGGACTTGCCCGGCGGCAGTGAGACGCAGATTATACAGAGCCTGAACCGCGTCTACCGCGAAATTCCTTTGCAGACAAAAGTCTTTCCCGGCCACGACATGACCGGTTTTGCTTTGGCAGAAAACGTAGACTAAAAGAACATAAGCGGTTCTGGAACGAACGGAACCGATTCATTTCCTGTGATTTTATAGAATGTGTACTCTGTAATGGGGCTGCCCTTGCTTACCTGCAGCACGGCATAGCTTGGCGGCTGGCCTGCCCTGGGGTTGGTGCAGCTGCCCGGGTTGAGCGCAAGCAGCGCTCCGTGATTCTGCGCCGTTGCAATGTGCGTGTGCCCGTATAAAACGGCTTCTGCTTCGTGCCGTTGCGCTTCTTGCAGCAGTACGTCGGTTCCGTTGTAAAGAGAAAAGCGGTGGCCGTGTGTCAGAAAGATTTTGTGCCCGCAGATGCTAATCGTTTGTATGAGCGGAATTGTTAACTGCGTGTTGCCGGGGAGTGCGACATTATAGCTGTTGGCCTCGCAGTTGCCTTCAACCATGGCTATTACCGGCGGAAGAAGCGCTGCAAGTATGGGGTTTTCGAACGTCTGAGAAAGTATCCTGCACAAATCGCCGATGCCGTCTCCGCAGAAGACCAGTGCATCGGACTGCGGCCCCTGTTCCCGCAGTATGCTTGTTACAACTGCATCCGCTCCGTGGGAATCCGATGCGACAAGAACGCGCGCCTTGTCCTTTTGCTCTAACGTTTCTATTGCGTTTCTGCTGCCGATAAGGAGTGTTTCGTCTTGCCGCAATTCGTTCATAGTACCCGCCCTAATCCTGCTCAATGACAAAGTGGTTTATGGCCTGAATACCGGTCTCGCCGTCCGTGTAGCGGCGCACTTTCTTTTCGCCGACGATTGACTGCACGTGTGAGTGCAAGTCCAGGTCAGACGGCAGTGGTGACGGCAAGTCTTCCATATAGCGCACGGCGCGCAGAACGATTTGTTCCGCCGTTTTGTCGATAGTCTTTACCTCAACCTCCTCTTCCTCAAGACTTGCCTTGCGTTCGTACTCAAGCACGAAGTCGCAGTTGAATTCCTCGCCCAGCGGATCATCCTGCGGCATGAACGAAAATATTGCGTATGGTGTCTTGCCGTTCCAGTCGTTGCGCAGCTTGGAAATCTGCTTGTGCGTACCGTCCGGCGCACCTAGCAGGATTATACCCTTTATGTTGTGCTCATTCACGATGTCATATAAATTTGAAATTTTGGAAATCCTAAGGAACTTTTCTTCCGTGTCGTGCTCAAAAACCACCGGAAGAATGATGCCTCCCTCGCTTTCGAGACCGTATTTTTCTTTTAGCTTGGATATTGCGTCTTCAAGGAACTCGTCTTCGTTAAAGCCATGCCCGAACAATACACAGATTAAGCCGTCCGCGGCATTGTATCTTGGAAGTTTGTCATTAGCTTTTATAGTGGTTTCCGTCTCGGTCGGTGTAATCCGCAGACTGTTCGCGCCGGACTGCACTAACTCTTCGGCATTCTTTTTCTTACAGGCTGCAATAAGCAGTGCTGAAAACAACAGTGACAAAAAGAAGAACTTTTTCATAATCCCCCGTACCCCCTTACAAAAAGTATAGCAAATAACAAACTTTTTGTGAACAGTTTTTTTGAAAACATAGACAAAACGTGCTATTTCTTGTAGTATACTGCACGAGTTAAAATAGTTAAATCATGAATCAATTTTGAGGTGAATGATGAATTTACATTTTAACGTTAAAAGCTTAAAGGCAAAGCTTTTGTTTTTTCTTCTTGGCATTGTTGTTTTTTCCAATGTGACTTTAGGTGTAATTGCTTATTGCAAAGTCAAGCCTGCCATGTCAAAGACCGTTGAAGAGACAATCTCTTCTTTTTCAGAAAGCATCGCGGAGCAGGTGAACCTTACGAACGAAAAGATTTTCCACATGCTTGCGGCCTTGGCAAAGACAACTTCCGTCCAGGACTGGCACGCCACGACAGCCCAGAAAAACAGTATCATAAAATTCACTCCGTTCATTGATCAGTCGTATGCCGACATAATCTTTCTGGATAAAAAAGGAATGAGCATAGACAGGACTGGTAAAACCGTGAACCTGGCATCGAATTCCGCCGTTCAGGAAGCTCTCCGCGGACACAATGCCGTTTCTGTTCCTGAATGGATAGAAGATGAAAAGCTGCTGAGGATTATATACGCAGTGCCTGTGCATTCCAACACCGGTAACCTTGCAGGAACCTTGGTCGGTATTTTTAAGGGCGAGCGCTTTTGCAACATGTGCGCCGCAACTACAATCGGCGAATCAAGCCATCCGTTTATAATCGATATGAAGACTGGGCGGACTGTTGCGGATCCTAATCCGGAGTATGTCAAGAAAGGCCAGATTCTAAAGAATTCTACGAGCGGAGCTATGCAGGAGGCGATTTTAGAGGCAATGTCGGGTACAGTCGCCTATAACGTATTCTACGAACCGTTCCGCAAAAAACTTATGGTCGCCTCATACCGCCCTGTAGGCTCAAGCTGCACCTGGGCTGTTTTCTGCATGGCTCCATACAGTGAATACTTTGGCATGATTGACCAGATGGCCAGGGCAATGCTTTTGGTCTTGATTTCAATCCTTGCGATTTCGGTTATCGTCAGCACGGCTATTATCTCTATGAGCATCAAGCCTCTGCGCGCAGTGGAAGGGGCTATAAAAGAGATTGCCGAAGGCAATGCCGATTTGACAAAGAGAATCGAGGTCAAGAGCCATGACGAAGTCGGCAACGTTGTGCAGGGATTTAACCGCTTTTCTGAAAAGCTCCAGACAATTATTGCGGCCATAAAACATTCACGCAACAACCTGGGCGAGGCCGGAGAGGAAATGGGCACAAGTGCGCTGGACACCGCAAGTTCCATAACACAGATTATCGCCAACATCGAGAGCGTGCACCAGCAGATATCCGAGCAGAGCGCAAGCGTACAGCAGACTGCCGGAGCCGTGAACGAAATCGCCTCTAATATCGGCAGCCTTGAGCACATGATTGCGGCTCAGTCAGACGGCGTAAGCAACGCCTCTGCTGCCGTAGAACAGATGATAGGCAACATTGCCGCCGTAAACCAGTCCGTAGACAAAATGGCAAATTCGTTTGACATCTTGCAGCAGAATGCGCATAACGGTACTGCAAAGCAAAAAGCCGTCAATGCCCGCATTGAGCAAATTGAAAGCCAGTCAGACATGCTTCAGCAGGCGAACCTTGCCATTGCAAGCATAGCGGCGCAGACAAACCTGCTTGCCATGAACGCCGCCATTGAAGCCGCCCATGCAGGCGAGGCCGGCCGCGGCTTCTCTGTTGTTGCCGATGAAATACGCAAGCTTTCAGAAACGTCTTCGGCACAGTCAAAGACTATCGGCGAACAGCTTAAGAATATCAAGGATTCCATAAATGACGTTGTTTCTGCCTCTTCTGAGTCAAGCCTGGCGTTCCAGAGCGTGAGCGAGCAGATACTTGAGACAGATGCCCTTGTGCGCCAGATTAAGGCCGCCATGCAAGAGCAGAACCAGGGTTCACAGCAGATTGGCGAAGTGCTGCACATTATGAATGACAGTACTGCGGAAGTCCGCACCGCCAGCCATGAGATGGCAGAGGGCAACAAGGCCATACTCGAAGAAGTCAGGCACCTGCAGAATACAACCACTGTCATGCTGCAGAGCATGGATGAGATGTCTGTAGGCGCAAAGAAAATCAACGAGACCGGCAGCACCTTGAATGAAATCACGGTGAAGATGAAAGACTCAATTCAGGAAATCGGGTCTCAGATAGATCAGTTCAAGGTCTAATTTTTGTAATGGACAGCTGACGGGTGGTTGAGCGGTTCCCTTGTGGCAAGCGCCGCCGCCCGGTCAAATGTTTTTTGCACCAGCATTGATTCATCTTTTGTTAAACTGGCGCGCGCAAGAATTCCGCGCCACAGCTCTTCCATTTCTTCCCTGCCCCGGTGTGAAAAAAAGCCGATTTGCGCCATATCATCAAGAATATATTCCACCGTCTGGTTCAGTTCAGGGCGGGTGATTAAGTCGCGCTTGTACAGCTTTGTGTCCTGTGCGTTCGTGAGCGCGCGGAACAGTTCGTAGCAGACCACCTGCACGGCATGGCTTAAGTTCAGCGAGCCGAATTCGGAGCTTGACGGAATGTTCACGCCAAAGTCGCAGGACTCCATTTCCTGGTCGGAAAGTCCCGAGCGCTCGTTGCCAAAGAGGAGAGCGGCCTTTGTTCCCGCAGGCTTTTCTTTTACCATGCTGCACAGCTCTTCGGGCAGGAAGAGCGCGCCCTTTCTGTGCCGGCCTTCACGTCTGGTTGTTCCTGCCGCAAAGGCGCAGTCGGCAGTGGCCTGTGCAATAGTGTCGTAATACTGCGCGTTGTCAAAAATGTAGCCCGCGTGTATTGCAAGGCGGTATACAGAGTCTATGTCGTAATCGTCCTTTTTCATGCCGACAATGCGCAGGTTGCGCAAATCGCAATTTGCCATGGCGCGGCACACGGCGCCGATGTTCCGGCTTTCTTCGGCGCGGACGAGCACAACAACAATATCATCTAAATTCATGCCGCACATTATAGCGAATAATCCACTCTGACTCTATATGTGCAATCTGATGCGGTGGTCTTGCAGAGACCATTGACGCGGACGCGGCAAAGCAGCAGGTCGTAGAGGAGCGAGCAAAGCGACCGGAGTCACTGTGGCGTTTTTGTTTGGGCTCGCGCCGAGCTGAGTTGCGGTGTACGTTCCAACGTCGCGTTAACGTACGTTCCAACGTCGCTTTAACGTACGTATCGATGTCGTATTAACGTAGCTTAGAAAGGAGCTTTAACGTACGTTACGATGCCGTATTAACAGAT
>CAZKPZ010000021.1:0-28125 GCA_964554745.1 uncultured Treponema sp. | reverse complement strand
CTGGCAAATTCTTTGCGCAGAAGCTTGCCTTTACAAAAGAGATGCCCATGTACACAAACAGTATTGAGGAAGCCAAGAGCTTTGACTTTATGGTCGGAGACCCGGGCATCGTGGTTGTTTCTGATGTGATTTCAGAAAGCGCGGGGGCGTTTGTGTCCAACGCAAGCTGGGTGGACAGAGCTGCCGGGCGCGTTACCGCAACATTTGACGTGCCGGATACAGGCACATATACGGCTCGCCTTGCCACAAGGAGACGGGGCGAGACCATGAACCCGATACACATTCCAGTGGCAGAATGGGAGCAGCGCATAATGCCGAACGCTGATGGCCTGCTTGCACAGAAGAAAATCACACAGAAAGAATATGATTTTCTTGCAGCTTCATACATTAAAGTGCCAGAGAACAACCGCTATTATCTTGATGAGGATTTGTTTGCCACCGCACGGAACAGCGCGGTTACAAAAGTGCTAAAGCTGCTTTCATACAACACCAGCAACTATGACGAAGTTCTTTGCGTAAAGATAAAGACCGGCGGCAAGTATAAAGGCTATGCAAGTGCCAAGTCGCTTTCTTCCGCCAGACGTTTTCCGCTGCACTACACGTCTTATGCTGACGCGCAGAATATACAGCTTGTCTTGCCGCGCGAGGGTATCTTGCAAAAAGGCAGCGAGCAGACGTTCGCAGTCAAGACCAAGGACTATACCGGTCTTGCCTACATTTCCCCCGGCGGCGAGTGGAATTACTTTAAGCTGAACCCCGCGACCGGCTGCTACGAGCTTAAAATCACCGTGCCGCAGGACGAGGACAGTCTTACGATAATGGGCACTAAGAACGGCCGCCAGTACGAGGGGCTGATTACTTGGCAGATACAGTAAAAAGAATTGATTGCATTGAACAGGGAGGTTCAAACATCATGAAAGGAAGCATAGCTAGTTATAGAAGAAAGATTTTAGTCTGCACAGCCCTTGCGCTCTGCGCGGGCGGAATCTCTTTGGCGCAAGCGCGGGGTGGGGCGGTTCTTTTGGACAAGGACAGCAAGGAAGTGTCAGGCTATCATATACGGTATGAGCTTAACGGAGGGCAGCAGAATCAGGCGAACCCGGACTTTTACTCGGGGAACAAGGACGTTCCGCTGGCAGAGCCTCGGCGTTCGGGCTATGTGTTTGCAGGCTGGTTCGCCGAGCCGAACGGGAACACGAGGCGGGTCGAGCGGATTGCAAAAGGCTCTAGGGAAGACAAAAAGTATTATGCCCTCTGGAAGATAGAAAACCTTGCGGACGAGCTTAAGGATGACGGCGACATGATGGTCACCGCAATCCCGCTTGGCAAGGTCTGTCAAGTAGACGGCCTTTGCAACAGCGAAGAGGTGCAGACGCTCGACGCCTTTGCCATTGCAAAGTATGAAGTGACGCAGAGCCTTTACTATACCGTTATGGGCAAGAACCCCAGCAAGTTTTCTTCATCTCCGTCTTCCGGTGAAACGCAGGATCAGCGCCCGGTAGAAAACGTAAGCTATGACGAAGCGATAGAATTTTGCAATGCGCTGAGCACACTTGCCGGAAGAACACCCTGCTACAAAAAGAGCGCGGCAAAAGAGGGAAGCGGAACATGGGAGTGCGACTTTAGCGCGGACGGCTACCGGTTGCCCACCGAAGCCGAATGGGAGTTTGCCGCGCGGGGCGGACTTTCCGGCGGCTGGGAATACTCATATTCGGGCAGCAACAACATCTACGACGTGGCGTGGTTTTACGACAATGCCCGGATGCGCACGCACCAAACCGGCAGAAAGAGGCAGAACAGACTGGGACTGTACGACATGAGCGGCAACGTCTGGGAATGGTGCTGGAACGGCAAGGGCGGCGCAGTGCGCGGCGGAAGCGGCGGCAACGAGGGCGACTTGAACGCAGTTGCGGAGGCACTGTGCAAGGTCTACTTCCAGAACACACTTTCAAAGGTGAACAAGCCTTGGACAGGCTTCCGCATCTGCCGCACACTCAACGCTGATTCAGTGGCAGATTCACAGCGTTACTCTCGTTCTTCCCTTGTCGTGATTCCGATAACAGAAGAATTTACTGCACAACGTGCGGATTACGACTGGTATACTTCTCTTGATCAAGTGCGGACTTCTACCGCCGATCCGATTCCTTCAAGTGTGCTTGTACAGGTGGCTCTTGGATATAAAAAGGATGACAAGCAGGCTTCTACGGAAATCACGTCAAGAAGAATCGAACTTCACGACTTCTTGCGCAGATATTTTTCTAATAAGACAGTAGATGAATTGCGACCTGAAAACGAAGGTATCATCAAGACTCAGATTAAGGATCAGATTAATGATGATATCTTGAGCAATTCCAAGATTAAGGCAGTTATGTTCACGGAAAAAGATGTTGTGTCACAATAAGAAGTTGTCAAGAGGATTTTCTGTGACAGAACCAAGCTTTTTTAGGTAATTTAGGGGCAAAGTTCGCTATGTTAGAGGATACAAAATAGCGAAGTTAGAGGATACAAAATAGCGAAGTTAGAGGGTACAAAATAGCGATGTTGGAGAGTGCAACATAGCGATGTTGTGGGATGCAAGCTCGCAAACTTAGGTGGTCAAAAACAGATTAGTTCATGGTTGGAAAGTCAACAAATTTTCCTACGGTATGAACTTTTTAGACGGTTCACCATAAATTTTCGGAGGTACGTATGAATAAAAAACGTTATGGCATTGTTTTTGCGTTCTGTCTGTTCTCTTTCGCTTCTGTTGTTGCTGCCGGTCCGTGGCAAAAGTTAAAAAAGGCAGCTTCAGAAGCAAAGGCGAATGCGGGCAGAAAAGGAACGCAGAGCGAAAAAGCAGAGAAAACAGAAGACTATGCATGGGATTCTGCGCTTGATACAGCACGTTCTGTGTCCTATTTAGACGATGTGGAAAAGGACGTTATCTTTGAGATGAACAAGGCGTGCAGCAACCCGGCAAAATACGCCGAACTGTACATCGCGCCGCTTGCCAAGCAGTTTTCGGGCAAGTCGTACAAGAAGAACGGCGTTACGATTATGACGAACGAGGGAGCCGCCGCTGTGGAAGAGTGTGCCCGCGCTATGAGTTCCGCTTCCTCCCTGCCGCCGCTTACTCCGTCCGAAGGCTTGAGCAAGGCTGCCGCGATGCATGCCGAAAGCCAGGGGCTTACCAACCAGACCGGGCACACGGGCACGGACGGCAGCTCCCCCTTTGACCGCATGAAACGCTACGGCACATACAGAACCGCAGGAGAAAACGTCAATTACGGCAACACCACTGGGCGGGATATTGTTGTTGCCTTCTTAATTGACGACGGCGTCCCCAGCCGCGGCCACCGCAAGAACATCATGAAGTCGGACTTTACTCACGCAGGTGTCGGCTACTTTGGCAGGCACAAGGCCTTTGGCTCGGAATGCGTCATTGACTTTGCCGGCGGCTGGAAGGAAAAGTAAAAGAGACCGCCTTTCTCCGCATCTTATACAAGCCGCCATAAGCACAGAAAGTAGATTAAACACAAAGTTTGTGTCACAGCAACAAAGCTTGAAAATTGTTGTTGCGGCAGAAACTTTTTTGTGATATTGTTTCTATGAGATGAACATTTCGGAGTTACAGGCGATAGAAGCGGCAATGAACCGCAGGATTGCGGCATTGCCCAAAAAGCTGAGGCTTTGGACTAGCGGTTACACGAACATTCCCCAAGCGATGATTTTGACCGGGCAAAGGGGATGCGGCAAGTCAACGTTCTTGCTTTACCACAGCAAGGAGCGGCAGGAACGCATACTGTATTTTTCTGCGGACAATCCTCTTATTTCAGCACAGGCTCTCTACGACATCGTTTCGTTCGTTTTCATGCAGGGCTATGACGGCGTTATAATCGATGAGGTTCACTTTGCCAAGGACTGGAGCCAGCATCTAAAATCCTTGTATGACGATTTTCCGGGCAAGATTTTATGGGCCAGCGACTCTTCCTCGCTGGTTCTGCGCCAGGGGAATGCGGATTTGTCGCGCCGCTTTGTTCGCATTGCCATGCCCCTGCTTTCATTCCGCGAATATCTTTTTTTGGAGACAGGCGTGGAGCATCCAGTATACATCTTCGGCTCGGACAAACTGCCGCTTACGCCAGATTCCGCATTGCTTACGGCTTTTGGAAGTTACCGCGCCCATGGAACTCGCCCTTTTTACGCAGAGGGAAACTTTTCAGACCGTCTTTTGGCTCTGATGGACAAAACCCTTTATTCAGACATTCCATTCTTTATCCCTCAGCTTACGGAAGGCAATCTTCGACTTATGAAAGCCATAACAGGAACTCTTTTGCTTTCCGCAATTCCGCGTCTCCAGGTAAGAACTCTGTGCTCGCAATGGGCAATCGGAGCACAAAAACTCTACCAGCTTATAAACGTAATGGAGGCGGTTGGAATTGTGAGAATAGTGCGGTTTGAAAATGACACAAAGGCGAATACCGCCGGAGCGAAGCTTTTTTTTGCAGACCCTTGTACATACCGTGTCCTTGGGAACAACGAGGGCACAGAGCGAGAAGCATTTGTCGCCATGTGCTTTGACCAGAGTAAATGGAAAGTTGCGGCAAGCCGAAATGAGGAAGAAGGAGACTTCGTTATAACATCTCCCTTTGTTGCCAGCAAAAAGCTTCTTGTAGAAGTTGGAGGAGGGTCAAAAAAAGAAAAGTCCGCAGACTATGTTCTACGGGACAACACAGATTTCCCTTCAGAAAAATCCATTCCGTTCTGGTTGCTCGGCATGATGTGGTAGCTACCATATAAAAACTCCGCCGGCGGCTGGAAGGAAAAGTAAAAGAGGCCTCATTTAGCTATGGCATATATACTCCAAAGATTGTAGCATCCGTACTCACCGCTGTACCGGCACGCCTATTAAGGGCAGTAGCCAGTTGGGCAAAGGACAGTATACGTTCCATTCCCTTGAATAAACTGCACAAAATGCAGTATGATTACAGTATGGATAACAACGAGCAGTCACAGGGCGAACGAAAATTTTGGGAAAAGCCTATTCTTGAGGTAAACGGACTGAAGCAGTATTTCCGCGTTTCTGGCAATTACACGGTAAAGGCTGTGGACGACGTGTCTTTTAAGATATACCCGGGTGAGACATACGGGCTTGTTGGAGAAAGCGGCAGCGGCAAGAGCACTATCGGGCGCAGCGTAATCCGCCTGTACGAGCCGACTGCCGGAACAATCCACTTTGAAGGCATAAATATTTCAGGCCGCATTCCGCACGACACACGCGACAAGCTCCGCACCGACATGCAGATGATTTTTCAGGACCCGATGGCCAGTCTTAACCCGCGCAAAAAGGTGGGCGAGATAATCGGCGAAGGGCTGGATCACCACCACCTCTACAAAAGCAAGGCTGAGCGCGAGATGAAGATTCAGCGGATTCTCGCAAAGGTAGGTCTTGCCCCGGAACACATAGACCGCTATCCGCACCAGTTTTCGGGCGGTCAGCGCCAGCGCGTGGGGATTGCGCGCGCCCTTATTCTTAACCCCAAGCTGATTATCGCAGACGAATGCATCAGCGCGCTTGACGTTTCAATCCAGGCGCAGGTGGTGAACCTGCTCAAGGACATTCAGGCGGAAACAGGCACGTCGTACCTGTTCATCGCACACGACCTGAGCATGGTGCGCTATATCAGCGACAGAATCGGCGTTCTGCACCTGGGGCATCTGCTTGAATCGGGCACGACGGAAGAAATCTTCTCGAACCCGGTGCATCCATATACAAAGAGCCTGCTTTCGGCGATTCCGCGCGCCAATCCTGTTGTGGAAAAGAAGCGCGAAATCACCAGCTACGACTATGCCAAAAGCGGCATCCGCTATGAGCTGGGCACATCCCACCGGGTGAACGGCACCCACTACGTAAGCTGCACGGATGACGAATTTGAGCGCTGGACTCAGGCCTAGCGGTTCGCCATCACAAAGGCAAACACGGACGCCGCAATTACGGCACCCTCACCAAGGGCGACGCGGTGCCAGAAAGTGCGCGAGGAATAAAGGCGCGCGTACTTCTTTTCAAACAGCCGCTGCTGTTCCGCAAGCGCTTCGTCTATGCTTTCGTTCAGCACGTCCTCAAGCTCCTGCATAAGCTCAGAGTTCTTCTGCCGCTTCCTGGACAAGTTGCCGCATTCTTGCGACTCCCCGCTCCCTGGCTGCACGGCCGGCTTTTCTTGATACAGAGACGGCTGCCTTCCGCGCCTTGCGCTCCGCTCCAGAGCCTGGCAGGGCAAGCTCAGGCAGAGCGCCGGCAGCAAGGCAAGAGCCGTTGTTCTGAGCATTCCATTTACTGTTATTCCATTCATTGTTCATCTCCATTACGCCGCAAAGACTGCGGGCTTTTTGAACAGCGTCGAACACGCGCAGGCCGCTCGCGCTGCAGATTACGGTCACGGCTATCGTCAGCCAGACATCCTCGTGAATTACGTGGCAGCACAGCAGGGCAGTGCCCAGGAACAGGCAGAAGCCCTTAAGCCCCGCAAGCTTTGCAAAAAGCAGCACAAAGCGTTTTGCGCAGTATGACACGCAGTCTGCAAGTGACTTCTCATACAGCGAGTTTTTCATCTGCCGCCTCCTGTGGATACAAACGCAGCACCTGCCTAAACGCAGGATACATCAAGCCCAGTTCCTCTGCGCTGCGGAACGCGCCCCTTTGCTCCTTTTCGCAGCGGGAGACGTTCACAAAGATTCCGTTGCCGGTGTAGCCCGCCACATGAACGGCGCGGCCGGCCTTGCTCAAAAAGAACATCGCCGCAATGGAAGCAGCCGGCAGCTCAAGGCTGTGCGCCGTCTGCGTAAAGTAGTGCCGGTACAGCTCGTCCGCCGTCACGCGCAGACTGCGGCCTGTCGCACCCGAAAGGCACGAGCAGACGCAGCCCGAGCAGTCCGCGCCGCTTGGCATGGCGCCGCCCCAGACATAGGGCGTGCCGACATATTCGCCAAGCAAGAAGCGGTAGATGCCGCCAGAGTCGTAGCCGCCGCCTCTCAGGCTTTCTGCAATGATTTTGATTGCATCAATGTTTTGCATTGTAATACCTCCTGCAAATCGTTTGATGCGCACAGAGTACACCAATACAGGAGGCCGTGATTGTGGATTATGTTAGATGTTTGCCTTACCGGTCGAACGAAGCCGTGTTCTTGCCGGCCTGCTTGCTCTTGTACAGCGCCTCATCGGCGCGGGTCAGCGCATTCTGATAGCTCTTGTCGCCTTTCTTAAAGTATGAGAAGCCTATTGAGACAGTGACACGAATCCTTGCAGCCCCGCTCTCCACCTCAAGCTGGTTGACGGTATGCAGGAACTTTGCAGCCCAGTCCATGCAGTAGTTCTCTTTCATGCCCACAAAGATTGCCACGAATTCATCGCCGCCCCAGCGCACAAGCTTGTCGGAGACGCGGCAGCAGGAATAGAACGCGTGCGACACCTGCGCGAGCACCTTGTCGCCGGCATCGTGACCGTAGCGGTCGTTCACGCCCTTAAAGTTGTCTATGTCCATGTACATTATTGCAGGACTGGACTGCCCTTCGCAGAAGTTCTCAAATTCATGCTCAAGCTCGCTCTTGCCCCAGTCGCGGCTGTTTGCGTGGGTAAGGGGGTCCCAGTTCACGCGGCTCTGCAAGGTAGTTATCTTGCCCTGCTCCCTGAAAATCTGCGCAAAGAGGACGAGCAGCACAAGGAACAGAAAGCCCACCGTCATGGGCATGGCATAGCGCATGATTGTGTAGCTGCGCATAACGCGGGTGTTGTTCAAATAGTCGTAGATGTCGTCATAATAGACACCCATGCTTATAATCCAGTTGTACGGCTCGTAGAGCTTTGAATATGTCAGCTTCTTGGCAATCTGGTTGCTGCCGGGTCTTTTAAAATAGTAGGTGTTAAAGACTTCGCCCGCTCTCTTTATGCCCTCAAGCTCGTTCTGGTAGGGGTAGGTGCCTTTTGCGTCCTGCATGTCGGTCGAAAGCGACATGCCCTCGCTTGAGATTGGGTTTGGGTGAATCAGGCGGACGGCAAAATCATCTCCGCCGTCCCAGTTCTTTACTTCGTTAATCCAAAAGTAAGTGTCCTCCACATACTGCGAAGAATGAATCTTTATGGCCATGAGACCCTTTATAGTGTAGTAGAGGTGCTCGGCGGTCACGCCGAAATACAGCGTCCAGCCGTTGCCCGCAAGCTTTTCCCATACGCAGAAGGCCTTTTTCATGCTGGCGGCATTGTCACTGCCGCCTTCCGGAAAGTTCATGCTGCCCAAGACCGCGCCGTCAGCAATCAGCGCATAGCCCCACATGTAGTCGTCTTCATCCTGCGTAAAATACCGGTCTATTATAGGAAGGTTCTTTTCTACGGAAGCGTCCAGGTCAAGCATCTTAACTAGGCGGTCCTTACGGCCTGCAAGCGTGTAGTTAAAGCCCCGCACGCTGTCATCCACGCTTCTTTTCAAGTCGCCTATGAAGTTCGTTACGGAGTCTTTAAGGAAGTTTTCTTTAAATGTCACCGCGCTCTCTGACAGCTGCTCTACATAGAGCTTTTCCTCCCTTGCAAAGAAGACAAGGACAAGGCAAAGCAGGACGGTGGGAAGCATGGTGAACAAATACTTATGTTGCACAAGAAATATTCTAGCACAGTCCTGAGTAACTTTCAATTAAATTATAATTGCGTAAATTGCAGAGCAATTTTGCCGGCGGACTGCCGGCAAGCAATTCTCGCAGAGAATAAAGTTAGCTTGCTAACTTTATTCTCTCTGCATCGGCATGATTATATGGAAGTAATCCGCGGCAGGCTCCGGGCGCATGGTGACGGCCTTCATCTCCTGGGTGTACTCAAAGGCGATTTTCTCGCTGTTGATTACGCGGAGCGGCTCTTCTATATAGCGGTAGTTGAACGCGATTACGGTCGGGTCGCCGGCGTAGTCCGCCACAATCTCTTCGTCCGCGCTGCCCAAGTCGCTCTGCTGGCTGGTGATGCGGAGTACGCCTGCGTCTATGTTAAAGTAGATTCTGCCGGCCTTTCTGTCTACCATAAGGGCTATGCGCTTTAATGCGGCCACCAGGTCTGCCCTGGCTACGGTAAAGACGTGCTCCTGCTTTTCCGGGATAACGCGCTGGTAGCTAGGGAACTGGCCGTCAATCAGAACGGCGCCGAACTTGTAGTTGCCGAACCTAAAGAAAATCATCTTGTCTACAATCGCCATGCTGATATTGCCTTCGTCAGGGCAGTGCTTGAGCACGATTGAAAGAATCTTGGGGTGCACGATGGCGGAAGGGAAGTCCGGTATGCCGGCAAGCAGCTCCTTTGAGCAGAAGCCCAGCCTGCGGCCGTCAGTGGCCACCATGTTCAGCTTGTCGCCGGCCTTCTCAAAGTATACGCCGTTCATAAAGTAGCGCGTCTCGTCCTCGCTTACGGCAAAGACAGTCTGGCCTATCATGGCCTTGATTTCCTTTGCAGGAACTTCAAAGTATGGGGCATCGTCGGAGACGGCGACTTCGGGGAACTTTTCCTCGCTCATGGTCTTCATCTCGAATTTTATCTTCTTGCCCACCGGCTTAATCGTCACGTTGATTGCGACTCCGCCGTCGCCCTGCTCCTGGTTGAACTCAACCTCGCCCTCAGGCAGAGAAGTGAGTATGCCCATGAATTTATCGCAGTAGACGGTCGTATTGCCCTCTTCCTGCACCTGAACCGGGACTACTGTCTGATAGCTCACCTTTATGTCCGTGGCCTTGATGGTAAGGGAATTGTCCGCCGCAGAAGCAGAGAGTGAAACGTTGGAAAGTATTGAACCTGCGTTCTTTGTAGAAATAATCTCCTGAGCGATGGCTATTTCGCCAATCATTGCATCGCGGTCAAACGTGAACTTCATATATAGCACCCCTGTGTAAAGTTTAAATTAGAACGATATATAATAGCACAAAGAAAGACGATTGACAATAATGTGCAACCCCAGGCGTCGAGGTGCGTGACCCCCGGGGATTGCGCTGCCGAACCCCTGGGGGTCATGCAATCAAAACGCCAGCGTTCATGGTGTCAAAACGCTAGCGTTCTGGCAATCGAAACGCCAGCGTTTCGGGTGTGCAACCCCCGGGGGTTTGATGCAGATTCTGCTCCGGCTTGAGGAAAAAGGCTTTTTCTGCTATACTGGGCGCAAATGTTTGCTTTTCGCTTCGCTTTGCGCAATGTTTTGTCGCGCAAAAGCTCTGTCGTCATATTTCTGTTCATCACGTTCTCGATTTCGCTGCTGTCGCTGTCAAACGCCGTGTTCGACGGTACTGACAACGGCCTTGAGCGGACTTTTATAGACAGCTTCACCGGAGACGCGGTTATCCGCCCTGTCTCGAACATGAACCTAAGCCTCTTCGGGGACGACACGCCTATCCTGGGCAAGTTCTCCAAGATTCCGGCACTCATCCCCTACAAGGATGTGCTTGACTACGTAAACGCACAGCACGAGGTTGAGACCAGCCTGTCGCAGGTGTACGGCTATGCGGCGCTACGCACGAACAATGAGCATATCTGGGTGGACTGCTTCGGCATAGAGGCGGACGAATACGTTCCGCAGATGAAGGGCATTCACGTCATGTCAGGCCGCCCGTACGCCAAGGGCGAGAAGGGCATCATGCTCAGCCGCGGCGTTATGGAAAAGCTCAAGGACGAGTGCGAGCTGGAAGACTACCCCAAGGTAGGCGACAAGATTCAAATCTACACGACGAACGGCGCAACCATAAACATCCGCCTTCTGACTATCACCGGCACATACCGCTACGAAGTTGAGAATTCCAACATGAACAACATCGCCCTGGTTGACCCGGACACGCTCCGCGAGCTGCTGGACATGGGCAGCATCACCGCCGACGAGGACATTGACCCGGAGAACATGAACTTGATAAACGGCGAGTGGGATTCCCCGGAAGACATCTTTTCGGACGCGGGGGACGTTGTGGGCGTAGAGGCGGAAAGCCAGGACTTTGGCGAGGACAAGCCCCTTGGCGAAGAGACGGCGCAGAAAAGCACGGTCTGGTCATATATCATCATAAAGGCCGGCAAGAAAGTGAACGTAAAGTCATTCGTCAGAAAGCTCAACAAGACCTTCCACGAGAATGACTGGCCGGTAGAGGCCGTAAAATGGCGCTCTGCCGCCGGCGGCAACATAGCGATGGTATTCTTTATAAAGCTGGTGATGAACGCGGGCATTATCCTCGTGCTGCTGACAGGCTTTATTGTAATAGCAAATACGCTGATGATTTCAGCGCTGAGCCGCATGACGGAGACCGGCACGCTGCGCGCAATCGGCGCCAGGCGCAGCTTTATTCTCAGCCAGTTCTTCTTTGAGACCGCGCTGCTCACCTTCACCGCAGGGATTGCAGGCTGCCTTTTAGGGGCTGTGTTCCAGAACGCCGTAAATGCCGCCGGCATACGGCTGACGAATTCCCTTTTGATACAGCTGTTCGGCGGCGAGCAGCTTAAGGCTGTAATGCTGCCGTCAAACGTAACTTTGTGCATGACGGTCGCAAGCATTCTGACGCTGATCGGCTGGTACTTCCCGGTGCGTATCGCCATGGACGCGAATCCTGTTGTTGCAATGAGGGGGCAGCTGTGAGACGGCTTTTTGATTCAATTAGATTCTACACAAAGTTAGCTATAGCGACGCTTTTTTATAACAGCCGGCAGTACACGTCTCTCTTTTTGGTCTGCGTCGTGGGAATCTCCATAATGTTCCTTACGAACTTCGCCACGGACGGCATGCTTACTACAATCCACAACAAATCCCGCATATATTATGGAGGAGACATAACGTTCCGCGGAGGCCACTATCTTGAATCCATCCCCGACGTTGAGGGTAAAACAGCCCTGCTCAAGGAGCTTCTGCCTGAAGGCACTAAAGTCTACCGCAGAATCGACAGGGATGCCCGTGAATCCACGATTTTCTTTGAGGGCGCGGAAGCCCGGCTCTGGCAGTTCAGAGGGGTGAACTTTGACGAAGAAGGCAAGTTCCTGTCCGGACTGGGCTTTGTTTCCGGCGGGCCGGAAGTGCTGCCGGAGCGGAACGGCATACTAATCTCAAAGTTCATCGCGGACAAGCTCAATGCAAAGGTCGGCGACGCGGTTACGCTGCAGCTGAACTTTGACGACTCCGACTATATCAACACCTGCACCGCGATTGTAAGCGGCATCTTCACCGACTCAAGCATCTTTGGCCTCTACACGGCCTATATGGACATCCGGCTGCTGGCACGGCTGATGGCAAAAGAGGACGGCTACGTAGACCGCCTGTGCATCAGCATGCCGGGCGGCAAGCTTACGCAGAGAACAGTGGAGCAGCTGCAGGCAAAGCTTGAGCAGCGCCTTAACATGTTCCCGCTGAACAGCAGTATCAGCGACTTCAGACGTGCCATATATGACGTTGACAGCCCTGAAAAGGAAGACTTGTTTTTTATAATACCGCTCAAGTCCAACGTAAAGGACTTTCAGATGATTATGAACGCCCTGAGCGGCGTTGTGGCCGTTATAGTAGCAGTCCTCATGCTGATTATCTGCATCGGGGTGGGCAGCACCTACCGCATCATCGTCATGAAGCGCACGACGGAAATCGGCACCTACCGCTCGCTCGGCATGACACACACCGGGGTAAGGCTGGTGTTCATCACGGAGTCCTTTTATCTGCTGGTGGGCGGCTTTTTGCTCGCGCTGGCCGTCTCTCTGGCCGGAGCTTGGGTTCTGTCGCTGTTCAACATGTCTTTTGTGTCCGCTTTTGACCTGTTTTTAGTAAATGGTCATTTACTTCCATCCATAAATCTGCTAAAATCGCTTCTGCTCTTTTTAGTCGTAATTGTAACTACAATTTTAGCAATGTTGTTTACTATTCGAAACGTCGTGCATATCAGTCCGGTGGGGGCACTTGCAGCGACAACTTGATTTTGGGAATGATTATAGGAGAAAAAAAATGAAAAAGGCTATTTCTAAGGTAATAATCGCACTTGCTGCGGCATGCATGAGTCTGCCGGTTTTTGCAGCAGGACTTTCTTCTTCTGAGGCAAAGGCGCTTCTGGCAAAGGCAGATGCAAGCACTGGCTTCTTCGGCAGCGACTTTGCAGCAAACTACTCCCTGGTACAGCAGAAGCCGGGGCAGGGCAAGTCAACCACATCCGTCGTCATGTACCGCCGCGATGACGCGAGCGCATACACCATTCTTATTACAGGACCTGAAAAGGACCGCGGCAAGGGCTACGTACAGTTTGACAACAACATCTGGTTCTACGACCCGTCAGACCGCCAGTTCGTGTTTACTTCCTCAAAGGACAATGTAGGCGGAACAAACGCGACACCAGCAGACTTTACGCCGCAGAACTACAGCAAGAACTACAAGATTGACAGCACGGAGAACGTCAAGCTCGGCAAGCTGGACTGCGTTAAGTTCAACCTTTCTGCCGTCACCAAGGACGTAAACTACCCGACAATCGTACTCTGGATAACAAAAGACGACGGCTTAATCCGCCAGAAGCAGGACTACAGCCTTTCCGGCCAGCTGCTGCGCACCACGCAGATTCCGTCATACCAGAAGTTCAGCACACACTCTGTTCCTGTGGCGATGATTGTGATTGACAACCTGCGCGGCAAGAAGATTAACGGCAAGGTTGAATTCGAGCGCACTCAGGTAACAATCTCGAATGTTTCCTTTGAAAAGCAGAAGGATTCTGTATTCACTAAAAAATACGTAGAGATGATGAGTAAATAATGATTCCTTTCCGCCGGATTTTGGCAGCAGCAGCCTTTCTCTCCCTGCCCGCAGGGCTTTTTGCGAGTGGAATAGGGGGAGACGAGTTCGGCTTTTCGCCGGATTCCGGCGGCGGAATATACTTGGACACAACAAGCTTTGACCCGGACGCAGGTGACGGCATTTACGAAGACACCAGCGGCATGTGGTCCGGAGACGGCGGAGAGGCAGCGGACGGAACGGATGACCCCGCCTTTGACATGGATGACCCCTTTGCCTCCGCCGAGGACGTGCAGGGAACGGAGTCCTCTCCGGTAACGACAAACACGACCGGCACGACAGAAGAAAAGAAGATAGACTTCTACGGCAACTTCAGCACGTCCATGGGTCTGTTAAGCGAACTGTACCCCACCGGAATATTCACCCCCTTTGCAAGCTTTGCAAACTCCCTCGGCTTTACCGCAAAGCCCTATTCAGACATAACAATACGCGGGCAGCTCTATACAGACTTCCCAGACATGAAAGTCGATATTTCAACCCTATACTTTGACTACATCCTTGACGACAAAATCTACATAACGGCAGGCAAGACTTCCACCGCATGGGGAAACTCCGTAATCTTCGACACGAACATACTTGACGATAACGGTGATGAACCGAATCCGATTTTCCAAGAAGACGATAATAAAGAACGTGCCCGCTTTGACTCAATTATTACCGTTCCCCTTGGTCGCTCACAATTTCAAGGAATAGCTATGTATGAAGGAACAGAGCTGAACAAGGAAAACCTGTCGTATGCGGCATCCTTTGAAGTGCCTGTAGGCCCGGTTGCAATAAAGTTCTTCGGGCGCAAGTGGGCGGAGAACGGAAGCCTGAAACCTTTGGATCCTGCAGTCGGAGCGGAACTTACCACAGACATCTTCGGCAACCACATCACGCTCTGGGGCAAGGTGCATTCAAAGGAGCCTGACATTGACAAAATCAGCCTTGCAAAGGCTGTTGCCGGCATAAGCAGAATCATTGCCACAAACGGCTACGGCAAAATCGGCATTGCGGCAGAATACCAGTTCACGTACGATATAAAACAAAAAGACAAGAAGCAGACGGAGCTTGCCTTTACAGTGGGCTGGTCCCACGCCATGAACACGGACTTTACGCCGGCCGTGCGCTGGTGGATGAACTGGGACGGCAAGAAGGGCTACATCATCCCCAGCCTGACGTATACCGGCTTTTCGCACATGAACATAACCATGACAGTGCCATACATATTCGGCGGAGCCAGCTATTCTGCAAACGGGGCGACCTACGAATCAACAGAAGAGGACCCCATTGTCTTTGTCGGCTTAGTATTCTCTCTGAGCGTATCCTACTAGAAGTCTGCCCTGCTACGTTGCATTTGCCCTGCAAATCTGATAGTATGGCAGTCATGATTGAATTAACCAGCAAGCAAAGAAAGGTCTTGGAAAAAGCAGCTCATCCGCTAAACCCCGTTGTCATTGTAGGCGCGGGCGGCGTGACCGAAGGTGTTTCGGGAATGGTGGCTGAGCAGCTTAAGGCGCATGAACTTATCAAAGTAAAGTTCAATGAATTCAAGGAAGACAAAAAAGACCTTTCAGACAAACTCGCAGCAGACACAGACTCTACGTTGGTCAGGATTATAGGCAATATAGCAATCTTCTATAAAGAAAGCGATGATCCTGAAAAGAAACAGTATAAAAAGGCTCTGGCTAAAGCCTAAGGAAAACTCTATGGCAAACAAGAAAGTCGGCATCATCGGCGCGATGGAAGTGGAAGTAAAAGTGCTGCTCTCGCTCCTTTCCGATGCAAAGGAAACATCTGCGGGCGGACTGAAGTTCACGGAAGGTACATTGGACGGAACGAGCGTTATAATAGTACGCTCAGGAGTGGGCAAGGTGAACGCCGCACTCTGCGCCCAGCGCCTTATCCTGCAGTTCGGCGCAACACACATAATCAACACCGGAATCGCGGGGGCAATGGCTCACGGGCTTAAGGTGCTGGACTTTGTGGCTTCCACAGACGCGGTGTATCACGACATGGACGCGACCGGCTTTGGCTACAAGGTAACGCAGATTCCGCAGATGGAATGCTCCGACTTTATTGCGGACAAAGCCATGGCGGAAGCCGCGGCAAAGGCATTCCTTGAGATAAAGCAGAGTGACGAGCACAAGCTCCTTGCCGGCCGCATAGCTTCGGGCGACCAGTTCATAAGCGACAAGGCTCTTAAGGCAAAGATAAAGGCGGACTGCGACCCAGCCTGCGTTGAAATGGAAGGCGCCGCAATCGCCCACGCCTGCTACCTGAACAAGACGCCGTTCCTGATTATCCGCTGTATGAGCGACATGGCAGATGACGATGCTTCGGGCAAAGAGGGAACTTACAACTTTAACGAAGAGACGGCCGCCATTATGAGCTCTTCCCTCGTACGGAGAATGCTGCCGCTCTTTTAAGAATCCGGCATTTTATTCCACCTCAGCAGCGACATTACTATGTATGAGACACATCATACATAGTATCCGTTTTATCTTTGGCGGCAGGGGGAGCGCATTCCATGGCCTTGCGCCGCTAGCAGCTATGCTAGCAGCTATGCTAGCAGCCGTGCTGTTCACCGTAGCACTTTTTGCCTGCTCGTCGCCGCTTGTGGGCGCAAATGACGAAGAGAGCATAGAGCTGCCAGAAGAACAGTTCCTGGTCGAAAGTATCGCTGACTCTGCGGCGGGCGGCTGCCGCGAGTTCAGAATATGCTGGAGTCCTGCGCCCGGCGTTACCAGGGAGCGGCTCCACACGGGCGGCGGACGGCTTTCGCTTACATTCCGCAAGAACAGCCCGGCCGCAGTTCTTGTATACCCCGAAAATGACAAGCAGGGTACAGCCTTACAGCAGCCGCTGGGTTTGGTGTACCCCTATGAAAGCTCGCTGACTCAGGAAGGGGCATATGCAGCCCGGCTGCTGTGGGAGCTATATAATCCGGCAGAGGGCAGTTGCGGCGGAACAGAAGCAGAAAACGTGCAGGCATTCAACTGGGGACTGTTCATCCAAGTATGCAGGGAAAAAGAAGCGGAATATCAAAAGAAAGGCCAACGGCTCAATTTGTACAATCTGGACGCAGCGGGCATAAAAGCCACAATAAAGGCCGGCGGTAAGTTCACAAAGGCCAAAATCAAAACATGGTTTAAGGCAGTCTAATTTCAACAGCGCAAAACTCCGATACTCAAGAAAGATGAAGAGGCATTTTTCCCGTTCCGTATCCGGTTTGTTTTTTTCTGTTATACTGCTTTCCTCCCTTATTTCCTGTGGCAAAGATGCAAAAAAAGAGGGGGAAAACGAAATCTCCGACTTACAGCAGGTTTCTTTCGTTAAAAAAAGCCATAAGTGGTACTATTTTACAAAAGACGGATTCACCGAGACGGAACTGCCGCAGCAGTCGCCGCAGGTGATGGAGCTGCCGTGGACAGAGGCCGTGCGCATTTCTTCCGCGGCAAGCGTTCCGTCTTCCGCATCGGAGCAGTACCAGGCCTATGCGCTGGTGAACCACCTGGGGCTAATCGCCTTTTCTTCCGACAAGACGGAGCTGTTCACCGAAGTAGGGCTGTTCGACAGCCGGACGGCGGATTCCCTGGTGTTCAGCGGCAAGAAGCCGGTCTTTTACCTGTACAAAAGCTATTTCTTTAATAAAGGCAGCGATGAAGAGCAAGACCGCAGCCACCGCCCCTTCCTTATGGACTTGAATCCCCGCACGGGCGTATTCTATCCGCTGGTCTCATACGAGAACCTGGGGCTGCAAGACGACGAGGACATTGTAGGCTTCTCATGGAACGGGCAGGTCTGGACCTGCGCGGCAAAAAAAATCGATGCGTCGCAGATAGAATGGAAGTACTTTACCTGGCAGCCGCTGGTAGAACTCACGGAGTTTTCCCCGGCGCTCACGTCAGACATGTATATCTTTAAGAACGCCACGGAAGACGACTTTAAGGCCATCAACATGCCGCTGCTCTTTTCTTCCGCGCCGGCAGAGCTCAGGAGCCTTGTCGCTTCCATTCCGGCGGAGTTCTCGTTCTACGTCTCATGGCGCGACGGCTCGGGCACAAGCCCCAAAAGCTACTATCAGGCAGGAAACAACGCCTCTACGGTAAACGCCAAGGGCATTTCCGACGCAACATCGTCCGGCCTTGACGTAATAGTCTTTGCTGACGGAACGACTTACCTGCGCGACACAAAGGCAGACAGCATCTGCGCATTCCGCCTGCCGCTCCTGCCCGCAGGATACAGCTACGGCGAAGTCGCCATCGCCGGGAACCAGCTCATTGTCGCCTGGGAAGAAAACAACTTCTACAAGACGAAGCGCTCAGGCTTTATAGAAGTCGACATGGACGAAGTGCGGAGCAAAATCTAAGACGGCGGCATACGGCTGTACACCCGGCTGCGGGCAAAAGTTTTGTTGCAAGCCGCGCTATCTTGTTGTAGAATAACAGTATATGTACCAGTCTCTGTATGTCGTTGTAAACGTAATCAACCTCATATATCTCTCTTGGATACTCGTAAAGATACAAACCTCGTCCACATCATCTGCAAGAACAATCGCATTCAGACAGCTCATACTTGCCACCATATCCATAGTAACGCTCGATATACTCTGGGTGCTGATTGACCGCAAAGAAGGCAGTGCGTTTTATGTCCTGAACAACGTTGTAAACACCATGTACATGATGAACACCGGCTTCGTGAGCATGAGCTGGTGCTTCTTTACCCTCAACAACGAAAGTCTGCACCTGAACAAGATAAAGCGTTACACCGTCCTGTTCCTGCTGCCTGTATCAGCACTCGTCACCCTCTGCGTGCTGTCTCCGTTCTACGGCTTTATATTCTACATTGAAAAGGGTACAAACGCATACCACCGCGGCAAATACCATTTCATGCAGGTATTTCTCGCCAGCAGCTACTACTTTTTTGCAACAATACGCCTTATCTACATATTCGCGCAGGAACAGAATTCATTTAAGCGAAAGCGCATCCTCACAATGATTTTCTTTTCCATCTGGCCGTCAATCGCCCAGCTGGTGAACATAAAGTATCCCCTTCTGCCCGTGGAATGGTCGGCCGCAACGATTGCAGAAGTGTTCGTCTTTGTGAACCTGCAGTTCATGCAGATTTCCACGGATGACCTTACGGAGCTGAACAACCGCCGCTGGTACGAAAAATATACGTCAATGCTGCTCAACGACAGCCACACCAGCAGCGAGGTCTTTTTGTTCGTTCTTGACCTGAACTATTTCAAGAAGATAAACGACACATACGGCCACCTTGAGGGCGACAATGCCCTTATTGCCGCCGCCGCAATCATAAAAAACAGCTGCGCAAAACGCGATGCCTTTGTCGCCCGCTACGGAGGCGACGAATTCGTAATCGTCTCGCGCGTCGGCGGTAAAAGCAAGGCTGAAGAGCTTAAGCGCCTTATCCTTGATGCCTTTGACGAATACAACGCAAAGTCCCCGCTGCCGTACAAGCTTTCTGTAAGCATAGGCTACGCGCAGAACAAATACAGCGGGCGCTACGCCCTGCACAAGCTGTTCAGCGATGCAGACAGGGCCATGTACAGCGAAAAGCAGAAAGTGCACCAGAGCGTGGACGAAAAGCTGTCCCGCGGAATAAGCCTTGAGGCCTTACGCATTTAAAAATATTTACAAATATTTTCAAAAAAACAATTGACAAATTAACATAATAAGGTGATAGTACACAATTAAGGCAGACAGCAGTCTGCTTTTTTTACTATAAATAAAACAGGAGTTGGACGAGGTGAAGCCGGTGAACGGAAGTACAGTTTCTATTGACCACGTGTCCAAGCACTTCGGGGATTTCCATGCCCTGGATGATGTCAACTTTACAATCAAGCAGGGGGAATTCTTTTCCCTGCTCGGTCCTTCTGGCTGCGGCAAGACAACCTTGCTCCGCATTATCGCAGGATTTGAATTCCCGGATGAGGGTGCCGTTCTTTTTGATGACAAGGACGTTGTTCCGCTCCCGCCGAACAAGCGGCAGAGCAACACCATATTCCAGAACTACGCGCTGTTCCCCCATCTTTCTGTATACGACAACGTAGCCTTCCCCCTCAAGCTCAAGAAGCTTTCCAAAGACGAGATTGACGCCAAGGTAAAGCACTACCTGCACTTGGTGCAGCTTGACGAGCACATGTACAAAAAGCCGAACCAGCTTTCCGGCGGTCAGCGGCAGCGCGTGGCCATTGCCCGCGCCTTGATTAACGAGCCTAAGGTGCTCCTGCTGGACGAACCGCTTTCCGCACTCGACGCAAAGCTCCGCTCCAGCCTTCTGCTTGACCTCGATGCCCTGCACGACAAAATCGGCATCACATTCATCTTTGTTACGCACGACCAGAGCGAAGCCCTTGCCGTCAGCGACCGCATAGCCGTCATGAACAAGGGGCGCGTGCTCCAGGTCGGCACGCCGTTTGAGATTTACGAAAGCCCGGCCACACAGTTCGTGGCGCAGTTCATCGGCGACACGAACCTGTTTGAAAGCAAGGTTGTGGAATGTGTGCCGCACCAGACACCGGGAACAGACCCGGACTTTATGGTCACGCTGAACGTGCCCGCCCTCGGCATGCAGGCGCAGCTTAAAGGCGACACGCAGGCAACAAAGGAAGAAGACAAGAATATCCTCGTCACCGACTACGAGCACACAGACAACGGGCAGGACGTCTGCTTTACCATCAGACCGGAAAAAATCCGCATAACGCTCGAAGAGCCGGACGTTCGCGGACGCAAGGACATCAACGTGTTCAAGGGCGTGGTTGAGGAGCCTGTGTACACAGGGTTCCAGTCCAAATTCTACGTCCGTCTGGAAAACGGCTCTATCATAAAAGTATTCAAGCAGCACGTGAACTATCTGGATGACGGCCCTGAAATTCAGTGGAAGGACACCGTCTATGTCTCATGGGCAGCCAATGACGGCTATATCGTAGAGGACATAAACAAATGAGTGAAACGTCTCAGACGGCTGCAAAGCCAAAACCTTCGGGCAAAAGCGCATACAAAAAGGCGAACCCCGGCCCGGCCTACGCATGGCCTATGGGACTGTGGTTTTCAGTATTCTTTGCTGCCCCGCTTTTTATCATCGTAGTCTACTCATTCCTAAAGCGCGACGTATACGGCGGCGTAATCGCGGAATTCAGCACCAAGGCCTACAAGCAGATGTTCACGCCGGCCTACGGGCTGATTTTTCTGCGCACCCTCTGGATTACGGTCGTGTCCACGCTCGTGACCATTCTTGTCGCCCTGCCGTGCGGCTACGCCATGGCACGCAGCAAGCACCAGACCATACTGCTTATTCTGATAATCGTTCCGTTCCTCACAAACTCACTTATCCGCATATTCGCATGGATGACCATATTGGGCGACAACGGCATGCTGAACTCCCTGCTCCGCATCTGCCACAGCTTTGTCCACGGCATTCTGCTGCACGACGGCGCTGTGTTCACGCCGCACAAGTTCATGTTCACCAAGGGGGCGGTTATCCTTGTAAGCATCTACATGTACCTGCCGTATGCCATTCTGCCCGTCTTTACAGCCGTGGACCGCTTTGACTTTACCCTGCTTGAAGCAGCCCGCGACCTGGGGGCAAACAAGCCCGCGTCAATGCTGCTGGTGCTTATCCCCGGCATAAAGAGCGGCATCGTAAGCGCGCTTATCTTTACGTTTATCCCGATATTCGGCTCTTATACCGTACCGCAGCTCGTAGGCGGCAAGGACTCCTACATGCTGGGTACGCTCATCGTGGACCAGGTGCAGAAAGTCCGCAACTGGCCGCTCGCTTCCGCCTTCTCCGTGATGATTACGCTGCTTTCCATGGCGGCAATCCTCTGGATGCTCATTTCCGAGCGGCAGGAAGCAGCGCTCAAGAAAGTCTCCACAAAAGAAGACAGCGCGGCTGCCGGCGAGAGGCTTTTTGCAGCAGAGGGGGCAAAGAAATGAGACATCTCTTTCACAATCCGCTGGCTCTTTTCATCAGAAGGAAAAAGACATACGAAGCTTCACGCCACGCCAAAAAGATGTGGAAGAAGCGCAACCCGGCCATCAGCTTTTCTAAGGTGGTACTGGCGCTGTCGCTCGTATTTCTGTTCATGCCGCTCTTTGTAATCGTGGTCTA
This sequence comes from uncultured Treponema sp., assembly GCA_964554745.1. Taxonomy (GTDB): domain Bacteria; phylum Spirochaetota; class Spirochaetia; order Treponematales; family Treponemataceae; genus Treponema_D. Next base: position 6,220 of record CAZKPZ010000021.1, on the reverse strand, counting down.
TTCGTTCAACGAAAGCAAAGACACGCAGTTCACGCGCTTTTCTTTCGTCTGGTACGAAAAGCTCTTTCTGAACTCCGGCGACCTCTGGCACGCCCTGTACAACAGCTTTGTAATCGCCGTGTCGTCTTCCGTAGTCGCAACAATCCTGGGCACACTCGCGGCAATCGGCGTAAGCTGGTACAAGTTCAAGGGCAGAGGCTACATACAGACCATGAGCTTTTTGCCCATGGTTCTGCCGGAAGTCATCATGGGAGTCTCGCTGCTGATTTTCTTCAGCGGCATCAAGCTGTCGCTCGGACTCCTCACGATATTCATAGCGCACACCACGTTCTGTCTGCCCTTTGTTTACCTTATGGTGAGCGCCCGAATCGACGAGTTTGACTACACCATAATCGAAGCAAGCCACGACCTGGGCGCAAACGAGTTGCAGACGCTGTTCCTGGTTATTATCCCCGCAATCATGCCGGGAGTCATCTCAGGCTTTATGGTGAGCATCACCATGTCTCTGGAAGACTACGTAATAACTTCGCTGGTCTCAGGACCTGGCAGCACGACACTGCCGATTTACGTCTATTCAATGATACGATTCGGCGTAAGTCCGGTAATCAACTCGCTGTCGTTCGTGCTGATTCTGGCAATCTTTGGAATTACCTTCGCGCTCAGAAAAGGCCTGAAGGAATTCGCCGCATCAAGATAAAGGCGGATTCACACTAAAAGAAAGACATTAAAAGTCATAAGAAATATAGTAGGAGAACTTTATGAAAGTTATAAAGGTTTTGACCGCCGCAGCATGTGCGGCATTTGCACTCGGCTCATGCTCAAAGTCCGGCGCTTCAAAGGAAGTTGCCCAGAAGAACGACAACAAGCTCAACATCTACACGTGGACATACTACACCCCGGAAGATGCCGTAAAGCAGTTTGAGGAAGAATTCGGCATTGACGTTACGATTGACGAATACGCTTCCAACGAAGAGATGTACGCCAAGCTCCGCGCCGGCGGCGGCAAGGGCTACGACATTGTAGTTCCCTCACAGGACTTTGCCTCAATCATGATTAAGCAGGGCATGTTCCGCGAGATTGACCAGAATGCCTTCACCAACAAGGGCAACATCAACCCCAAAGTGCTCGAAAAGGCCACCTACGACCCGACCATGAAGTACTGCGTGCCGTATTACTTTGGTGCGGCAGGTGTTTCCGTAAACAAGACAAAAGTTCCTGCAGGCAGCTACAAAAGAGACTGGAGCATATTTGCAGACAAGCAGTTTGCCGGTCACGCAACCATGATGGACGACATGCGCGAAGTCATGGGCGACGCGCTTGCCGCAGACGGCCACAGCGTGAACACGATTAATGACGGCGAGCTTGAAGCCGCCAAGAACAAAATCCTGAACGAGTGGAAGCCGAACTTAGTTAAGTTCGATGCGGAAAGCTTCGGCAAGTCATTTGCTTCCGGCGACTTCTGGCTCTGCCAAGGCTATGCAGAAGTCATCTACGGCGAAGTCGCCGAAGACAAGTGGGCAGACACCATAGACTTCTTTATCCCGGCAGAAGGCGGCCCGTCTTACCTGGACTCACTTTGCATCCTCAAAGACAGCGAGCACTATGACGCGGCAAACAAGTTCATCAACTTTATCCACCGCCCGGAAATCTACGCGATGTTCCTGGATTACTTCCACTTCCCCTGCTTTGTAAACCTCAAGGCCGGAGAGTACATGAAGACACAGCCCATGTACGAAGCAAGCCAGATGGACAACTGCGAGCTTAAGCTTGACCTTGGCGAAGACTTGGACAAATACAACGACATTTGGCAGGCAATCCGCTACGGCAACTGATTAGCAAAGAAGAACGGCGGCACGAGCAGAAAATTCTGTCCGCCGTTTCCCGGCAACGGAAAATTCATGGAACCGTCTTCCGCATATTCTTTTATAAGCATTGAATCCAGAATGCTGATCATCGCCTTGCAGTGATTGCGCGACACCACTTTCTGCCCCGCATCTCCCTTTTGCGCGGAAGACTGCATGCCGGAACTGAATGCCGGCAGCCGTGACTGCAAGCCGGCTTCGTCCGCATACCACGGCGAAACGCTGTCGCTGCCCACGTCCGGGCTGATGTCGCCGTAGTTCCCGCCGGAATTGTTCCAGTACATATAGCCGCGGTTCAAGCCATCGCGCACGCCGTAAATCTCGCGGCGCACATAGTCCTTGTCATAATTGGCGCGGTCGTAGCGCACGCCCATATAGAACGCCTGTACCCACGGCCGCACAATCATCTGATTGCGCGCGGCAACCGTGGTGCGGTAGGAACCAAAGAAATATATGCGGTAAGGGCGTTCCTTTGTGGGCTTGTATTCCATAAAGTCCTGCTCAAAGTGCGACGGATAGAACATGGGGCACACCACGTCCACATAGCGGCAGAACAACTCCACGTCCTGCCCGGTGCGCGTACCGCTGCGGTACCAGCCGTTCGCGCCGTAAATGTCTATGCCAATCGGCGCGCTGATGTTCTCGCGCGCGTACTTCAAGAACGAAAGCAGCGCGCTCTCCTTGTCCATGCCCTCGTCTCTCCAGCGGAAAGACGCATTCTGCATGTTCTTGCCGTCAGTCGGAAAGCGGATATAGTCAAACTGAATCTCGTCAAAGCCGCGCGCGACAAGCTCCCTGGCAATCTCTATGTTATACTGCCACACTTCCTCGCTGTAGGGGTCAACCCAGTTCTCATCGTAATACACCGTCTTTTTGGGCAGCGGCAGTCCGTCATCGCCGAGCATCACATTGCCCTGCTCGTCAACCACGTCTTCCTCGCCACGCACGCCCACCCAAGGCTTTTTGCCAACTCTGTCCCACACGGCATACTTACCGCCGCCGAACGCTGCCAGATTCTTGTCCTTAAAGACAACAATGCGGGCAATCAGATAGATGCCGTCCTTCTTCATCTCGGACACAAGTTTTTCCACGTCAACCTTATACATGGTGACCGCGCCCTTCTGCTTTAAAAGCTCGTTCTCCGGCTCAAAGCGCAGAAGGCCGTAGTCATCTTTCATGTCCACGACCATCGCATTGAGCGCATTGTCCTTTATGATTTTGCGGTATTTCTCTATTCCAGTCGAATTGCGCAGCTGATAGGCGGACGCATACACGGCTTTTTTGTCAAGCGCCTTGTCCGCATAGGCAGTAAGCGGCGTGTCAGGCTTTAAAAGCCACAGCTCGCTCAGCTGCAAAGCCGTGTCAAAGCCGCTCACGCCGGCAGGGATATAGGCCGCATTAACATCAGATGTCATTGCAAACATACGCGGCAGCCAGTTCTTGTAGGCTGCCGGCATATCCACCAACGCACCTGTATCAAGCGACACGGAAGAAATCTGACCGACCGTGGCAAACACAAGCTTGCCGTTGCTCTGGCACAGGCTGTCTATTGTGTCGGCGGCCTCTTTGCCGCGGTACACCGTAACGGCGCGGCGGCTTTCCCAGTCAAAGCGGTAGATGTAGGGCATGTATGAGTTGGCCGCATAGATGTCCGCATAGAGCTGACCTTCGCTGTCCTGCACAACAACCGGCAGGATATCGCTTATTTCGTCAGTCTGCGTAAGGCTCGGCATAATCGTAAAGCCGGCGGAAACGTCCACCCAGGCAGGGCGCGCGACATCGGCACGGTAATAGCTGAAGCCGTAGATTGAATGCGCCATAAAGACGACCAGCTCCGTTCCAGTCACCTCTCCGGCCTTGTTGTGCATGCGCATGTGGGCACAGGCCACCGCCTTGATGCCCGGCGTGTAGCGGCTGGTGGAACCGAGCGAAGTCCAGCTTTCACCGCCGTTACGCGAAAGATACACCGCGTCTTTTGTCGCAGTGACAAGAACATTCTCGTCAAAGGGGTCTGCAGAAATGTCCTTCATAAGCTGTGACTGCCGCACCAAGCGCTTTTCAGTTCCGTCATAGGTCTTTACCACTAAAGACGGCAGACCCTTGTTGCATTCAGTAAATTCCTTCAAGTCATCGGAGCGCACAATGCCCCTGTCCGTCACAAAATACCAGCGGGATTGCGTGCGCAGTATCTGCCGCACGCCGCCTTGAGTCCAAACTTCCTGTGAAATCCCGCTCGGAAGCACCCTGTACAGCCCGCTTTCCGTGCCGACAAGCATCTGGGTATCATCACCATAAGAGACAGCGGCCTTGGGCGGCAGACTTTCCGGCAAAGTATAGATAGGCTTTGTCTGGGCAGACAAAGCCCCGGAAAAGGCAAGGGACAAGACAAAAACTTTAAAAAATACGGCAGACTGCCGAACCGAAGAGACTTTCATACTTTTCGTATCGGCGCAAAGCAAGGCTCGATTTAGGGTAGACTAAAAAAGCCCGGGCAATGTTGTCTACTTAGAGTCCTTCTCGCGAATCTCCACACGGCGGATTTTTCCGCTGATGGTCTTAGGCAGCTCGGTAACAAACTCAATCGTGCGCGGAATCTTGTAGAGGGCAAGATGAGTCTTGGCAAAGGTCTTAAGCTCTATGTCAAGCTTCTTGCCGGCCTCAAAGCCCTTGTTAAGCACGATAGTGGCCTTTACAAGCTGCCCGCGCTTTGGGTCAGGAATACCGGTAACAGCGCATTCCAGAACGGCAGGGTGCTGCATAAGAACGGACTCCACCTCGAACGGACTTACACGGAAGCCCGAACTCTTGATGATGTCGTCATTGCGCCCCACGAACCAGATATAGCCGTCGTCGTCATAATAGGCGGTGTCGCCTGTATCATAAAAGTCGCCGTCAAGCGCCTTGTGCGTGGCTTCCTCGTTCTTATAGTAGCCAAGCATAAGACCGACAGGCTTGTTCTCCGGGTGAGCCTTATCCAGGCGGATAACCAGACTGCCTGTTTCAAGCGGCTCGCACTTCTTGCCGTCATGAAGGCGCACAATCTCAAGGTCGTAGCCGGGAGCCGCCTTACCCATAGAACCGGGCTTAGGCTCCATGCCGGGGAAATTGCCCGCGACAGTAGTAGTCTCGGTCTGCCCATAGGCTTCGAACATCTTGATTCCGGTCTGCTCGTAGAATCTATTGTAGACCTCCGAGTTCAGCGCCTCTCCGGCAGTAACACAGTACTTAAGGTTTGAAAGGTCGTACTTCTTGAGGTCCTGGCGGATTAGGAAGCGGTATGCCGTAGGCGGCGCGCAGAAAGTATTTACCTTGTAATGCGAAATCTTCTTAAAGAACAAATCCGGGTTGAACGAAAGCATATCGTAAACGAACACCGCCGACCCGGAAATCCACTGACCGTAGAGCTTGCCCCACACAGCCTTGCCCCAACCGGTTTCCGCAACACTCAGGTGCAGACCGTCGTCTATGACGTTCTGCCAGAACTTTGCCGTAACGATATGGGCAAGCGGATAGCTGAAGTCGTGCATAACCATTTTAGGATAGCCGGAAGTTCCGCTCGTAAAGTACATGAGCATCGGGTCGTGCTCATGAGTGGCGGCTTCTCCCTGAGGACGCGGAAATTCTGCAGGGCAGGACTCAAATTCCGCGTGAAAGTCTGTCCAGTCCTTGCGCGCACCCGAAACCGTAACAAGTTCCTTTACAGTCGGAGACTTTGCAAGAGACTCTTCGATGCGCTCCTCAATGTGACCGTCGTCAAAAGACACAATCATCTTTACGCCCGCTTCGTTATTGCGGTAAACAAGGTCGTCTGTAAGCAGCTGATTCGTTGCAGGAACACAGATTGCGCCAATACGGTGCAATGCAAGGATGAACCACCAGAACTCATAGCGGCGGCGCAGGATGAGCATAACAACATCCCCCTTCTTTATGCCGTGCCTTGCAAGAAAAACAGCAGTGCGCTTGGAATCGTCGCTCATCTGCTTGAAATTCCAGACATGCTCTTCGTCATTGTCATTGCACCAAATCATGGCGCGCTTTTCAGGAGCCTCTTTGCATAGCGGTCTACTATGTCATAGGAAAAGTTAAAATCCGCCGGTACGTTTATTTTGAAATCCCTGCGCATCTCGTCATAGGTCATTCCCTCGTGAAAGGCAGGTATATAATCCTTTATAAAGTTCATTTTTTAACCTCCGTCATCGGCTAAGCAATCTGACAGATTCTACAAAAATGTCAGTCTTTATGCAATATCTTTTCAAAATATGCTATGAGAGACCTTTAAACATAGCGATGTTTAAACCTCTCTCATAGCGGTGTTTAAAGGTCTCTCTCCGCTATGCACAGACCCCTCTCATAGCAGT
>CAZKPZ010000020.1:0-28420 GCA_964554745.1 uncultured Treponema sp. | reverse complement strand
GGGGAACTCAGGGGGATTTTTCTGATGCCGGCTATGACTGCGAATGCCCGGAACCGGAGAATGAGGCTTTTATGCTTGAAGAACAGGCGGATGATGAACTTATTCAGATTAAGAAAAAATTATAAGATTTTAGGCGGAAAAGTAGAGAAAAGGCCTTTTTTTCCTTGACAATTTTCATATCTAAACATAAAATTAGAATCATGGACTTAAGAACTGTATTGACACCGGAAACGGTTGAACTTCATTTGAAGGGAACAACAAAAGAAGAGATTATAGACGAGCTTCTTGAAGTACTCGTAAAGGCTGGTAAAGTCACAGATAAAGATGCGGCGAGGGAATGTGTCCTTGACCGCGAGCGAAAGATGTCAACCGGCATGAAGCACGGAATCGCCATTCCTCACGGAAAGACTGACACTGTTTCAGACTTGGTTGCTTGTATCGGTATCTCTGACAAACCTGTGGATTTTGACAGTTTGGATCAGGAGCCATGCCGTATTTTCATCATGACTCTTTCTCCAGTGAACAAGACAGGTCCGCACTTGCAGTTCCTTGCTGAAGTAAGCTTGTTGTTCAAGTCTGCTGATAAACGTGCTCAGATTTTGAATACTCAGGATAAGGCTGAGATTATTAAGATTCTTACGGAATAGTATAGGAATATACAATCCGTTCCATAATAACTTTCTCCTTTCTGGCACCCCTATTTTACGAGATAGGGGTGTTTCATATTTTACATATACTCTTGAAGCAAGTCTTTGTATTCTTTTGCCGTACTGCATTGTACAATTCTGCGGCGGAGTTCTGCGCCTCCGCGAAGTCCTGATGTGTAGGCCGAGAATTTCTTGCGCATCTGCAGGCAGGCGCCTGTTTCGCCTTTATCCGCAATATCTAGTTCCAGTTCGCGGAATCCCGCCTTGAGTCGTTCTGAGAGCGTTTCCTGCTCGTAGTGGCCTTCCGTGAGGTACTGTTTTGTTCTCTTGAACAGAAATGGGTCTCCCATCGCGCCGCGGGCGAACATGACTGCATCTACCCCCGTTTCCTCAAGCATCTTCTTTGCTGTTTCCGGTGTATTTGCGTCTCCTGAACCGAATACAGGAATTCGCCCTGCCACTGTTTCTACCAACTGTCTCTGTATATTCCAGTCCGCCTTGCCCTCGTAGCCCTGTGCCTTTGTGCGTGCGTGTATGGTTATTGCGTCAGCGCCGGCGCTGATTGCGGCTAGTCCTGCCTCTTTCCAGGTAAGGTGGCTTGCGTCCCAGCCGGAACGTATTTTTACGGTGACGGGGATGTTGCCGCGTTCTGGATGGGCGGCTGTGTAGGCAAGGCTCGCTTCTTTTACGGCTTTTACGATTGCATACAGCCGGTCCGGCTCTTTGGTCAGCATGCTGCCGGCTCCGGTCTTTACAATCTTGGGTACTGGGCATCCGCCGTTTATGTCAATGATTTCGCAGCTGGTCTTTTCTAGAACCAACGGAACGGCTCGCGCCATTACATCCGGGTTGCCTCCGAAAATCTGAATTGCGTAGACTTTTTCTACTGGGGAGCGCGCCATGAGTTCTTCTGTTTTTTCTGAGCCTCTGGTAAGTGCCTCTGCCGATACCATCTCGGTTGTGCACAGCGAAGCCCCGCATTCAACGCACAGGGAGCGGAATGCCCGGTCGCTGTAGCCTGCGATAGGGGCTAAAAAAAGGTTTCCGTCAAGCGTGACGTTTGCGATTTTGACTGAGTGATAAAGTGTCGTGGCCATGAGTGGAGTATAGCACAAGACTCCGCCTTGTAAAAGTCGGTACGGCACGCATGGCTTGCAGTACGAAGCGCATGTTGTTTTTTTTTGTGAAATACGCTAGAATATTGCAATTTTATTGTAGGAAAAGAAAATGGCGATAGATAAATGGGAAATCGTGATAGGCTGTGAAATCCATACGCAGCTTTTGACAAAAACAAAGGCCTTTTGCGCCTGCGAGAACAGATACGGCGGTATGCCGAACACGCGCGTGTGCCCTGTATGCTTGGGCTTGCCGGGTGCTATGCCGCGTATCAGCAAGGGTTACGTGGAATTAGGGGCTGTCGCTGGTTTGGCATTGAACTGCGACATTGCAAGCTACACAAAATTTGACCGCAAGCACTATTTTTACCCGGACTTGGCAAAGGGCTATCAGATAACGCAGTATGACATTCCTCTTTGTACCGACGGTCACGTTGATTTGCCTATGATTCGCTATCCGGAAGAGCAGAGAAAGGGCGGCGCAAAGTTCCGCCCTACGAACTTTATAGGACAGGACTGTATTATCCAAGACGGCAAGTACCGCCGCGTGCGCATTGAGCGCATACACTTGGAGGAAGACGTAGGTAAGTCTCTCCACTTGCCTGGAAAGCATTCGTACATAGACTATAACCGTTCAGGTACCCCGCTGATTGAAATTGTCACTAAGCCTGATATGTCCAGTCCGGAGGAAGCTGCTCTCTTTATGGAGACTGTGCAGGAGATTTTGCGCTACGTCAAGGTCACCAAGGGTAACCTCGAAGAGGGAAACATGCGCTGCGATGCCAACATCAACTTGAACGTCTGGGAAGACGGCAAGCTCTGGCATACGCCTATTTCAGAAATAAAGAACTTGAACTCATTCAAGTCTATCCGTGATGCCTGTACTTACGAAGCACAGAGGCAGCTTAAGGAATTCCAGGAAGACAGGCAGGAGTTCAATCCTGGCTTCAAGGTTACAATGGGCTGGGACGAGGCAAAGGGTGTTACTGTCGTGCAGCGTACCAAGAACTCTTTTGTTGACTACCGCTTTGTTGTTGAGCCGGATATCAAGCCGTTCACCGTCGGCGAGGAAATTGTTGAGCGTGCGCGCAACAGAGTCGGTGAGCTGCCGGAGGCCAAGCGCGTACGCCTTATGGAACAGTACGGATTAAGCGAATTTGACGTTGAGACGCTAACTTCTTCACGTGACCTTGCAGTATGGTTTGAAGAGGCCGCGAACGGCGCTAAGGACGTAAAGAAGGTTGCAAACTGGATTCTGGCGGAGCTGCTTGCTGTTTTGAACGAAAAGAATCAGACTATAAACGACGTTTCCATTACGCCGCAGCATATCACTAATCTGGTGAATGCAATCGAAGATGGGCGCATTTCTTCTGCCCAAGGCAAGGAAGTCTTTGCCGAGATGATGGTCAGCAACAAGATGCCTGATGAAATCATCAGGGAGAAGGGCATGGAAGTTGTGAGCGATAACGGTGCAATCGAGGCCATTGTAGACAAGGTTATTGCCGCGAATCCGAAAGCTGTTGCTGACTTTAAGGGCGGTAAGACGAATGTTATCGGCTGGCTGACCGGTCAGGTCATGAAAGAGAGCAAGGGCAAGGCGAATCCGAAGGTCGCTTCTAAACTTGTGAACGAAAAATTGAGCGCACTGTGAATATAGACGAATCCATAAAGCGTATCCTTGACTCGTATAAAAAGTACGGCGGCATTAATCTGGACGAGGCGAATATTTTTCCCAACCGCCAGAATGTCATCGAAGTTTTGAAGGATATTCAGTATCTGATATTCCCCGGGTTCAGGATTGCGGAAGAGTTAGACGGCGAGACGCTGCTCTTTGTTACGGGACAGCGGGTGAACCGTATTGTCGCAATGCTTACGCGCGAAATCCGCAAGGCTCTGGAATACATTATCAGGGACGACAAGGTGTCTCATTCTCACTGCTTTGCGCTTGCGGAGCAGACGAGCCTTGCCTTGATAGAGGAAATACCGGAAATACGCAGAAAAATCGGCCTTGATGTTCAGGCGGCCTTTGCCGGAGACCCTGCCGCCAAGTCTACGGAAGAAGTCATTGTCTCGTACCCAGGACTAGAGGCTATTTCTGTATACCGCATTGCGCATTTCCTTGCAAAGAACGGCGTGCCGGTGATTCCTCGAATCATGACGGAGTATGCGCACAATCATACTGGAATAGACATCAATCCCGGTGCGGAAATCGGGGAAAGCTTTTTTATAGATCACGGAACAGGCGTTGTAATAGGCGAGACCTGTGTGATTGGTAATAATGTGAAGGTCTATCAGGGAGTAACGCTTGGTGCGCTGAGCGTAAAGAAAGAACTGATGGACAAAAAGCGCCATCCGACTATAGAAGACAATGTTACGATTTATGCAAATTCCACCATACTGGGTGGAAAGACCGTAATAGGTGAAGGCTCAGTAATCGGCGGTAACACGTGGGTTACACAGTCGGTGCCGCCCCATTCCGTTATAACGCAGGGGCAGCACGAAGAAACACACTAAGATGCCGTCAGTCTCCAAGACCTGTTCCGAGTTCGCGTGCTGTTTGCATCATCGGATGGTCGAGGGGAACGTTCTTTACTTTGCCGGCGATTTCTTCCAGCGGTACGCCTACAATCCTGCCGTTCTGCAATGCTACCAGCTTGCCGAAGTCTTCGTTTGCAAGAAAGTGCGCCGCTGCCGTGCCGTACTGCGTTGCAAGCAGACGGTCGTAGGGCGACGGTGTGCCGCCCCGTTGCAGGTAGCCTAGTACCGTAACGCGCGACTCCAGATGAGTGGCTTCTTCAAGCTCGTGTGCAACGCGGTATGCGATGGAATACGGCATTTCCTGTCTGGATTTCTTGAATTCCTTCTTGGTGAGCAGGGCTTCCGCCTTTGACAGCGCTCCTTCTGCAACAATTACAATAGAAAAACTCTTGCCAGCATCGCGGCGTTCCATTATCTTTGCCGCGACGGCGTTTATGTCATACGGAATTTCAGGCAGTAATATTACGTCGCCGCCACCGGCTATTCCTGCATACAGACCAAGCCAGCCGGCTTTGTGACCCATTACTTCTATCACCATAATGCGGCTGTGGCTATGAGCCGTGGTGTGTATTCTGTCAATGGCATCGGTTGCCACATCGAGTGCTGTATGAAAGCCAAACGTCATGTCGGTTTTTTCTATGTCGTTGTCAATCGTTTTGGGAAGGCCGATTACATTCAGCCCCTCTCCGGCAAGGAGACTTGCCGTTGTATTTGTTCCGTTTCCGCCAAGGCAGACCAAGGCGTCAAGATTCCATTTCTTGTAGTTCTGTTTGATTGCCTCTACAGGGAGCAAGCCGGTTTCCGGGTTCACAACCGGATTTTTAAAAGGCTTGTCTCTTGCGGTTCCCAGTATCGTGCCGCCTACAGTGAGCAGTCCGACAAGGTCGCTTGATTTTATGGGGAACATGTCTCCGTTAACAAGCCCTCGGTAACCGTTTCGGATTCCCACTGCGTTCATGCCATATTGAATCTTTGCGGTTCTGCATACGGCGCGTATCGCCGCATTCAGTCCAGGTGCGTCTCCGCCACTTGTAAGTATGCCGAATGTCTTGACCTTTGAGTTTGCCATGACTTTATTATATCAGAGAAAATGGCGGTTGAATAGTAAAAAAACTGTTTTCAGATCTGTATGGTGTCCTGCACAGTCTCGTCTGTATGCCAGTCGCTTGACTTTTTTTCCGCTTTTGACTTGCGCTCGCCCCTGTGCTTGGGGGCAATCATAAAGCCTAAAAGACTTCCTGCGATTCCTCCGGCCAGGCTTATGAAGAGCGGAAGGCAGATTGCCGCCATTTGCAGAATCTGTTTGCTGCCTATGGACGAAATCAAGGCTGCCGCACGCAGCGCCGTGAATGCTATGAATGCGAATATCCACGGAATGGAGATGCTGAAACTTGCAAGGCAGGTAAGAAAGCCGAGTATAATCATCATGAATATGAGCGGGTCTGCGCCTGTAAGCGGCAGTTGCGGGGCAATTGCGGTAAGAACGCCTGAAACAAGGGCTGAAACGGCTGCCATTACGGTGAACATAAGTGTGCCGTAGCTGCTTTCAAGTGCATTACCCAGAAGCAGGAGCAGCAGAGAATTGGCAAGAGTCATGTTCCAGTCGGAGTTTGCAAGCACCGGTGAAAAAAGGCGAACATAGTCTAAAGGATTCTTAAAGTTAAATACAAGGGCGGGAGTTGTTGCTTTTAGCGTGTGGCAGGTGAATCCTGCAGAAAGCAAATCAATCTTCCCTTTTAAGAAAATGCAAAGCGCATAGACAATCAGGCTTGCAATGACAAATGCAACGGTAAAAGGACAGTCCAGTTTTACAGAATATTTATTTTTAGCCATAATACGCTCTAGTCTAGGTCTAAAGACGCAATTTGTCAACTTTTCTGCCGGAAGAGCACATTCCAGTGTCCAATTACCGGCAGAAAGGAATATATGTAAGACTATAAGGCTATTTGCTGCTGCCTGCGTTTCTGCCGTAGGTGAGGGCAAGCTTCTTTAAGAAAGCTGCTCCTTCTTTGTCCGGCAAGCCTTCTTGCATGCGCCAAGCCCAGTTCGTGCCGGTTGTGGACGGCATGTTCATGCGGGCTTCTGTGCCAATGCAGTACACGTCCTGCAATGGAATTACGCAGGTTTCAGCAGTAGACGCAAATGCCGCCCGTATGAGAGCCTTTGTTGTCTCTTCGGTGCTGGCGCTGCTCTTCAGTCCCAGGTAGTTCTTAATGTTCTTGCGGCCTCTTTCCTTGCAACTTTCAATAAATCCGGCCGTGGTATCGTTGTCGTGAGTGCCTGTGTAGACAACCTGGTCTGTGCTGTCGTAGTTATGAGGCAGGTCTTTTATTTTTGCGCTCTCCTCGCTCCATTCGTTGTCGTTAAAGGCGAACTGCAAAATCTTCATGCCGGGGAAGCCGCAGTCGGTGCGGATTTTTTCAACTTCGTCAGTAATAACGCCGAGGTTTTCCGCAATAATAGGCAGGTTGCCGAGTTTTTGCTTTATCGTGTCGAACAGCTCTTTTCCAGGTCCTTTAATCCACTTGCCTTTTATTGCGTTCGGAGAGCCGTATGGAATCTGCCAGTACGCTTCAAAGCCCCTGAAATGGTCGATTCGCACAATGTCCACAAGGCGGAGCATATTCTTAATGCGGTCAATCCACCAAGCGTAGCCGTTTGCCTTCATGGCATCCCAGTCGTACAATGGATTGCCCCAGAGCTGACCGGTGGCAGAAAAATAATCCGGCGGAACCCCGGCGCAGGCAGTCTGCTTTAGTCCGTCAAACTGGAACAGCTCGCGGTTTGCCCACACGTCCGCCGAGTCCGCCGCGACAAAAATCGGGATGTCGCCGATAATCTTTATGCCTAGCGAATTGACGTATTTCTTTAAGGCTGCCCATTGCTCGGCAAAGAAGAACTGCACGACTTTGATTTGCTCTATGTCTTCCGTGTGCTCCGCGTCCCATTTTGACACTTCGCTCATATCGTGCAGGGCAAGTTTTTCCGGCCAGAACTGGTTCCACATGCTTTTAATGCCCACGACTTTTTCTGACTGTGCCTTTGCGTCATAGAATTTCTTTATGCTTGTATAGTCCGCAAAGTTGTTGAGCCAGGCTGACTGGTCGTTCTTGAACGCCTCGTATTTAACTCTGTCTTTTGCGCTGCAGTTCTTAAGGAAGTATTCTGCGCATTTGTAGAGGACAGGCATCTTCCACCAGACTACGGAACCAAAATCCACCTTGCCACTGTTTTTTATGTAGTCGGGCGGCAGTGTGTCTTCTTTGCGTGCCCAGTCTTTTGCAACAAGGTCATCCAGATCGATGAGCAGCGGATTCCCCGCGAAGGTTGAAAAACTTGCATACGGGCTGTCGCCGTATCCGGTAGGTCCCAGCGGCAGAACCTGCCAGAGGGTCTGTTTGGATTCATGCAGCCAGTCTGCGAATTTATATGCTTCCTTGCCCATGGTACCGATTCCTGGTGTGCCGGGCAGTGATGTTATGTGCAGTAAGATTCCGCTTGTCCTTTCCATAAATAAAACCTCTTTCTAAAAGCAGCTGAAAATATTCTATCATTAATAATTCGCCAGTTCAAATATTTTTTATGCAGATTGGAATCTTAGCCACTTTTGAAAGATAAAAAGATACTTTTGTACAAAAATTGTAATTCGAGAATTTATCTCGTGCAAAAAAAAGACCGGGTGTGCGTCCCGGTCTGCAGTTGCTATTCTGTTTCTTCTGGCAAGCCGAATATCTTGCAGGAATTTGTCCACAGCTGTTTTGAAAGTGCTTCCAAATCCATCTGCAGCATGTCTGCCAGGAACTTGGCGGTAGCCGGAAGATAGGCCGGCATGGTGCGCTTTTTCTCGCGGTACTGGGCAGGAATCATGAACGGACTTTCCGTCTCTATCAGCATCCTGTCGACAGGAATGTTCAGAACTGTTTCGTGCAGGTTGCGGGCATTGCGGTAGGTCAGGTTGCCGGCAAAGGAGAAATACACGTCCAGCCCTGCGTCCAGACACTTCTGCGCATACTCGGCGTTCTCGCTGTAGCAGTGGAAAATAGCTCCGCGCTTAGGAATCCTGTCCAGGAGAATCTCAAATATGTCTTTGCCTGCCCCGCGGTTGTGGATAACTACAGGCTTGTCCAGCGTCTGAGCCATCTCAAGCTGGGCAATGAACAGCTCTATCTGGCTGCGCTTGTCGCCGTACTGCTTTTCGTAGTCCAGACCGGTCTCGCCGATTGCTACCACTTTAGTGAGCTTAACGCTGTCTTCAATTATCTTTCTCCAGTCATCTCCAGGCGCGACAACTTCCGCCGGGCTTACTCCTACGGCATGAAAGATTCCTTTCTGGGATTTAAGAAGAATGTATTCTTTCTTAAAATCGTGCAGACTGTTGTTGATAGAGAGAATCCTGTTCACCCCTGCCTGTTTCGCTTCCATGATAACGCGGTATTGTTTAATAGGATCTTCATATATCAACCCTACGTGGGCGTGAGTATCAAAAAACTGCATTGCTTTCCTCAATTTACCTAAAATTAAAAAAATAATAGGGAACAGGAGAATCTGCGGCATACCGGCCGTGTTCTTCTTTTTCCCTACTCTAGCGGAGGCATATCTAGAAAACGTACGTTTCCAGATAAAATTTCACTTTCGTATTTCCGATATTGTAACATAGGGAGTAGGTAATGTCAAATAGAAAAATGGCAAAGTGCGGATGGGGCGCTCAGCCGTTTGACACTGATTTGCTACTATGATATAATTCGGTTTACCCTAAAGAAGGCTTTTAATAAGGAGATATCCGTGTCACGCACGCGAAGATATAAGAGATTCGAGAAAAATTTCGTTTCACATATTTTGGATGCAATGGGAAGTTTTTTCTCGCTCGTTGGACACGGAATTTCAGCTGTATTCAAAATATTTGACGAGAAAATAACGGTTATGATTGTGCCCCATGCCAACGGCAGGGCCTTCAGTCTTCAGACAAATGTGTTCGCTCTCGTTTTGGGAGTTGTGATTGTCGCCGGTATTTCCTGTTCTTTTGTCTATTTTAACAGAAGGGCTATCGGCTCTACGGTGGAAATCGCCCGTCTTAGGCAGGAAAACAAAGAGACCTTGGCCAGCTTGGACGAGTTGCGGGACGAGAACAACAATCTTCTTAAGACAGCCCGGCGCTTTCAGTCTTCGCTTTCGCAGTCACTTTCCCTGCTGGGTATTAATCATGGCGGTGTTGCCACAGACGGACTTTCCGGCAACGGAGACCTTTCTTCGCTCTTTAACACAGAGGATATCGCGACCGGTTCACTTAAGGAAACCACTGACATAAAGCAGCTTACCGCTTATCTTGAGAGCACCGTTCAGCCGGTTGAGGAAATCGGCAGAATGCTTGAGAACCAGAGTTCTCTTTTTACGGATATACCGAACATCTGGCCTGTAAAGAACGGTATCGGCCATATTTCAATGTCTTTCGGCCAGCAGGTGCATCCTATAACACACCAGTGGTATATTCACAAGGGAACGGACTTCAGCACCTGGCGTACCGGCGACTCGGTTGTCGCCACTGCTAACGGTCAGGTTGTTTCTGTGGGAGAAGACCATACTTTTGGTATAAACATCGTCATTAAGCATAAGTACGGAATCTATACGCGCTACGCGCATTTGAATGCAACCAGAGTCCATAGAGGCGATGAAGTGACACAGGGGCAGGTTATCGGCACTATCGGAAATACAGGAATTACAACAGGTCCGCATTTGCACTACGAAGTTCATGTTGGTTCAAGTGTCGTTGACCCTGCAAAGTATATAAACATAAAATAACAGGCGGCACGTTTTTAATGTCTCTTTTCAGTACGGAAGACTCTTCAATAAATAATCTCTTGAACAAAGGCTCTTTCATACGGGGTAATGTGAGAATTGCGGGTTTTATTCGTATTGACGGAGATTTGGACGGCAACTTGGAATGTTCCGGTGATGTTGTAATCGGTGAAAAAGCCAGAGTCAAGGGGAATATAACTGCCCGTGCGGTAACCATCAGCGGCGGAATAGTCTGCGGTGACATTTGGGCGCCTGAGTCCGTGCATCTCTTTTCTTCGAGCGTTGTACTAGGCGATGTTCAGACTCATTCTTTTATGGCTGACAGCAACGTTATTTTTAATGGGCACTGTATTTCTCTCAAAGACGAGGCATCTTATACTTCAGCTGCGGAACGCTGGCAGAATACCAAGGCTATAACCGCAAAGGCAAAAAGAGCAGGGATTTAATTTCCGGTGGACAGCGTAAATAATACTGGCGTAAATAATCAGGGACTGGGAAATACACAGAGTCTTTATTTTGCGGCGGTTCACTCTGCGGCGGCGGAGCAGATGCGGGCAAAGAAAAAGGAGTCTGTGAAAAAAACTGGGAAATCAGCCTTTGCCACAGCCTTGCAGCGCTCCCATGATGAAAAGGAACTGATAGAGGCAGGACTTCCTAAAGAAATTGTCGGAATGGACAGTGAGGAAGCTGTTATCTTCTTAAAAGACGCGGCGGACATCGCCGCTGACCGATTAAAGGCACGTCAGACACCGGAAAACTTTTCTGAGTACCGCAAGAGCGTCACGCAGTTCATGCGTTATATCGTGAAGTACAATTTTAAAAGAACACAGAAAAAACACTTCCGGCCGAATCCTAAACGCATGCTTAAATTAAATGATTATGTGCAGATTACGGTAATAAACACCAAGCTTGACGAAATGGCGCGCTGGCTTATATCATCGCACCATGATACGCTCAAGATGCTTGCCCGTATCGATGAGATAAGCGGTTTGCTTGTAGACCTTATGGCAACATAATTGTAAAATAGAGACAGCAGATAATAAGGATTGTATATATGTCAGATATATTTGAAACAGAGTCAGATGACAGCGAAGAGGTTTTGCGTGAGCTTGAGGATAACGATGAGGGCTATCAGGAAGGGGAGAGCCGCAATTACGTGTATCCCAAGCCTCTGTACCGCTTAAAGCTGGATTATTCATGCGAGGGCGTTTATGCCACAGCTCCTAAGAAGCTTGCGGTAAAGCCAGGTGACTATGTGATTATTCCGACTCGCTACGGAAATGACCTGGCGCGTAACCTTGGAATCTCCGAAAAACCGATTGGAATCCGTCCGTCAGATATCGTTGAAATAACAAGACTTGCAAACCAGAAAGATTTGACCCATGCCCAGGATCTTGCCCAGCAAGAAAAAGACGCAGCCGTGGTGTTTAAGGAAAAGGTCGAGAAGCACGGTCTTGCAATGAAGCTCATAGGCGTCCACTTTCTTATCGGCGAACCTAAAGTGCTGTTTTTCTTCTCAAGCGACAACAGGGTGGACTTTAGGGAACTGGTAAAAGATTTGGTCAGCGTGTTCAAGATGCGCATAGAGTTGCGCCAGATTGGAGTACGTGACGAAAGCCGTATAACAGGCGGTCTGGGCGTGTGCGGCCGTCCCTTCTGCTGCCATTGCATCAGCGAGAAACTGCCGTCAGTGAGCATAAAGATGGCCAAGGAACAGAATCTGAGCTTGAATTCCGCCAAGATTTCGGGGCAGTGCGGCCGTCTGCTCTGCTGCCTGAGCTATGAATACAAATGGTATGAGGAAGCAAAGCGCAATATGCCGTCTGAGGGCGTGCGGTTCTTCTATGATGGCGTTCCGTTCCGTGTAAGCGAAGTAAATGCCATTACCTCTATGATAAAGATTACCGGCGAGGACGGCCGTGAAGACGGTCACTGGAAGATTAACTAAAGAGGAAAGAATGTTTTCGAAAGAAGATTTTATTTTAGCGTGACTACAATAGAATCTTCTTTTCCTGTAAACGGCGCTCCTTCAAAATTTGAATAAAGGCGTATCTCCTTAAAGCCGGCTTCGCTGGCGAATTCTTTTACTTCGTTGCTTTTCAGTGCGTAGATAGGCGCATCGTCAAGAATCGGAATCATCCTGCCGTTGCCAGTCTCAAGGTTCTGCTTTATATAATGCTTTCCGTCTTCCCTTTCCCACATTTCCGTATACAGTGCTGCGCGTACACTTACTCTGGTGGGGAGCTTCTGCATGGGCAGAGCCTGCATTATGTCAAAGTTCGGGAGCGTGACTATAAAAGTTCCGCCTTCCGTCAGCAGATTCTTTACGTCATGAAAGAATTTCCGCATAAGGGTTCTGTCGTGGATAAAAAGAATCCTGTCATCCAGAATAGAGATGATATTATAGAAACTTTTACCCAGAAAACGCGGCATGTCCAGATAGTTCATCTGGAAAAAGTGAATGGACATAAGCTGACTTCTCCGCCTCATGTTTGCTGAGCGGAGCAGTTCTTCTGAGGATTCTATCCCGGTCACATCGTAGCCTTCTCTTGCAAGGATGCTTTCAAACATTCCTGTTCCGCATTCGATGCGCAGAAATTTCACGGGATTAGGATATTCTTTTACTAATGAATCGTAGAATTTTTTCTGAACGGTTGTTACAGGGAACAACTCATCATAATATTCCACTATATTTTGTATTGTAGACATAAAATTATTATAAACTCAATATTGCCATTTTGCAATGATTATTTTTGCTCAAATCGCTTACCCCGTCCGTTAGAAATCCAGCACCTTTTTTAGCGCTTCCATCTGTTCATGGGTTCCTATCGTGATACGGACAAAATCCTCTATGCCTTTTGTGTTGAAGTGGCGTATGAGTATGCCGGCTTTTTTTACGGTCTCATAAACTTTTTGCCCCGGTATACCGTCTTTGCGTGCAAAGACAAAGTTCGTACTGCTGTCTATGACGAACCAGCCGCGTTCACGCAAGAATTGTGTCAGACTGTTGCGTTCGGCAACAACCTTGCGGGCGTTTTCCGCATAGTAGCCTGCTGCCTTGCAAGAGGCTATGGCCGCCGTGTTGGCTATAAAATCGACCGGGAAGTGGTTGAACGAATTCTTGACCTGAAAGATGGCTTGAATCAGTTTTGGATTAGCTACGACAAAGCCAAGCCTCATGCCTGCAAAAGACAGTGATTTGCTGAACGTACGCACAATTACGAGGTTTTCAAAGTCCTGCAGGAGCGGTATGCAGCTTTCTCCGCCAAAATCGCAGTAGGCTTCGTCTACTACAACAACCTTGTCTTTAGGCGCTTTGCGTACTATGTCCGCAACCTGCGCTCTTGTAAGCGACAGGCCTGTCGGCGCATTGGGGTTTGCAAAAATAATAGGACTGTCAGTCTTGTTTGCCTCTGCAAGCATTTTATCGCTGTCCAGCGTCCAGTCGCCCTTGAGCGGAACCGTGTTCATGGGGATGCCGTAGTAGCCGCAGTATACAGGGTAAAAGCTGTAGGTGTATTCCGGCAGAACAAGAGGGCGGTCTGAGTCAAAGAACGTGTAGAACACAAAACTCAGTACTTCGTCGCTGCCGTTGCCGCAAAAAATCATGTCGCTTGTCAGCTTGAACGGAATCTCATCTGCTGTGTCTGGGCTGCACCTTAAATGCTCGCACTTTGCCCTGCAGAGCACTCCGCCGGTGTCGTTCAGCATGTCTGCGATGGCTTGTCTTAGTTCGGTAACGTCAGGGTCGGGGTAGAGTCCTAATTTGGCTCTGTTTTGCTCAACGGCAGTTTTTACCGCCTGGCCTACGCTTTCGTGGGGCGGGTAGGGGTTTTCATTTGCATTGAGCTTTATATAGTCTCTGTCCGTCGGCTGTTCGCCGGGAACATAGGGGTGCAGGCTGGAAAGCCGTTTTGAGAGAAAATTCATAACTTTACTTCCTTTAGAATCATTCTAATGCAAATGACAAAGCTTAACAAGATGCAAGTCATAATAACCAGGCAAGATGTGTCTGGTTCACTAAGAGAATGTGCCTTGCCTACTAGGCTGGATGTGGCACATCCTCTTAGTAACACAGGCAGTGTTACTGGGCTAACACTGCCTTGTCCTCTAACTGACACTGCCTTGTCCTCTAACTGACACTGCCTTACCCTCTAACTGATACTGCCGCGTCTACGATATGAAGTCCTGTAGGGTAACAGTTTCTGCAACGACTGGTACAAAAGTGGGTACAGATACCCCTTTTACCCCCTTTACATTTTTTTTCAAACTGTCATAATAATAGTATAGATTTTCATATATAATGGAGCTTTTCATGGCAGATATTTCAGCGATAATTACCAGAAAATCGCTTAAGGCCAAGCAGCGGGCTGCAATAAGGACTGTAAAAGTTCAGGCTAAGGAAAAAATAGATCAGCTTAAAAACGGTGGTTTTGACAATGATGACGCGCCTGTCATGAACAGAGAGCAGCGCCGCGCGCTGAGGGAGCAGCGTCTGGCTGCCAGGCTTGCCTATTCCGCCAAGATGCCTCGCGAATACACCGTTGGAGAGGATATATTCAATTCCGTAAGCCACGGAATCGGCGCGGGTCTGAGCATTGCGGCCTTGGTGCTGCTGCTGGTCCGCGCGGTGAACTACAGCGTCAGTTCCAGGCTGAATATCTCGATTTTTGCCTGTACTCTGTTCGGCGCGTCTTATTTTATCATGTATATACTTTCCACGCTTTACCATGCGCTGAATCCCTATGGCGCACGCAGGGTCTTTTCTGTTCTGACCCATGACGCGCTCTATTTTCTTATAGGGGGCACGTTTACACCGTTCTTCCTTTTGGAAATCGGCTCTACTGCTGGATGGTGCTGGTTTGCTGTTGTATGGGGGCTTGTAATTGCCCTGATAGCCCTGTATTCCTCTTTTGGCAGAAAGATAAGGGTGTTTTCCATTATCTCATACGTTGTGCTCGGCTGGGCTTTGATGCTCCTGTTTGCGGTGGGTTCCGTGGGCGGTCTGCCGCATGTCTCAAAAGTCTTTCTGTTAACCGGCGGAATACTGTATACCGTCGGCAGTCCGTTCTTCTTTATGCCTAAGTATAAGTGGACGCACAGTATATTCCACCTTTTTACGCTGGCAGGAAGCGTGATGCACTTTTTTGCTGTTTGGTATTTGTTCTAGAGATAGTACGTAATAAAAATAGAAGGGGTAAGGATTATGGAAGAAAAGTATGTTTTGTCGGTTCTGGTAGAAAACCACGCCGGTGTTTTGAGCCGTGTTTCCGGGCTTTTTAGCCGCCGCGGTTACAATATTGACTCTCTTACTGTGTGCGAAACGTCAGAAGTTGATAAGTCCCGCATGACAATCGTTGTCCGCGGCGATGAGTACATTCTTGACCAGATAGAAAAGCAGCTTTCCAAGCTTGTTGAGGTTATCTCAATTGAGCACTGTCTGCCGTCTGAGACCTGTCAGCGTGAGATGGCGCTTATAAAGGTCAAGGCCGGCGGCGCAAACCGTGCGGTTATAATCGAGACCTGTAATATCTTCCGCGCCCACATTGTTGATGTTTCTGCTGATTCTCTCATTGTGGAAGCGACCGGAAGCGAGGATAAAATCAGTTCGCTTATCCGCCTTCTTGAGCCCTACGGCATACTGGAGCTGCTGAAGTCAGGTCTTACCGCCATGGACCGCGGCAGCAAGGTGATGAAGTAAGATACAGCGCCTTTAAGCTTAAGCGCAAAAAAAGCGGACATCGACTGCTATGGCACGGTGTCCGCTTTTTGTTTTTTTACAGTATGTTTTCCAACTGGTCTATCAGGCTCTTGAAGGTGTCACAAGCCGCTTGCACTGGTTCAGGGCGCTCCATGTCTACGCCCGCCAGCTTCAGGCTTTCTATCGGGTAGCGTGAGCCGCCGGACTTAAGGAACTTAAAGTAGTCGTCGCGCTCGTTGCTGCCGCCCTCTGTTACGCGCTTTGCCAAGGCAAGTGAAGCCGAGATTCCTGTAGCGTACTTATAGACGTAGAAGGCGTTGTAGAAGTGCGGAATGCGCAGCCCTTCCATGTCGCTTGCCTTTTCAAAGACCATTTCCGGCCCGAAGTATTCTTCCAGCAGCTTGCGGTACATTGAGCGCAGTACGTCCGTGCTTAACGGTTTGCCGCTTTCTACTGCTTCGTGAGTCATTAGCTCATATTCTGCAAACATTGTCTGGCGGTGCAATGTTGCCAGTATGTCCGCCGCCCGGCTTGAAAGCAGGTATTTCTTTGTCGCCTCGTCCTTGGCATTCTTCAGCAGATATTCAAATACAAGCTCTTCGTTGAATGTGGAAGCCGTTTCAGCTTCGAATATTGTGTATTCGTAGCACATATACGGATTGTTGTGGACTGAATACCAGGAATGCATGGAATGTCCGCCCTCATGTGCCATGGTATAGACGTCACGCAGTGAAGTGTCCTTGTAGTTTAAGAGTATATACGGGTATCCGTCATAGCTGCCGGATGAAAAGGCTCCGCTCGTCTTGCCCTTGTTTTCGTAGCGGTCGCACCAGCCGTGCAGAAGTCCGTTGCAGAGAGTGTCTGTGTATTCTGCTCCGAGCGGTTTGAGCGCGCCGCGGACAATTTCAACGGCTTCTTCAAAAGAGGTCTTTGAGTCCGGCTTGGGGGCGAGCGGCACATACACATCGTAGTGGCGCAATTCGTCAAGCTTAAGCACTTTTTTTCTCAGGCTGTAGTAGCGGTGTAATGTGTCAAGGTTTTTGTGGACTGTCTCTATCAAATTCTTGTAGACGCTTACAGGTACTTTATTGCCGTACAGGGCTGCTTCAAGTGATGATTTGTAGCCGCGTGCCCTTGAACGGAAGATGTCGTTGTTCACTGAACCTGCGTAGAGCGAGGCCAGGGTGTTCGCGTGTGATTCAAAGATGCCGTAGAACTTATTGTAGGCTTCTTTGCGCACGGAGCGGTCAGGGTTTTCCAAAAAATCGCTCCAGGTGCTGTGGGTCAGCGGCATGTCCTTGCCGTCTACCTTTACGGTGCCAAAATTCATATCCACGTCTGTGAGCAGTGAGAATGTGGCAGAGGCTGTTTCCCCTGATTCTACCTGCAGCGCAAGGATTTTCTCTTCTTTTTCGCTGAGAGTGTAGGGCTTTAAGTGGCGTGATTTTTCAATATAGACTTTGTAGGGGGCGAAAGCCGCATCGGTAATCCATGCTGTGATTTTGTCATCATCGATTGCCAGCAGTTCTGGATCCCAGAAGCTCAATTCGGCTTCCATCTTTGTATAGGCCATCAAGGCTCTTTTCTGCTTTTCCTGCGCGGCGCTGTCGCCCTGGTCTGCTTCGTGGGAAAGGCTTGCGTAATGAAAGACTTTCTCAATTGCATGGCTCGCGGCTTCAAGAGCCTGCAAGGCGGCAAGAAGTGACTCTTTGCCTTGTGCGAGTTTGCCCTTGAATGCCAATACCTTTTCTGTCATGGCCGGTATTTTGCCTAAATCGGTTTCCCAGTCGGAATCGTTTTTATACAGTATGGTCAAATCCCACTTGTCTGCAGCGGGTACGTCTTTTCTTAATGGAATTGTTTCGTTGCTCATAGGCAAAGTGTATCACGATTGCCTTTGTTTGTATATGGAGCAAAATATACGTATTTATTACTGCGGAGTTTCGGGCAGAACGCGGCCGTAGCCAGCAAGGTGTTCTTTCCAGTAGCCGGAGTCAAGGCTGCTCACAATAACGCCTGTCTGCGGGCCGTCGCTTGCAGCGTGTATAAAGAGCCGCTTGCCTTCAAGCTTGCCAACGCCGTCAAGCGCAAGGCCTTTGCCTTTGGCATCTTTAGCGGTATAGCGCCCCAGGTATATTCCTACATGCGAGATATTGCCTGATTCTATTGTCTTAAAAAACACCAAATCGCCCGGTTCCCGGTCTTCTTCTTTGATTTGTTCTACTTTAGAGCTTGCGTAAATTCCCTTGGAGCTGGGTGGAAGCAGTATGTTTGCCCCGTAATTCAAGGCATAGGAAACGTAGCCGGAGCAGTCAAAGCCGTCTGGGGTTTTACCTGCGTAGACGTAGGGGGTTCCGCGCAGGGTTATGGCAAAATCTATAAGTTTCTGCCGTTCGTCAGACACTTTTGGTGACTGAACTTCCTGGCAGAAACATTCCACCGGGATAAAGATGGCAAGAAACGCGAAAAAAGCGATAGTAACAAGTTTCATTTTCTTCATTATTACTAAATTCGGCTTTTTCCGCTGTTTTTTTTAGGTCTCTTATTCTACGGCAGATTCCTTTGCCTTTGTGGTTGTAATCGCCTTGCCGTCTGCCGTAAGGTCAACAGAGTCCAGCTTGAAATGGAAGTCTTTTACTGAAAGGACAATCTTTTCGAGCTTCTCAATGTCGATTTTTTCAGGCTTTTCGTTTGCGCCGGCGGGATCTGTTCCTGCCGGTACAACAGGAGTACCCGGTTTTGCCCAAGGTGCCGTAAGGACTTCGACCTTTTCCTTGCCGTCTTCGGTGTAGTCCGCCGCAAGCAGCATTCCGTGGCTTTCAACGCCGCGCATCTTGCGTGGAGCGAGGTTTGACACAAGGATAATGTTCTTGCCGAGCAGTTCGTCTTCGGTAAGGTATGGCACAAGACCGGACTGTATAATGCGCTCTGTTCCGCTTCCGTCGTCAAGGTGCTCGATATAGAGCTTTTCGCCCTGCGGATTGCGGTCAATCTTGATAATCTTGGCCACGCGCAGGTCAATGTACTTGTTGTAGTGTGCAACCTGGTCTTCCGCAAGCTTAGGTCCGCTGCTCTCTGCCTTTGGGGCTGCTGCCTTGGCAGACTGCTGTTTTGCGCTGTTCGCTGCAGGTGTTGTTCCGCGGTGCTCCTTTGGCTCTGTCGCCATCAGGTACTCCATGTCGAACTCGCCGGCAACGCAGGGTACGCCAATCTGCCAGTTCTCAAGCACAGCCGGATGCAACTCACCGAATATACCTGCGACTTTGCCCTGCACCATGACTTCTGCCTGTCTGCCGGGGATAAAGCGCGGGTCGTTCGCCTCGCGTACTTCGTACTTATGATCCAGATAATAGAGCAAAGTTGAGACTTCGCTTGCGGCTTCGTTAAAGTTGGCGTTTCCTGCCGCTGTTACAAAGCCCAGGCTCTGTATTGTCTTTGTTCCTGTGTTCTCGCTAGGCTCAATGAATGCAATCTTGCCGATTTCGTAAATCTTGTGCGGATAGATTGCGTTGCCGCTCTGGCTTTCGGCCTCAAGCAGTGAAGCTATGATTGACGGTCGGATGAACTGGTAGTTCTCGCTCATCGGGTTGGCAATCTCAATGACGTTCTTGCCGTCGATGTTCATGTTGTCTATGTAGCTCTTTTTGCTGCCAAGATAGTTGAATATCATTTCCTGATATCCCATGCCGGACATTATGTTCTTTGCCTTGCGTGAGTAGGTCGTAATCGGGAGCAGACGGCCGATGGTAAAGTCTCCCGGTGTCTGCGGCTGGAAGAAGTCCAGCCCCTGGCCAATCATAACGTCTTCGATTACATCGACCTCGTGCAAAAAGTCGTTGCGGTATGGTGCCGGCTGTACGGAAAATACTGTGTCGCCGTTTTCCTCGGAATCCGTCACCTTGCTGCCCATGCGGAGCAGGTCGTCAAGAACCTGGTTCTTGTCGAGCTGAACACCGAGCTTTTTGTTGATTGCCGCAAGATGAGCCTTAGTCGGCTTCTGGTAGTAGAACGGAGTAACTACGTCTCTTCCGTATGGCGTGTCTTCCTCATAATGGACTTTTACCGGAAGAATTGTATATCCTGCGTCCGCAAAGTCGCATGCGACAATGTTTGCGGACAGCATGAGGTTTTCCATGTCGTCTCCGGTTAGCTCCACAAGAATGTCCTTGTCTCCGACCTGTACCTGTCCGAGTGTGTCGCTGTTGATGATAGGTGCCATGGAAAGCACTTCGCCGCGGTTATCGGTCAAGAGAGGGTATTTGCTGCAGTCCTTGAGAATCCAGCCGTAATCCTTGCCCTTGGGGTGGGTCTGGACGATTTCGCGCAAGGTGCGCTTCTGTGTGTCCTGCAGGGCTACGAATGACGCCTTGTCAGGGTCGGCCGCCGTCTGGTGCACCGGCCACTGTATGTCGGCATTGCGGTAAATGCCCATGGAGATGGACTTTCTCTTGCGGCCGAAGTTCCAGCAGAGCTTTTCCTGTGTCTGTATGATGTCTAAGAAGCTCGGCTCGTCTATCGCTTTTCCAGAAATTACAAATGCCACCAGGTAGGGGCGGATATTCTTAAGAGCCGGGTCTACGGTGATAAGACGGTCGCCTGTATCCTGTGTCTTTTCTTTTGTAGAAAGAAATGTGTCGTAGTTGCTGTGCTTTGCGCCTTCGTGCTCGCGCAGACAGCGGGCGACACCGCCTGTAGACCAAAGATCAGGGCGGTTGGTGTCGTTCAGCTCTATTTTGATTACACGCTTGTCATCGCTCTGTGTCATGTCCGGCTTTTCGTCAAGCTCGGCCTTTGCGAATGTAAGCTTTTTTTCAAGCGTGTCGTAATCGTATTTTGTACCTAATAAATGGAAGAATAGTTTCTCGTTGACTTCAATCTTTGGCATGATATCCTCGTATGATAATGTGCCACTATTTTAATGAAAATCACGAGAATTGTCTATTGCCCGGCGTTCTGACTATTGCCTGCCGATTGACGGAAAATCCAGTCGCGTATGGCTTCTGTCTGGTATGTGAGCGTCCAGGTGTACTGATGGTGGCCGCCTTTTATCACAAGATAGTTGATTGGCGCCCGTTCCGCCGCCATGTACGTGGCAATCTGCTGTGCGCTTTCCGTCTTGTTGGGGTTCCACTCTGCCGTTGTGATGACGCTGCCGTCCGCATCCCACTGGTCAATGGCCGCGTTCATGCGTGAAAAGGCCTTTTTGTCTCCTGTGCAGACGGTAACCCACATATTCTGGTCTTTTAGAGTGGATATATCCTTTGGCATAATCTGGGGGGCAACAAGGTATTGCGCCGCAAACGTGTCGGGGTGATTCTCGCTCAAAATCATGCAGGCTGAGGCTCCCTCTCCCTGGCCGATTCCGTAGACTTTCATGTTGTCGACCCTGCTGTTTGCGCGCAGATAGCATATAAGGTTGTAAATGGAAGTGAGGCCTTTCGTCATTTCGCCGTTTTCTGTAACAAGAGGACCGTAAGCCTTTTCCTGGTCTTTTGTGTAATGGATTGCTACAACCACGGCCTTGTGCTTGGACTGTTCCTGCTCTGTCGCCCAGATAGTTCCGCCGTAGCCCGCAAGCAGCTGGGTTTTTGGCGTATTTGTATTGCAGCTGGAGTCCGGTATGAAGACGACCAGCGGATAGTTCCATCCGTCTGCGTAGTTCGTGGGCATGTATATGCTGTATTTTAGCTTAATGCTTGTGTCCAAGTCGTTGAAGGTGGTCTCGCTGAACTTTCTGCAGTCCTCTGGGATTTCATATTCCGGTGTGCTGATGCTGTAGGAGCCGGAAAAAATTGTTTTTCCGTTGGATGTCGTTACGTCTCCGACCTGTGTGACGGTTAGGGATTTTTCAAACGGCAGTCCGTCTGCGCCAGGCCTCCAGTTCGGGTCAGAGTGCCATTTATTGGAGCAGTCCAGGGTAAGGGTCACTTCCTTGCCTTTGACGTTCACGCTGTTGATTATTCTTCCTTCGATTCTGTAGTCATCAACAGAAACGCTTTCTGCCTGCAGCGGTTTTGTATAGGTGATTGTCACGGAGCTGGCCTTTAATCCGTCGGCAAACAGACTGCTTACGCTTGTGGCTTGGCTGAACCCCTGGCTTGCAGGAATCCGTTTTGCGTCCGCCGCCAGTGAAAGGCAGGAACTTGCGCAAAGTACAAGGATACATGCTGATAATTTCATTTCAATGCTTTTCATAAAGTTTTGTCTGGCCTCCTTTTTGAGGATAACTAATTTCAAGTATAGTCTATAATAGAATAAAAAACAACGAGGCGCGTAGTAACTGTATTCTATAGAAAAAAAGAAAAAGCCCGCAGTACCTGCTGCAAGCGGATATTGCGGGCTTTGCTTATGTTCTGTTTGTCAGACTGTCAAGCTGTAATCATGCAAATGGGTTCTCGTCCTTGTAGAGAACGCCGGCCGGCTGGTTGTATGCAATGTCCGGTACTCCGAGGTACTGGAACAAGGTGTACAAGGCCTTTCCGACGTGGCTGAATGCAACTGCGCCGTGGTGCGGATACTGCTTGCTGATAAGTACGTGGCGGTAGAAGCGGCCCATCTCAGGGATTGCGAATACACCGATTCCTCCGAATGAGTGTGTCGCGACAGGCAGAATCTCGCCCTGTGCAATGTAGGACTGCAGGCTGCCGTCAGGTCTGCCCTGAAGGCGGAAGAAGGTAATCTTGCTTGCTGCAATGTCGCCTTCAAGCGTTCCTCGTGTGAAGTCCGGGTCTGAGCCTTTTGGCTCAAGCAGACGGTGCTGGATGAGCTGGTACTTGACGCCAGGCTTGCAGCCCTTGTCCAGACGGCAGAACGGTGTGTTTCCGCAGTGGAAGCCCATGAATGTGTCTGTGAGCTTGTAGTCGTAGGCGAACTTGCCCTTGATGTCGCTGTTGTACATATCCTGCGGCACAGAGTTGTTGATGTCAAGCAAGGTGACGCTCTCGCCTGAGATACAGGTTCCGATGTACTCGCTTAAGGCTCCGTAGATGTCTACTTCGCAGGCTACCGGGATTCCCCGTGAGGCCAGGCGTGAGTTCACATAGCAAGGCTCAAAGCCGAATTCTTTTGGGAATGCCGGCCAGCACTTGTCTGCGAATACTACGTACTTCTTGCTGCCCTTGTGTGCTTCCGCCCAGTCAAGCAATGTAAGCTCGAACTGTGCCATGCGCGGGAGCATGTCCGGATAGTTGTTGCCTTCCATGCCCAGCTCGGAAGCCATGTCCTTTGCAACATCGTCGATTCTCTTGTCTCCGGCGTGTGCCTTGTAGGATACGAGCAGGTCAAGCTCTGAGTTCTCTTCAATCTCAACGCCGATGTCGTACAGTCCCTTGATTGGGGCGTTGCAGGCAAAGAAGTCCTGCGGGCGCGGTCCGAAGGTGATTACCTTGAGGTTCTTGAGTCCGATTACTGCGCGTGCCACCGGGATGAACTCTTCAATCATCTTTGCGATGTCTTCTGCAGTTCCTACCGGATATTCAGGGATGATTCCCTTGATGTGGCGCAAGTTGAGGTTGTATGAGCAGTTGAGCATACCGCAGTATGCGTCGCCGCGTCCGTTAATCAAGTCTTTGCCGGTCTCTTCTGCTGCGGCCACGAACATGCATGGGCCGTCAAAGTGCTGGGCAATCTCTGTTTCCGGTGTCTCAGGGCCGAAGTTTCCAAGGAATACAACAAGGGCGTTACAGCCGGCCTGCTTTACTTCGTCCACGGCCTTGAGCATGTCTTTTTCATTCTCAACAGTGGTCTTTGCCTCGTAGAGTTCGCCTTTATTGCCAAAAGCCTTTACGATGGCCGCGCGGCGCTTTTCTGAAAGGGAGATGATGAAGCAGTCGCGGCTGACTGCGATAATTCCTAATTTTACATTCGGAATGTTCTCATAATTTGCCATAATTTTACTGTATACTCCTTAATGTGATGATGCAGACATTATACACCCGAAAAAAAGAATTGTATATCAGAAAATTTTGGTATATTGGTTCATTTTTTTCTCTTAATGTTCTCTTTGCTTCTTCTGGTAGTCAGTCGGATTGTCGCCGGTGTATTTTTTAAAGATATTTGAAAAATAGGCTGTGTCTTTGTAGCCTACTTTTTCCGCTACTTCGTAGACTTTGAGCGTTGAGTCGTGCAGCAGCCGCTGAGCCTCGCATACTCTTCTGCGCGTAATGTAATACAGCAGCGTGCAGCCGGTTTCCTTCTTGAAGAGGTGGCTTAGGTGGCCTTCGCTTATTTCAAGCTGCTCCGCTACGGAAGTAATGCTTATATCAGGGATGGCATAGTTCCTGTCAATGTAGTCAAGCGCCTTTTTTATGTAGGGGTTGGCGTTTTTGCTGTATATCTCTTCCAGAACTGAGTCGTCTTCGGAAACGTCTTTGCTGATTCTCATAACGGCTTCTTCCAGGTCTCCGTCGTGGAAGGGTTTTAAAAGGTAGTCAACTGCGCCCAGCCGTATGGCTTTTTGAACAAAGTTGAACGTGTCATAGGCGGTAAGAATGATAATCTTGCCGTTATAATCAGACTCCCGGAGCTTGGCAATCATTTCCAGCCCGTCCATCTTGGGCATTTTTACGTCAGTGATGATTAAATCAGGGCTTTCTTTCTGTGCCGTTTCAAGTCCTTCGAGACCGTTGGATGCCTGTATGACTGTTTCGTAGCCTAATGCTCTCCAGTTGACCGTCTCTGCGATTCCGCGCCTGATTGCATATTCGTCTTCCACGATTAAAAGTTTCTTCATCGCTTTACTCCGGTGAGTTTGGGAAATCGGACTGTCACAACAGCGCCGCCGTTGTCTTTTTTATTAAAAAACGCCAGGCCGTATTCTTGTCCGAAATGTTTTTGAAGGATTGTGTTCACGTTGTACAGCCCCAGATGATGACCGTTTTTCTTGATGGTCTTTAAGGATTGTGCATCGGGCATTGCAGGCGGAAAGCCCGGGCCGTTGTCTGAGCAGGTAATCTTTATGTTTTTGGAGTCTTCAAGCTCCGCCTTGACCAAAATGATGCTGTTTTCGACTCTTTCAAGTCCGTGCAGAACGGAGTTTTCTATAATCGGCTGGAGAATCATCTTGGGAATCAGGCAGTCTTCAAGTTCCCTGGGAACTTCTGTAGTGAATGTGATTTTGTCGGGAAAGCGGATTTTCTGAATCTGGATGTATTTTTCCAATAAGTCGACTTCCTGCCACAGGGGAACAAATTCTTCGTCTGTAATCGCAAAGCGCAGTATATCCGCAAGGTCTGCCGCCATTGTGGAAAGTTCTGGAATCTTGTTGATTTTGCCCGTCCATTTTATGGTGTCCAGGGTATTGCATAAGAAGTGAGGATTAAGCTGGGACTGTAGCATTCTGATTTGTGAAAGGTTAAGCTCACGCTGGTTTTTGAGCAGCGTGAGGTTGTTTTGATGTAATACCGAGACCATGTGGTTAAAGCGTTCTGCAAGCTTCCCGAATTCGTCTTTCCGTCTGCTTTCAATCCTTACGTTCATGTTGTTCTGCTCCAGTTCGTTAAAGCCCTGCTGCAGCTGGCGTATTGGCCGCGACATCTGGGAGGAAAGCCTCAGGCTGATAAAGACCGAGACAAAGATGCATATAAGGGTGCACAAGAGCAGGGCGGAGACGAACAGGTCAATCGTTGCCTTGTTAAAGAACTTAGGCTGCTGCAGGACTATGAACATATTTGAGGCATCGAATTTATGGACGGTGTAATTATAATCGTCAATTTTGTCTTTTGGCAGTCTGCCGTTCATGAGTTCCGTCCTCAAGAAGGGGGCGGTCTTTTCGGTGATTTCCAGATTGCTGCCGTAAACAGGATGCCAAAAGCGGTTCAGCAAGAGGAGTTCATTTTGCGGGGCGTATTTGCCGTAGAAGAGGGAGCGGAAGTTTTCTGTATACATCCGCATTACAAGATAGCCCCGAATTCTGTTGCTGTCGTCCGCCCTGCCGTCTGTAAGGGCGCTTGCGATCTCCAGCAGCAGACCGCTGCCTTCTTCCATGCCGTTTTCCGCGTTGTATATAACGCCGCTGGTGTTTTTTGCTGCCCGGAACAAAATGCCAATGCCTGTTTCCTTTGTGCTTTTGTTGCCCACGGCGGTGCTGAAAAGGCAGTTGCCCTTTGTGTCATATAAGTCGAACAACCCGTAGTTGCGCAGGCTGCTGCTTGCGTCATAGAGCAGATTGTAGATATTTTTTTGCTCGTCATACTTGTCTTGTTCAAGAAAGGCCGTCAGTTCGGCATTGTCTTCGAGCTTGCTTTTTGCGTTCTTAAAAGATAAGTCCAGCCAGCTAAGAGTTTTGATGATTTTATCCAGTTCATCTTCTGTTTCATGCCGGCTTCGTTTATTGACAGTCAGCGATAGAATCTGGAGCAGCAAAAAGCCGTTAAGGAACAGCAGTACCAGGCTCACGGTCAAAAACGAGAATGTCAGTTTGTTCTTAAATGAATGCCTAAAGAACACTGTTAATCGTCCTCTTTTTTAAGGAATGACCATTCGGAAAGAATTTTGTCTCTGTTTTTAACGGCAAAATCGCTGTCGTACTGTATTATGTTCAATGTGCTCAAATTGGGAAGCGCACTGTTTTCCTTTATGTCAACACGTACGGAGCGGCGGAACATTTTATCGGACAAAAACTGCTGCAGCTCCCGGCTTGCAATAAAGTCGATGAACTTTCTGGCGTTATCTATATGCCGTGCGTTTTTTATAATAGCTGCTCCGTCAGAAACACAGCTGGTTCCGTCCTGCGGATATACGATGGCCAGATTCGCCCCCTTGCCGATGTCATGCACGGATGATTCTTCCAGTATGATTCCCACAAGGTAGTCACCTTGTTCTACGGCAGGGAGAATCTCCTTGGAGCTTGCAAGCTCCCCGCCGCCTATGCAGTCGGAGACTGTCTTTAATGATTCGGCGGTGACAGTTCCCAATGTGCTTAGCCAGGTGAGCAGGGCAGTGTAGGAAGAGCCTGATACGGCCGGGTTGGCCAGCGCGATTTTTCCTGCGAATTTTTTGTTTGTCAGACTGCTCCAGCCTGTAAGCTCAGTGGGGCTGAGCAGCTTGGTGTTGTAGACTAAAACAATAGGCAGTCTCGAAAAAGGTGTCCAGCAGTTTTCCTTGTCCAAAAGAGTCTGCTGTATGTTGGCGGCATGAGGGCTTTTATAAGGAAGAAAATATTGTTTATATGCTTCAAGTGTTTCAACTCCGCCGCCAAAAATTAAGTCCGCTCCTGGTGAGTCTTTTTTGCTCTGAATCTTTTTTAATAGTTCTGCAGTTCCGCCCGGAAGCACTTCTACCCATATTCCGCTCTGCTCCTCGAATTCTCTTATAATAGGACGGTATACTTCAACTACATGAGACGTGTAGATTACAAGCTTGTTTTCTTCTTTTGGCATCCACTCTGAGAAAGAGTCCGCTTTTATGGTTGAGACAGAATCACGTGCGTAGATGCTATGTATTGAGAGAATAACTATAAGACATGCAAGGGAATAAAATATTCTGTTCATGAGAGCCTTTCGCCTTATTATAGCTTGCCTTTTGTTAATTGCAAAGCGGAACTGTCAGAAAATTACAAAAAATCACAGGAATGTCTTATTTCTTTTTGAAAAATCTGCCTTAGAATTAAAATACAGCTTGTTGCGAAAAACAAAAATATGAGGAGGATATCCAGTATGAAACGTATAGTTACTTTATTGGCAGGAGTTTCAATTTTATTTGCTCTTGTATCTTGCGGAGGAAAAAATAAGGCTGAGAAGACAGAACTTTCTGAAGTTCAGAAAATTGTAAAGCAGGCACAGGGCATGAGCATGGAAGAGCTTGCCAAAAAGGCCATAGAAGAGTCAAACGGAAAGCGCTTCTACGGAGTAGGAAACTCAAGCCGCGGCAAAAGTTCCCTGCCTCTGTTCATCAAGTACCTGCAGTCTATAGATCCGAACTACAACATGGAATTTGAATGGCAGCAGCCAAAGAATAATAAGATTTTTGACCAGCTTACCGCAGACTCACTTAAGGAGTCCGGTACGTTTGCCATGACGCTGATTCAGGACGGAAATCAGATTCAGACTAAGATGGTCGACACGGGAATCCTGGATACATTCATTCCAAAGGAATGGGCGGAGGCTACTGGAACCAATGCCGAGACCTACAAGGGCTTCCTTGCGCTCCAGACTCTGAACAAGGTGTTCATGTATAACAACACAGGAAGCAAGAAATATGACAACTGCTGGGACTTTGTTGCCAAGGATGCCCACGGTCTTTATATGGATATCGATTCTGAGATTGTAGGAAAGAACTTTTTGTATATGCTTACACGCGATGACTATTCCGCATGGCTCAAGGAAGCATTCGAGGCTCTTCCTGCCGCAGAGAAGTCTTATTTCCAGCCGACCATTGACGCTATGAAGAAAGACGCGTCTGAACTTGGCCTTGGTGAGAACAGCGCGTACGGTCTTGCATGGATTAAGCTCTGGGTTGAAAGCTATATCGAGCAGACTGATGACGGTCCTATCTGTAACGTTCTTGTAGATAAGTCTGCCACAGACCAGTTCGGTCTTTTGGTATACTCAAAGCTCCGTTCCGTACAGGAATCCCCGACAGTCTCCGTAAACAACATCAACGTGGCCGCTTATGACGACGGCTATACA
>CAZKPZ010000019.1:0-30214 GCA_964554745.1 uncultured Treponema sp. | reverse complement strand
GATACTCCGCGAGGGGGAAAGTAGGTGGCTGCCGGCTTTTTCTTTTTAAAGCCGAGTGAAATTAAAAAACTGTACTTATTTAACAAAGATTTAGAATACTTTTTAAGCCTTTGTTTGTTATTATTAATATATGAATCAAGAACTTATTTTGAAAAACGTTGCTGATGATAATCAGAATATCTTGAGTAATCCTAATGAAATCCTGCATACGGCAATGGAATTCCAGCAGTTACTGATGTTCTATCAGAGCGGTATTAAACAGATTACGACAAAGTTTGAGATAATCGAAGATGAATTTGAAAGCACCCATCAGCGAAATCCTATAAGTACCATTACAAGCCGTGTAAAAGATCCGTTGAGCATTGCAGAAAAACTTCAGCGGAAGGGGCTTCGTGTTACCATGGATAATATGGTGAACAAGCTTTTTGATATTGCGGGTATACGGGTGACCTGTCCGTTTATAAGTGATGTGTATCGTGTGATGCAGATGCTGTTACAGCAGGATGATGTTATCCTTATAGAGATGAAGGATTACATCAAGAATCCAAAAGCGAACGGTTACAGAAGTCTGCATGTTATAGTTAAGGTTGCAGTGTATTTCAGTGACCAGAAGAGAGAAATCCCTGTAGAGATTCAGATTCGTACTATTGCGATGGATTTTTGGGCTAGCTTGGAACATCAGTTGCATTATAAAAAGGATTTTCCTGCGCAAAAAAACATCGACGCGGAGCTTAAATCCTGCGCCGATGTTATTGCTTCTACAGATGAGCGTATGCAAAAACTTGCCAAGAATATTCCTGGCTTTGTTGATTACAGTACAGATGAGGTTATCATCTAGAAGTTACTTGCAGATTTTATCTTTGCATTCCTGGTAAAGGGCGGCGGTCTTGCTTACAATGTCGGCAGGAATTTCCTTGATGTCTGCATTGCCGGCAAGATTGTGCTCTTTGAGCCAGTCGCGTACAAACTGCTTGTCATAGCTTGCCGGGGATGTCCCGACTTTGTATGTTGCTGCATTCCAGAAGCGGCTTGAGTCAGGAGTCAGAACCTCGTCTCCCAAAGTGAGTTCTCCGTTTTCATCAAGTCCGAATTCGAATTTTGTATCTGCGATTATTATGCCGTTCTTGTAGGCGTGCTCGTAGCATCGCTTGTAGATTGCGATGGCTGTTTTCTCAATTTTTGTTGCCAGTTCGTCTCCGAGGTCTTTTTTCATATAATCAAGCGTAACGTTTATGTCATGTCCCTCTTGTGCTTTTGTGCTCGGAGTTACGATTGGTTCTGCGAGTTTTTCTGCCTGCTGGTATTCTTTGTCGAACTTGTGACCCAAAAAAGCTTCGCCTTTCTTATAGGCTTCATACATGCTTCCGAACATATAGCCACGGACGATTACTTCGTACGGAATCATTTTGAGCTTCTTGACGAGCATTGCCCTGCCGTCGTATTCACTCTTGTTGAATTCAGCCGGCAAATCCTTGAGGTTGGACGAAATGAAATGATTTTTTACGATGTCCTTGGTTAAATCGAACCAGTACTCTGAAAGAGCATTTAGGACTTTTCCTTTATTGGGAATCATTACAGGAAGAATTACGTCAAAGGCGGAAATTCTGTCTGTTGTGACGATTACCATTCGACCGTCTTCCAAATCGTAAACTTCGCGGACTTTTCCGCTGATTATTTTTTTCATGTGAACAGCTCCTGTCTTTTGTATAGACAGAAACAATACTATACCTTTTTGCGCTTTGTTTCAATGTGAAATTAGCATAAAGCGCTAACCAAACAGACCGTGCAGCAAATTATACGCTACAGAACCTGGCGGCGGCAGAGGTGGAAGAGCGTCTTTGTTGAACCATTTTGCGTCCAGGAGTTCTTTTTCCTGCTTTTTTATTTCTCCTCCGGCGTATTCGGCGTTAAAAGCCAGCATAAGCTGATCCGGAAAAGGCCATGCCTGACTGCCTACGTAGCGTATGTTTTTTATATCAATATTTGTCTCTTCCTTTACTTCGCGGCGGACGCAGTTTTCTATGCTCTCTCCCATTTCCACAAAGCCGGAGACACAGCCGTAGTAGTCTCCCTTGAAGTTCCGGTTCTTTACAAGAAGCAGATCATTTCCCTTGTGCACAAGAACTATGATTGCAGGTTCAATGTGAGGAAAATCCAGTCTGCCGCAGCTTGGGCATTTCATTGCTGTTTCCGTGGTGTCGGGCTTTAGTTTTGTTCCGCACTTGGGGCAATAAATATAACTTTCCATCAATCGCAGAAAGCCGTGTGCCCTTGCGGCAAGCGAGCCTATAACAGACGGAAGCTCTTTTTGTTGTTCTTCTTCTGTTTTGCTTTGCCAGAAAAACTGTCTGAGTGGAATAGATTCTGTTCCTGCCACCTGTGTTACGTCTTTCGGCAGCATTATTGCCGTGTATTTATATTCGCTGTCAAAAAAGGTCAGGGCAGCGGGGAAGCTTTCCAGAAGCGTGTTATATATTTCTTTGCCTGGCAGGGTGACAAGCTCCTTGCCGGTCTGCTTTTCTGAAAGCAATATGTTGTTCTCGGAAAAGATAAAATAAAAACTGCTTTCAACGTCTTTTGTTTCTTTTATAATAGGCATATATAAAGACTATAAATCTATGCAAAAAAAAATACAAGGCATGTGCAGCCTCTATCCGAAAAGACTCTTTACCAAGGTCTTTATGTCGCCGACTCTTTTTGCTCCGTCTACTGATTCTGGGGCTATGGCATTGGTAAATCCCAGTTCTTTTGCGGCTTTTACCCGTTCCTTCAGCTTTGTGACTGGTCGTATTTCTCCGGCAAGGCTCACTTCTCCTACAATTACAGTACGGTCTTTGAGTGGAACATCACTTCGTGCGGAATAAAGTGCTGCCGCAAGTGCTGCATCGATTGCGCTTTCGCTGAGCCTGGCACCTCCAGCCACGTTGATGTAGATGTCCTGGTCCGAAAACTTAATTCCAGCCCTCTTTTCCAGTACTGCTGCAACCCGGCTGACTCTTGCGCTGTCCACACGGTCGGAATAGACTCTGTTTATTGAGCCTTTTGCAGGGACTGTCAGAGCCTGAATCTCTACGACAAAAATACGGCTGCCTTCAAAAACCGGCACGCAGGCAATTCCTGCAGGCAGTCCGCCTTCCCGCTTTGTCACAAATAGCAGACTGGGGTCTGTGACCGTCTTTAAGCCGTCGCTGTCCATCTGGAAGATACCCAGTTCATTTACTGAGCCGAAACGGTTTTTTAGTGCGTGCAAAAAGCGCATGTCATCGTTGTTGTTCCGTTCAAACGAAATCACCGTGTCAACCATGTGCTCAAGGCTTTTTGGGCCGGCGATGTCGCCGTCTTTTGTTACGTGTGCGGTCATGAACAGTACGCTGTCGCGTTCCTTTACCCAGCTTATGAGTTCGTTCGAGCAGTATTTGAGCTGACTGATTGTTCCCGGCACAACACCTGCCTGAACTGAGTAGACGGTTTGAATAGAGTCAATAATTACAATGGCCGGATTCAAAGCATCGAGTGCGTCCAAGATGTCTTCTAGACGGAGCGTCGCAAGTATCTCCACTGCTCCTACGTCTACATGCAGCCGCATTGCCCTGCCTTTTATCTGCGAGGCTGACTCTTCCCCTGAGACATACAGTATGCGGAAGTTTTTGTTCTTTTTTAAGATCGCGGCTGCGGTCTGCAAGAGTAAAGTCGATTTTCCGATGCCCGGCTCTCCGCCTATCAAGATGGCGCTGCGTTTTGTCGCTCCGCCGCCAAGTACGCGGTCAAACTCTTGGTCTCCTGTGGAAATCCTGCCTTCATCCAAAACTTCAATACGTGAAAGCGGAACTGGTTTTGCTTTGACGGCGGTTCCGTCTGTTGCCAGTTTTACGCCTGAAGCATTCGGGTCTACAACGCATTCCTGAAAGCTGTTCCATTCTCCGCACTGTGGGCAGCGACCTAACCATGCAGGTTGTGAGTATCCGCATGAGGAGCATTTATATATGATTGAGCCTTTCTTCTTTGCCATGAAGGTATTCTAAAATTACCGTGCCACTGCGTCAAGTGAGTCTTGGTCTCCTTCTATTCTGATGAAGACTCTGTTGGGCAGGCAGGCTGTCCATTCGCCGGGCTTGGATATTTTTCCTGTCTGTACGCATGTCTTGTTGGGGCAGGGGGAATCTGCAAAACAAGCGCCGCCGTCAGCAACCTGTATTTGTGATATGCCAAGGATACCCTCTGCCCGATAAACGGCGTTTTTTGAGAGCGGGTACACGAATTCTCCTTTGTCTGTCGTAATGACAATATAACGTTTATCCCCCTTGCTCCTTTTTAAGGAGATGAATGACAGCGCCGTTATAAGGCAAAAGAGTATAAGTATTACAAAATCAAGCGGTTTTACGTGAGTTTTTTTCATTGTATATTTTACTGGAAAATGTCTTTTCAATAGTCTAGCCTTTTTACGTCATAAATGCTAGAGTGTCTGCACAATGAAATGGATTATTGCGTCTGATATTCACGGTTCTGCAAAATATGCGCGTCTGTTGCTAACAGCTTATGATAATGAAAAACAATCTGCCGGTGCAGAAAAATGCCGTCTGCTGCTTTTGGGGGATTTGCTGTATCATGGTCCTCGTAATGACTTGCCCGAAGAATATAATCCAAAAGAAGTGATTTCCTTGCTGAATTCTATAAAGGCTGATATTGTATGTGTGAGGGGCAACTGTGACTCAGATGTTGACCAGATGGTTCTGGAGTTTCCGATTATGGCTGAATATATCGTTATAGAAAGCGGAGGACGGATTTTTTATTGCACGCACGGGCATGTTTACAATGATAAGAATCCTCTGCCGCTTGCAGACGGTGATGTATTGCTCTGCGGTCATACGCATGTTCCGGCGAACACTGCGTGCTGGTATATAGACAAGGCGGGCAATAAAATTGCCTTTACATATAGTAATCCGGGCAGCGTTTCCATTCCAAAAAATGGCAGTCTGCATTCTTATTGTGTACTGCAGAACGGTATTCTTACTTGGAAGGATTTGCTTTCTGGTGATGCTTTTAATGTTAGTTTATAAAGAACATCTTGTCATTGACGCGAAGTTTTAATAGGAGCTTATTGTATGGAAAACCTCAAGTGGTGTGTTTTGGGAATCGCTGTCGTTATGTATGCGCTGGTGATTGCTTTTCAAGGAAAGAAAGTGTTTTTTACAACAGCAGCTGCGGTGCTTGTTATTGCCCTTGGTATGCTGTTCCCCGGCAAGATTTTTAGTCCTTCCGGCTCCTATGCAGGGCCTCAGTTCCTGTATGCGCTATCACACTCTTTTACCGAAATAGTGAACTGGAATGTGTTGCTTATTTATATCGGCAGCATGACGATAGCGGCGCTTTTTATTTATTCAAAAGTTCCTGCCCGAATAGCTGATGCCATAGTAAGCAGCTTTGATCACACCGGTGTCGCGATTGTTGCGATTCTTGCAATGACTGGCATTATATCTATATTCGTAGAGAACGTTGCGACTGTGCTTGTTATGGCTCCGATAGCCCTCGCTCTTTGCAAAAAGCTGAAGCTAAATCCTGTGAACTTCATGATAGGCCTTTCTGTAATGTCTAACCTTGAGGGAACAGCAACTCTTGTAGGTGATCCGCCTTCAATGATTTTTGCAAGCTATGCAAACTACAACTTCAATGACTTCTTTTTTCATGACGGTCATCTTTCCATTTTCTTTATAATCCAGACTGGAATGTTGGCCGGCTGCATTTTCTTTTACACGTTCTTTGCAAAAGTCGGCAAGAACAAACTTGCCTTGGAAAAAACTGTCGTGGTTTCCTGGTTTCCGTTTATGTTGCTTCTGGTTATGATATTTGGTCTTGCCGCTATTTCATTTGTCCAGACAGACTTTAAATATCTGAGCGGTCTCTTTGTCTTTGTTCTTGGTGTGATTGGCTTGGTCTGGTATATGGCACTGCAGAAAAGGAGCCGCGCGGAAACAACAGAGATGATAAAGGGACTGGACTGGGAAACAATTGCGTTCCTGGTTGGTATCTTTATTGTAATTGGTGCTATTCAGGAAACAGGCTTGCTTGATGACTTTGCCCGCTTCCTTGCCCGCAGTACAGGCGGTTCAAAGATTACAGGCTTTATAATTATTCTGCTTGTGTCTATCGTTATTTCAGGCTTTGTTGACAATGTTCCGTACATCATTGCCATGCTCCCGGTTGCAATGTCTATGGCCGATACAATGGGACTTAATAAGGAACTGTATATGTTTGCCTTGCTTGTTGGCAGCTGCTTGGGCGGTAACCTTACTCCGTTTGGAGCAAGTGCAAATATCGTTTCCATGGGCATACTCAAACGAGAAGGCTACCCCATGTCTTTTGCTTCCTGGTGCAAGGTAGGTGTGCCGTTTACAGTGATTACAACCGCCGCTGCAGGAATTGTGCTCTGGCTGCTTTGGGCATAGTTACCGTTTTGTCCTTTACTGATAAAGCTCTTGTGCATGAAGTTCTTTCTTTTTTATGCACAAGACCTTTTATATGCAGGTTATCAGTTTTTATAAAAGCTTCAATTCTGACGCAAGTTTTAACAGTTTTTCTTTGTCTTTTTTGCCGGGGGCTTTTTCTACTCCGCTTGACACATCGAGAAGTTCTGGAACAAAGTTTTCTGCGAGTTGTTGGGCGTTTTCTGGCGTAATGCCTCCTGCCAACCAGAGTTTTGTTTTCGTGCAGATTTTTTTTACGAGGCTGTCTGCAATGCGCTCTCCAGTTCCTC
The DNA here is from genome assembly GCA_964554745.1 of uncultured Treponema sp. Lineage (GTDB taxonomy): Bacteria > Spirochaetota > Spirochaetia > Treponematales > Treponemataceae > Treponema_D. The sequence goes on along the minus strand of CAZKPZ010000019.1, from coordinate 23,463 downwards.
CGATTTTATTGCCGATTTTGGCATCGATTAAAACTCTTGGCTCGCCCCTGTGTCTTAGCTTTTCAACTTTTTGCAGGTCAGCATCGCTTGCTACATTTACTACACAATAATGCGGCAGACAGGCAAGACTTTTGTCTGCAAAGAACTGGTCAACTGCTTTTTCTCCGTGTAACTGCAAGAAGTCAATAATTCCGTCTTTTGCAAGCGCAATAGCAGCCTTTGATTCTTCACTTTCGCAGTCCGTTATGACTCCTACTAAAAATGGTATTTCTTTGCCATCTTGGAGCAGAGCTTCAAGCTGTATTCTAAAATTCCGTACTACGTCGGCATCACAGTTACGCGGACTTTTCTTGCAGAAAATAAAGCCTAAGAAATCTGCCTGCGCACGAACAGCTGCATTTGCGTCAGCGATGTTTGTTAATCCGCAGATTTTCAACATAGGCTTGTTGCCTTTTTTCTTGAGTCGTTCGGTATATGTCAGCCACATGTAAGATGATGCGTTGGCATTTGCATTTATAAATGCGCTTACAAGTTGCCCTGCCTGAGAGGGATTCCTTGCCGCGGCTTCTCCAAGCAGCATCCCTGTAAAACCGAGTCTGCCTGCAAATTGCGCTGCTTCTGCAGTTCTTATTCCGCTTTCAAAGACTACATTTGTGTCTTGCTCCAGAATCTTGTATATTTCACCAAGCATTTTTACAGGTGTAAGCAAGTCTATGGAAAAGTCTTTTAAATCACGCGCGTTTACGCCGCAGACAATCCGGCAGCCGGGAACGTTCTTTGTTGCAATGGCAGTCTTTAGTATGTCTTCTTCTAACCGCAGCTCGATAAATGCCGTCATTTCCAGTTCTGCACAGCGTGCTATCATGGACGACATTGTTTCTTCGTCAAGCATTCTTGCAATTATCAATACGGCGTCCGCGCCGCACCTGTATGCAATATCAACTTCTTCAGGGGCTATCAAAAAATCTTTTCGCAAAACTGCAACATCAGACGGTACTGATTCACTTACGGCAAGTAAGTCATCCAAGCTCCCCTTAAAGTAATTTTTTTCGGTAAGAACGGAAATCGCGCGTGCTCCGGTCGCGGCATACGATACGGCTGTTTGCGCCGCATTTAAATCGGGCGCAATGTCACCTTTGCTTGGTGAAGCGCGCTTTACTTCAAGGATAACGCCTTTCCTGTCGATGAAAGGAACAGGTTTCCCCCGTTTCCGTTCTTGTGGCACAGCACAGCCGTATGTCCACCCGAACTTTGCCAAGTCTATGCGGCGTTTTGCGACAATTTCCTCTATTATGTTCGTGCCGTTCATACTAGCAGAATGCATGGGATACCTTTTGAATCTGCAGCAACTTTGCCTTCGCTCTGCCGTCATCCATTGCCGCAAGTGCTGCGTCATATCCGTCTTTTATAGTCTTCACTTTTCCTGCAAGGTAAAGGACTGCGCCTGCATTTAGTCCGACAGAATAGCGCAATGTCTTTCGTCCTGCACCGTTCAGCAGTTCCATGGCAAGCTTTGCATTCTCTTCACAAGAGCCTCCTGCAAGTTCCTCTTCTTTTGCATCGGTTATACCGTATTTTTTCGGGTCGATAGTATAGTGGTATTCCTTGCCGTCTTCATTGATTTGCAGAACTTTGGTCGGAGCGCAGGGGGAAATCTCGTCAAAGCCGTCTTCGCTGGCAATGACCATAACACGCTTTGCTCCCAGAGCCTTTGCCGCATGCGCATAGTCTTCAAGTAAGTCTGTACTGTAGATTCCAAGAACCTCGTACTTTGCGCCGGCCGGATTCAAGAGCGGACCAAGCAAGTTCATGACTGTTTTGATTCCAAGGCTCTTGCGTACAGGAGCCGCATAGCGCATTGCAGGGTGATAAATTGGTGCCATCAAAAAACCGAATCCTGTTTCGTCAATTAATTTTGCTGTGTTTGCAGGAGTGTTGTCGATTTTTACACCGATTGCCTCAAAAAAGTCTGCCGCACCGGATTTACTTGAGACAGCTCTGTTTCCGTGCTTTGCCATCGGTTGCCCGCAGGCAGATGCAACGACCGCGCTCAAAGACGAAATGTTAAAGCTGCCTTTGCAGTCTCCTCCGGTTCCTACAATCTCGGCAAGTTTGTTGCTGTCAACATCGAGAGGTGTTTTCTTTTTGAGCAGGACTTCTGCACATCCGGCAAGCTCGTCAGAAGAAATTCCGTTTGCTGCCATTGCAGTCAGCATGGCCGAAGTAACGCGCTCATCCAAATCTCCATCGGTGAGATTGTCCATAAAAAGTTCAGCCTGCTGTCTGGTGAGATGCTTTTTTTCAAAAGCCATCTGATTCAGGTAGGCTGCTGTGGGAAGGTTCTCGCGGCGGTAAGTTAGAAATGCCTTAAAAATATCATCTCCCTGCTGGCTCGCTATAGATTCTGGATGGAACTGCACGCCCTCAATAAACTTCTGCGTGTGGCGGATTCCCATTATATCGCCGTCACTTGAACGTGCTGTTACCTCAAAATCCGGGTTCAGCGTGCTTTCGTCAATTACGAGTGAGTGGTAGCGTGTGAACGAGGCGCTTTTGCCGATGATACGGAACAGTCCCCGTCCATCCAGTTTGATTTCCTCTACAACTCCGTGGCAAATGCGTTTTGCCTGCACAATCTTGGCACCGAACGCCTCTCCGATTGCCTGATGCCCCAGGCATATCCCTAGAATCGGAATCTTTCCTGCAAAGTGCCTGATTGCTTCCTCGCTGATTCCTGCATCTGCAGGTGTTCCAGGCCCTGGACTTACTACAAGGCGGTCTGGCTTCAAGGCATCCAAATCTTGTATGGAAACATCCTTTGAGCGTACCACCTTCACCTCGTCCTGAGAAAGTCTCTGCAACGCTTGTACGACGTTGTATGTAAAGCTGTCATAATTGTCAATTACTAAAATCATAAAATCCTCCTACTATTTTTTTGTTCCTTCTAATACTGCCCTTAATGCACCGAGTTTTTCGTTTGTTTCTTCCCATTCTCGGTCTGGATCGCTGTCGTATACGATTCCGCCGCCGGCTTGCAGAGTCCATGTCGTTCCCTGCTTTAGTGCACAACGTATGCCGATGCAGAAGTCCAAGTCGCCGGAAGACTGCAAGTAGCCGATTGCTCCTGCATAAAAGCGCCGCTTTATGTGCTCCAGCCGGCTCAAGATTTCAATCGCACTGATTTTTGGCGAGCCGGAAACCGTTCCTGCCGGAAAAGCCGAACGCAAGACATCTATCTGTTTTGTTCCTTGCTTAACAACGCCCTGAACATCGCTGACCAAGTGCATTACATGGCTGAATAGTTCGCAGTCCATAAAGCGCGTAACTTGTACACTTCCGCTCTCGCAAACGCGTCCCAGGTCATTGCGCGCAAGGTCCACCAGCATAAGATGTTCCTGCCGTTCCTTGTGGTCTCCCAAAAGATTTTCCTTAAGCTCCTGGTCTTCTGTGGTAGTCTTTCCTCGGCGTCTTGTTCCGGCAATAGGCCTGATAGATGCCATGCCGTCACGGACTCGAACCAGGCTTTCTGGAGACGAGCCTACAAGCTGCCGGTCTCCGAAGTCCAGATACAGCAGGTACGGTGACGGGTTAAGCGAACGCAGCCGGCGGTAAATTTCCATCGCGGAAGACGCACAGTCCAATTGCAGACGGCGGCTTGGCACTGCCTGAAAGATATCACCTGCTACGATGTGCTTTTTCAGCTCTACAACTTTTTCTTTGTATTCTTTCTCCGATTGCTCAAGGTTTGTAATGCATGTGCATGGCTCGTTTTCTTCCGGCGGGGCAAGGTAGCTGAAGTCCAAGTCAGAAAGCCGCCGTTTCAGCTCGTCAACCGTCTTTTGTAAGTCGATTTGGTGCTCGTTATAGTTCAGGGCAAAGACGTGCATAGTCTCCGTGAAATGATCAAATACAATGTACAGGTGCCCTACAATGAACTCGCTTTCGGGGATATGCAGCTCATCTGTCTGAGGCGCAAGGTGAATTGTGTCGCAGTGTGCGCAAAACTCATATCCCAAGTAACCGATTCCGCTGGCCGGGACCGGAATGTCTTTTACCGGCAGTTTGTTTTCTTGGGCAACAGCAAGCAGTGCATCCAGAATGTCTGAGTTTGCTGCAAACGGAACTCGTCTGCCGTCAATCAAAAAGGCAACTCCATCATCGTCCTGCAGAATATGAAACGCTTCTTCCGCCATAAGAATTGAATAGCGCTCCTTTCCCATGTTAAAACGGGCGCTTTCCAAAATAGCCTTTGCGCCTATTTTTCTTGCCAGTGAAAAAGGTGTATATCTGTCGCTCGGAAGGTTCAAGTATATGCTGTCAGTTCTCTGTTCCATGACCTTATGCCTCTAAAAATTACTGTTTACAGTAACTATAATATAAACAAGTCTTGTTTCTGTCAAGAGTAATTTGTATGATTTTTTATGTAAATGGCAACTGGCGACAGAAAAATCTTCCTTGTGTTATCATATTTTCCATGGTATAATTTATTATTAAGGAAATTGTACAGTTATGCTTCTTGCAGATGAGGGTAAATACAGGTTGCTTTACCAGACCGCCGTTGAGGAGTCTCGACTTGCCGTATGGGAATACGACGTAAAAAGCAAGACTATTACTCTGGCCGACAACCAATATACAAAGCTCTACTACAATGATTTGAACCTGCCGGATGTCATTACTGACGTTCCTAATGCCTTTTTGTCTCTTATAGATGAAAAATCCGTAAACGATTTCATCGATATGTTCGAATCCATAGACGGCGGTGCCAGCCGTGCGGAGTGTACTGTCTGTTACAAATCCGGCGCAACAAATCAGGGGCGCTATGAACATATCCTGATGACCACTGTTTATGATGATGAAGGGCAACCGGTTTCAGCAATAGGTATTTCTGACGACATAACTGCAAAAGTAAATGAACGTGCGCGCTTTGAAGACCTGAATAAGCTTTTTGACTCCACAATTCATAATTCTCTTGTCTCTGCAAGAATGGATTTAACAAGCAACACACTCTTGACCATGCGGAGTATTTTTCCTCAGATAGAGAATCGCTACCAGGCTGCTACTGCAGAAGAGCTGTTGAATAAAGTGGCGGAAGACATTGCTGACGGACAGACAAAAGAAAACTTCTTAAAAGAATATTCAGTTAGCAGCCTTCTGCGTCATTTTGACGAAGGTCATAAGCAGTTTTCCGTTGATTTTCCGATTATCGGCTTTGAAGGTGAATACAAGTGGATTTCAGGCAATGGCTCCATGAGGGCGAATCCGATGACCGGTCACGTTGAGACCATTGTCTGGGCGGAAGATATCACCAACGGCAAGAACATGAATCTTATCATGAGCCGGCTGATTGCTGTTGCCATACGCTATATAAGCATCGTAAGCGTGCGTACACGTAAACTGACCGTTTTAAGCAGCAGCGGCAACGGTGACGAAAAGAGCATGGTCGGACACACCGTTCTTTATGAAGAAGGCATGGCGCAGAAGTGCAAGGAGTGCGTCGTTCCCGAAGAACGTGAATTCTTTATGAATCACGTCAAGTTGGGGCGAATCGAACAGGAGCTTTCCGCCGGCAAAGACTACAAGATACCGTATTCCGCATATATCAACGGAAAGCGCTGCCGTCTGCAGACTCAGTATCTTTTCTTGAACCGCGAATTCGGTCAGATAATGATGGTAACGTCAGATATCACCGAAAGCTACGAGCAGGAACGCCGCCGCATACAGACCATGGAAGACGCGCTCTTTGAGGCGGAGAAAGCGAATATTTCACGTCTGGACTTTATTGCGCGAATCAGTCACGACATACGTACCCCGATGGGCATTATCAGCAATATGTCTGATTTTGCTCTTAAAGACATAGACAACAAAGAGAAACTCAAGGATGATTTGAATAAGATTAAGTCTGCGAATACGTTCCTGTTGAGCCTCATAGACGATGTTCTTGATGTTTCAAACTTTGAGAATGAACGCGTCAAGCTTAAGGAAGAGCCGTATTACACAAAGGACTTCTTGAACGAGATTCGCAGCATTTTTGAGACGCTTTGTGACGAGCGCGGCATTCGTTTTGCAATAGAGCAAAAGGGGCCGGATGTTGCTGTTCTTTCAGACAAAGTCCGTTTCAGACAGGTCGCGCTAAATCTCCTGAATAATGCCGTTAACTTTACCTACAAAGGCGGCTCGATTAGCTTCCTGCTGGAAGTAACTCCCTTGGACGATGGCAAAGCGAAAATCGATATAACCGTAACCGATTCTGGAATCGGCATGAGCGAGTCGTTTGCCAAGACAATGTTCCGTCCTTTCTCTCAGGAAGTCGATAATCCGTATCGTGCTAAAAATGCCGCCGGTGCAGGACTGGGACTGTATATCGTAAAGAATATCATAAATCTGATGAACGGCGAAATTCAAGTAAAGTCTCAGCTTGGCAAAGGCACACAGATACGCTGTTCCGTCGTTTTTCCTCTTATTACGATTGTACAGCCGGAAGGGCAGGGCAAAGTGGAATCCACAGACTCTGGAAAAAAAGAGGCGGACAGTCAGTTTTCTGGAACAATACTCTTAGTTGATGACAACGAAATCAACCGGGAAATTGCCGTCCGAATCTTGAATTCCATAGGTCTTGATTCAGATGAAGCTGAAAACGGTGATATTGCCGTGCAGAAAATGATAAATGCTCAGGACGGACAGTACAGGGCGGTTCTTATGGACATACAGATGCCCGTGATGAACGGCTATGAAGCTACCGCTGCAATAAGGTCTTTGGAAAAAGAAGAAAGCAAGACCATTCCCATCATAGCGCTTACCGCAAACGCCTTTAAGGATGCTGCTGATAAAGCCAGGGAGTGTGGAATGAATGATATCATAACCAAGCCATTGGAAGCTCTCACTCTAAAAAAAGTTTTGAGTAAATTCGCAGAACAAAAAGTACAGGGGTGGATTCATGATGGGATATAATCATAAGATTCTCATTGCGGATGACAGTGAGATAAACCGGGATTTGCTTTCGCAAATGCTTTCTCCGCGCTATGATATTGCCGAAGCAAAAAACGGTCAGGAAGTCTTGGACTACATTCACAGCCATCCCGGTGAGACGGACTTGATTCTTCTTGATTTCATCATGCCCAAGATAGACGGCATGCAGGTGCTTTCAACGCTCCAGGCTGAAAAAGTGCTTGACGATGTTTCGGTGATAATGATTACCGCAGACAGCAGGATGGAGAATATAGAAAAAGCCTATGCCCTTGGGGCTACCGATTATATTACCCGGCCTTTTTCCGCGTCTATCGTGCGCCACCGCGTTGACGGTGTAATGAATCTGCAGCTGCGCAAGAATGAGCTTGCGGACGAACTGAGTGAGCAGGTTGAAGAAAAGAACCGTATCAGCGACATGATGGTGCATATTCTTAGCGGTATTGTTGAATTCCGTAACGGAGAAAGCGGCGCGCACGTTCTGCATATCCGGGTCCTTACAGAATTCTTCCTGCACAGTATAACCGCAATAACAGACAAATATTCGTTCAATGACGAAGAGGTCTATAACATAAGCATGGGGGCTGCCATGCACGATATCGGTAAAGTTTGTGTGCCGTTTGAGATTCTTAATAAACCAGGTGCGCTTACAAAAGAAGAATTTGCGGTTATGAAAAGCCATACTTTAAAAGGTGCGGAAATGCTCAAGGCGATTATTCCCATGTACGGCGATGATAAAATGCTTCAGACGGCATACGCAATCGTCCGTTGGCATCACGAACGCTGGGACGGCCGGGGCTATCCAGACGGACTTAAAGGCGACGAAATACCTATTTTTGCGCAGGCTGTGGCCCTTGCTGATGTGTATGACGCTTTGACCGGAGAACGGTGCTACAAAAAAGCTATTTCACACGACAAAGCTATAAATATGATCCTTAATGGGGAATGCGGAGCATTTAACCCTGTGCTCATGAAGTGCCTTGAGAATATTGAGCCGCTTATCCCCGGCATATTAAAGAGTAAGAAGGCAAATAAGCTATAAAACAGCTTGAATCGCTTGCTTTTTCTACTTTTTTGCCCGATAATGTAAGCATGACTGTAAAAGAATTCTACGAATCAATCGGCTCTGATTATAACGTTGCCCTTTCGCGTCTTATGGATGATAATTTCATCACCAAACTTTTGACCAAATTCAAGACAGACCAGAACTATGCAAATCTGGAATCAACCATGAGCAGCGGAGACATAAAGGGGGCTTTCACTGCGGCGCATACTCTCAAAGGTCTTGCCCTTAACTTAGGAATGGACGCTCTCGGCCGTTCTGCATCTGAACTTACCGAAGCCTTGCGCAGCGAGGACGGTGAAAAGGCAAAGACCCTTATGCCGCCAGTAGTAGAAGAATACAAAAAAGTCACTGCTGCCTTGGCACAGTTGATTCAGTAGCTCTGTCTAAAACAGATAAAAACTCATTATAAAACTTCCTGTACACACTAGGTATGCACAGGAAGTTTTTTTTTAGACTGGCGTCTGCCTGTTATTTTATCTTCCATACTGCGCCGTCTGAGCGCCCGAAGATTTCTTCTTCGTACATACATTCTGCGCTTACGCACGGAGTATTATAAGTGCCCTTCCGCGTCGCACGGAAGACAAATTCCACGTTCTGGCTGCCGCGCGGCAGATAGTTCCAGAAGTACTGAATCTCATCATCGTATATTTTCTTGTATGAAAGTCCGCGGTTGTAATTGTTCCACCACGGGCGCTTAGCTTCCGTATCGTCTGGTTCCGGGCGCGGCGCGGAAATAGTTGTTACGAATGCGTCGTTCAGTATCTCTGCTCCTGCAGGAACACTCGCGCGCAGGGCCACATATTCCAGGTTGATTGTCGAAGATACATATACCTTTTCCCTGTACAGCTTTCCTGCTGTCAGTTCATTCGTGCTTACGGCTTCACCGGTTTCTGCGTCCGTGATTTCCGTGTACACACAGATACCCTCGTCCCGGGCTTTCTGCTTGTCCGCAGGAATCGCGTAGCGCATGCAGGCCGTATAATAGAGCGTGCCTGTTCCTGTCTTTGTAAAGTCCAGGTCGATTTCCTTGTCGCGCGCAATTCCTTTCAGCTCCGTGCTGTCAAAATCCAGTTCCCTGTCTGTCGCTTCCGCTGCGACACCCTTGAAAGACCCCTGCAGCAGCTCCTTTCCGCCGAGCAGAACTTGTGCCGTAAAGTCAAGGTGTTCCAAGTCGTTGTCTTTTATGTAGCGGTTCAAGGCGATGAGTACGCGGCTGGTTGCTGCGGTTGACTTCCAGTAGCCCTTGCTCGCCCTCTGAAGCTTTAGCAGTTCGTAGACCAAGTGCTGATTTATGCTGTCTTTTGCATTCTGGCGTGTAAAGAACTGCAGGCAGAGAGCGTATTTTTCGGAACTGTCATTAAAGAAACACCAGTAGTGCCCCTCGTTCTTGCCTGTTATATCAATGCCGCGTGCCGTAAGCCTCATAAATGAGCGCAGCTTGGTTGCAGTCTGCTCAGCCTTTGCCGTCTCGCCCAAGTTCTGGTAAGTCATGCCAGTCAGTGCAAGAGCTTCTATGTCTGAGTTGTCCGCATTCATTATTGCGTCAAGTTTGCTGACTGTGGCTTTTGCGCCAATCTGGCTTGCCGCGTAATATGCATACGCCGCGCTGTACAAAGCCCAGCCGCTTTCCGGGTACTTGCCCGTCAAATCATCGGCGTAGCGCACCAAATACGAGGCAAGGTCATCGCGCCGTATGCTTCCTGTAGGAATGCCGTTCTCCTTTGCAACAGCAAGTATTTCTGCAATGCGCATGGAAACGTAGGGGCTTGATTCCATGCCGCCCGGCCAGTACGGAAAGCCTCCGTCGCTTTTCTGCGATGACGCCCATGCGCGTATTTCTCCCTCGGCAACCCCCTTGGGGTAGCATACTTCGCTTTCGAGACCGAATATCTTTATGTAGTCACCGAAGGCTGCCAGCGGCAGAACCGCCGCAGAGCGCTGCTCAAGACAGCCGTAGGGGTAGTGGAACACGTAGCTTACGGCCTCTCGCAGAACACCGAGCCTCGTCGGGTCAAGCTGCACATACAGACTGCCGCGGTTGTCTTCCGCGTTGCCCGGCAGCACAATGACTTCTCTCGCCATATCTTCCGTAGAACCAGTCGTAGCGACCGTCTCAAAGATATACGGCTTTTGTATCTCAAGCGGCAGCAATAGCTGTTCGTTGATGTCCTTGCCTTTGAGTGTAAAGGCGAGCGTGACCCAGCCGGCCTTCTGCGCCTTGATGTCAAAGAGCAATGCCAGGGTTTCGTTTGCGCCCACTTTCAGTGTCTTGCTCTTTTTGCCAGTGACGCTGGCTTTGCCGGGGAGTTTTTGCACGGCGTTCTTGTCCTGCGTGATTCCGGCCATTTCCACGCCGTCAAACACTTCTGCGGTGACGGTAACGGAACTTGCCTTGGAGCGCAGGTTTGAGATGGTAACTCCTGCCTCGCTTTCATCGTCCAGTCTCAGCACGCGCGGAACAACAGGTCGTGCTGAAATCGGCTCAGCGGCGTTTATTTCGCCCTCGCGCAAGCCAAAGCTGTCGCCCTTTACGCAGACTGCCGTCAAACGGTATGCTGTGATGCTGTCCGGCAGCGTGAACGTGACGCTCGCCTTTCCCTTGCTGTCTGTCTTTATGTCTGCATTGAAATACGCCGTCGGGTTAAAGTTCTTGCGTACTTTCGGCGTACCGTCGCTTTCATCTGTTCCAGAACCCGTATCGTCTGCCATTTCCATAGCATATGCCGCTTTGGGAGCAGCCGCAGACTTCATCATAACTAGGGCGCGTCCGTTCATCGTGTCCTGGTAGACAACGGCTTCTTCCGTTTCCTCTTGCTGTGCTATGAGCAGCGAGCGGGAGTCTCCTCCTGCAACGCGGTTGTAGAACAAGCCGCTGTTATAGAAGTGGGTGAGGGGATTTGCCACATGGTAGTCAATCAGGTCAATAACGCCGCGGTCAACAGCCATGAGAGCAAGCCGTGCGTTCGGCACTGCCTTGCCGTCTTTTGTTGCCCGAATGCTTACACTCACCTTGCCGCCCGGTTCGTATGTTGTCTGATCTGTAATCAGCTCTATGCTCATCTCCTTGCTCTTGGTGCTTACGTTCAGGGCTGTAACGCCGTAGTAGCTCTTTGGCGGCTGAGCCTTGTCTGTCTTTGTTGTCTCGTCAGAGTAGCTTGACACAGAAACGTACACCACCGGCACGTATGAGTCCTGAATCGGCACTTCAATGACAGAAGCAGGGGAGCCAAAAGAAACAACTTTGTCTTCAATAATGCCCTCGCGCTCTATGCAAAGCAGATAGCGGCCTTTGGGCAGTTCCGTCTCCATGAGTATCTGCGCGGTGTCGCCGACTTGGTATTCTTCCTTGTCAGCCTTGAGCGTTATTTCTTCTCCTCTGTTGCCTCTGTGGTAGCAGTCGCTAGAAATCACATAGAACGTGCGCTCTGCAATAACGTCGTTGCCGTCGCTGTCTTTTGCCGCAAGTCGCAGTTTGTAGGTTCCGCCATCTTTTGGCTTGACGGTGAGTTTTGCGGGGCTGAGAGAAGACGGAACTGGAATGTCGCGCTTTTCTTCCGTAATAAGCTCGCGCTCCCAGCGTGTCGTCACAACGCCACGGTCGTTCATCTCCTGTATGGTCTTCCAGTTTTCGCGAGTCAGTTCAAGCTGCAGCTTGCCGTCTTTTGGCAGAACCTTCGCGCTCGGCTTTGTCTCGTCCGGAGTGATTGCAGTATACAGAAAGTTCACGGACTCTCCTTTCTTTGGGAAGCCTTTCTTATTCTTTTCGTCTCCGATTCCTATATAGAACTTTGACGGATGCACAAGAGCCGTTGCGACGGTATTGATTGCCTGGTTCCCCGCGTCGGTAATCTGAGTTTCAATCTTATAGGAGCGAGGCCGGGCGTCAAATTCATCATCGCCAGTGCTGTGGGAGCAGCGGGCTGTGCCGTCATCATTGAGCGAGCCGTTCTCGTTGCCGTGGTTCCTGTAGTAAATCTTTTGTTCCGCCGGGCAGAAAGACATGCCCTTGTAGTCGTCATTCTTTGGAACAAAGCGCGTTCCCTCGCTTGACCACAGGGCGCGAAACGAAGCGCCGCCCATGCTTCCGCCGCCCAAGTAGTTTGCCTCAATCTCTGCGGCAAGCGAGTCGCCCTTTATGTAAGTCAGCTTTGCAACGGAAGACTTTGCCTCAAAGCGCAGTTTCTCAAAGTACTGCACCGTGATAGTCTCCTGCTGAGTCTGCTCCATGCCGCCGCAGATACGCTTAAATACAATCGGATAATCTCCGGGCTTGATGTCTTCCGGCAGCTTGAACGTTGCGCATGCTGTTCCTTCGCCGTCAAGTTTACCATTGCCGCTCCAGTACGTTTTTGACCTGTACGAATAGTTTTCCTTGAGTTCAATGCTGTAGTTTCTTTCATCGCCGTCCGGCACGGAGTATGTTCCGTTTCTGTTTAAGTTGCGGTCGATTACATACAGCGACACGGTTTCGCCGGGCTTGTAGAGCTTGCGGTCAGAAAAGATATTGGTGACCATCTGCTTGCCGTCTTGCGCTTCATTGCCGATTCGGAAAGGATGGTAGTAGCGGTAATTCGGAGTGAAGAGCACGCGGTCACTGTCCGTTACGGCCTCAAAGTAGAATACGCCGTCTTTGTGCGTGTCGTATGCCTTACTCAGGTCAAATTCTGCAAGACCGTCCTTGTTGGTCCGCGCGCTGGCCACGGCATGCTTTTCGCCAGTGTAGCTTCCGGTGAGCAGTTCCTGCTGCTCCTTAATCTTGTAGTCGGGGATTATATAGGCATAGACTGCGGCATTTGCAATGCTCTTGCCGTCCTTAAGACCGGCAATGTGCACTGCCGCCTTGTTGTAGGCGTAGCGGGCTGAAATACCTAAGTCCGTTACCTGCAGAATCTGCTCGTTGTCCATCTCGCCAATCTTGTACTCTGAGTCTTTGTTGCGCCGTCCGCCCCATTTGTATTCATAGTTGATGTGCGCGTGGAATTTTACGGCGCCGCGGTATTCTCCGTTTACGTTGTCAAGGAACGGGCGCAGGTCAACAACCTGCGTAATGCGCTCGTCCTGCGCGATGCGTTCCGGGTCCAGCACGAACGAGGCTCTTTTTTTGCTCGGCTTGCCGCCGTCCGCGCCGGTTAGCGGAATGACTTCGTAGTAACTGCCGGCCTTTACATTCTGGTGGTAGAATGTGACGGCCGGCGTTGCGCAGGATTCTATCGCCTTAAAGCCCGAATTCTGAAAGACCGCGTAGCTGCCGAGTGAAGGTACTGTTACATCATAGCTATAGTCTCTGTCAAGCTCGCGCCCCCAGATGTCGGTAAGCCCTTTTGCTATAAAAAGCTTGTATTTGTCATCATGCTTTACCGGCAGACCGGACACGGTGAGCGTGCGTCCATTTACCGCTATGTTCTGGGCAGTCACCTTTGTGCCGAGCGACGTTGAGATGAACGCTGCCGCCTGCTCCTGGGAGTCCTGCTTTAGTATAGAAGAAAAAGTGATGTAGACAGGGTGCTCCGTCTGCTTGTCATCATAGCGGGATGTATTCCAGTCCACATTTGTGACTTTAAAAGTGACGAGCGTATGGAATTTTTTCTGCCGGTCTTCAGAAGTGGGGTAGCAGTCCTTGTCTGCCATCGCGCCTTTTTTGAGCGTGACAAGGATGTCTGTGTCCTCATCGGGCTTTTGCGCTAGTGTAAGGCGGACTGCGTTCCTGTCTTCTTCTACCGCCGTAAAGCCCAGCCGCCGGCCTTTGCCGTCTGTCACCTCAATATACTTTTGCACAACGGCGCAGTTTACCGGCGCGTTAAAGAACACTCCGATGTCGCGGGCTGCTTCAAGCGGCACACTTGAAGTGTTTACCCAGTTGCCGTCTTTTACCTCTGCGTATGCCGGGCGGATATTCAAAAGCTTTAGCTCCTCTGTGTGAAAGCTGTAGCTGAGTGTGCCTGTAATGGGCTCCCCCTTTGCAGATTTTGTTGCGGGGCTTATCTTTATGGTGTATTCTTTTTGCGGCACGGTTTCTTCTGTGCTGTCAAAGCTTAAGACGCTTGTGCCTTTCCAGCGGAACGTGCCGTTCAGTTTTGGCTCAATCGTCACAATGTCAGATTTTGACATCGGCTCCCCCAGAGCCTTGAGCGCGACCACCGGCTGAGAAAACTGTATCTGTATCGAAGGGTATTTTACTTGTGACGGCAGTTCGCCCTGCGGAGTTACGCCAATCACGTGGAACGGTTCTTTTGCGGCGCTGTTAGTCTTTGTATCCGCAGTTACCGGCATAACGGCCGCTGCGCTGAAAATCACTGGAATAGAAATCATTTTGAGAATCCTTTTGAACATATAGTCCCCCATTACTATATTTAAAACGCACATACCCGTTTGTCGTTACGAAGAGTTCCCAAAGCTTCCTGCATAAAGGAAAAAGGCGATACACAGTTACCTTGCTGGACGTACCGCGTTTACAGGGCTACATGTACCGCGTGTACAGGGCTACATGTACCGCGTGTACAGGGCTACATGTACCGCGTGCACTGGGCGAGTACATCTCGACTGCACTAAACTTGACTTTCTCAATTCCTAAAAGCTGATTCACAGAATAAAAATGAAAGAGACCAATAAACTGATATTATTGATTTTGACTTTGCTCTGTTTTTTATTTTCCTCATGTTTCATTGTAACAACCAGGGAATATAAGAGCAAAAAGGTGCCGACTATGCTTTTTGCAGGACATCCACAATGTGGGAACTTGCGCCCAATAGTTCCGGGCGCTCGCAGGTGGCAAGGTGATAGGCAATAAAGCTTTTAAAGTCTTCTTCGTCCATTGCGTTCAGTTCGCGGCGCATGTAGTCTGCCGCTCCGTCTGCCGCGAATATTTTTACCCGCGTAAGGTCTGCCTGTTTGTCAAGCCTGTTTATGTCTTCCAGTCTGCTGTAGGTGTACAGTTCGCTTTGCGCGGCCACTGTGTGAAAGTCTTTTGTCAGCATTCCTTTTTGCAGAACGTCTTTAATGTGCCCCTGCTTAAAGCAGTATGTGAGCACGCTGTATTCATTCATGACGTAGGCAACAAAAATGTGTCCGCCCGCTTTTGTAACGCGCTTTGCCTCTTGCAGAGCCTGGAGTCGGTCTGCCTCTGAGTACAGGTGATAGAGCGGCCCGAACAGCAGCGTTACGTCAAATGTGTTATCCTGCAAAAAATGCAGGTCGCGTGCGTCGCCCGGCCAGCAGTTCACGTTGGCGTGTTTGCGTTCCAGCACTTCCAGGTTGTGCGCAACAAGTTCCACGGCGGTAACGGAATGCCCTTCTTCCGAGAGCGGCACACTGTAGCGGCCTGTGCCGGCGCCTATGTCCAGAATCTTTACGTGCTGACCGGCAGAAATAAAGCTGTGTATGTAGTGCATGCTCGTTGTGAATTCAACTTGCCCGTGCCGGGTTGTAAGGCGGTGGTCTTCGTCAAATTTGTTATAATACTTTTCCAGTTGTGTCATCTGCTTATTGCCTGTGCTGTTTGTAGGGCATGTAGTCCTTGAGCCAGCGGACGACAGGAACAGTCCAATCGTCTTCGGGGGTGCCTTCAAGAAGAAATCGCTCAAAGACAAAGTTTATATAATTTGTGATACTTTGCCTGTCCTCTTTGCTGATGTCTTCTGCCTCTTCCAAAAAGTGTTCTATAAAAAACACTGCGTCGCTGATTGTAAAGATACTTGCATTTATTTTGCAGACCATGTAGAGCGCGGCAGGAATGCAGTTGACTGAGTGCTGCTTAAGATAGAGAACTGAGCGTGCTATGGCAAGGCCTTCATCATAGAGTTCCTGTGTCCACTGAGCTTTTTCTGCGGCGGTAAAGTCTTCGCGGTCAAAAAGCATTTTAAAGAATGCGTATGTTGTTGCGATGATTGCAATGTGCAGACTCGGCACGCACAAGTAGTGCGGGTCGGCGGCGCGCAGGGCTTTTATTTTTTTGTCATCACACGGCGGACGGTATGTTGTTGTCATGCACTTGCGGTACATATCGTAGGCGGCTTCGTAATCATTTTTTAGAAAGGTCAGAAGTTCTGAACAGAGTTTTGAGCCGTACCATACGCCGAACTTAAGTTCCAGCATGGACATGGCTCGAACCCAGTAGTTTATGAAGTACATATATATAGTTACGTAACTGGGCTTAAACGGAATTTTTTCGTCAAGCTCATGGTCTACATGTTTTACTGGAGTATGCCTGAGTCTGAGTTTTTCCATGTACTGAGGCAAAAAGAATTTCGTGATTACAGTGATGATAAATTTTGTTGCAGTTTTTCTTGAAGGAGGCATGATGAACAATGAGGCGTAACATCGTGCGACGCAAAAAGACTTGAGGGATTTTCCTTCACATGTAATCTTTGCAAGACTTTTGTTCTTCATTAAGAATTTTCCGCCGCGATGATTTCGTTGATGTTTTTCATAATGTCTTTTGCCACAGAAGGTTTGTTCATTGTGTAGATATGAATGCCGCGCACGCCGTTTGAGATAAGGTCGATAATCTGCTCCGTCGCGTAGGCAACGCCAGCCTGTCGCATGGCCTGCGGCTTGTCGGCAAAGCGGTCGCAGATTGAAAGCAGTCTCTCCGGAATATATGCGGAAGACAGTCTTACCATGCGTTCTACCTGAGTACTGTTTGTAATCGGCATGATTCCTGCAAGAACCGGCACGTGCATACCCTTTGACTGTAGACGGTAGAGATAGGAATAGAGCATGTTGTTGTCAAAGAACATCTGTGTGGTAAGAAAGTCTACGCCGGCATCGACTTTGAATTTCATGTTGTCGATGTCTTCAGCCCGGTTTGCGCTTTCCGGGTGACCTTCGGGGTAGCATGCGCCGCCTATGCAAAAGCCCTGGCTCTTTAAAAGGCTTACCAGGTTGCTGGCGTGTTCAAAGCCGTCTACTGTGGCTTTCTCGCCCTTAAAGTCCTGCGGTATGTCTCCGCGCAAGGCAAGCACGTTTTCTATGCCAGCGCTTTTCATATCTGCAATTGTCTTGTCTATTCCCTCCCTGGAGTCACCCACGCAGGTGAGATGGGCTAGGGCAGGTGCGCCGAACTGCTGTATTCTTGCCGCGACTTCCACGGTGTTGGCTCTGGTCGTGCCGCCGGCTCCGTATGTGATAGACATAAAGTCCGGCTTTAGGTCGCTTATTTCTTTTGCCGCGTCAATCACTGAGTCAAACTTTGCCTGTACTTTTGGGGGAAATACTTCCATTGAAAGAACAACTTTTTTCTTTTCTAAGATTTCTGTAATCTTCATACTGACCTCTCTATTTTAACTGATGAGCAATTCATCCAGCTCACGTAATTTTTTTTCATCCGTCTTTATGTGCAGGTTCTTTTCCTGTGTCGGGATTACAAGCCCCTTGGGACCGTTCTTTGCGCGGCGCAGGTATTTTACTTCTGTATAGTACAAGTCGGCCTGTCCGTTCTGCCGTGCCTTGGAATGGTACACGGCAAGATTACCGGCATAGAGCATTATGTCCAGAGGAACAGTCTTGCCCTTGCGCGCCTTTACAAAGACGTAGCCGCCGGCAAAGTCGCGGGTGTGCAGCCAGAGGTCTGCACCCTTTACATAGTGGCGCAGTAAGTCGTCGTTTTCGTTCGCGGTTCTGCCTACAATCACTTTCCACTCGCCGATTTCGTAGTGCAGTCCCGGCAGCTGTTTTGCCGCCTTTTGTTTTGGAGTGGTGTCGCGGCGGAGCAGCTGTTCTATTTTGAGTGTGTTCTTTTCGTTAAGGATTGCGTTGTACTGGCTTTCGAGCGCGGCTATTTCTTTTTGCGAAATGGCGATGTCGTGTTCCAGGGCTTCCATGCCGGACGAAGCCTTGCGGTAGTTTGTATAGTAGACTGCGGCGTTTTCCTGCGGCGAAAGCTTTGCGTCCAGCCGTATGTGCTTTTTTTCGCCGGTCTCGTAATCGTCGCAATCCAGGAACGTATCGCCTGCTTTTATCTGTGACGCATAGGTTAAAATCAAATCTCCAGTGTGCTTTAGTGCGCCGGAATTCTCAAACTGCTTTTTCTTTTCTTCCAGTTTCTGCAAGGCGGCTGTCATCTTGGAGTGGCGCGTGTTGTACCATTTTTCAGCCTGAGACAAAAGGCTTTCGCGCGAAAGGCTGGCCGCATGCTCTGAATAGAAGAGGTCAATCTTTGCATTAAAGTCAAGTTCTGCTGTGCCGGAATCTGTGTCTGCGAATGTCCTTATCGGGAACTTTGCGAGTGCGGCGGACTTTTCTTCTTCCGTAGGTACGTGTTCCTGAGGAAGAAAAGTTCCGCCGGTTACCTCGCCTTTCTTTGGGCGGCGGAACATGCAGTCAAGAATCTGCCCGTCGGTGTCCGTTACGATTACGTTTGCCGCACCGGACCAGAGGCGTATATATAGAAGATATTTTTGCTTCCAGGTGGAAACGTCCATCTTAATGATTCTGTCAAGTCCGAGCTGCCGGACTTCGTTAATCCGCATACCCTGTACGTTTGAGCGCAGGAATTCGTTAAAGCGGAGCGGCTTTGCGTTCTTGGGCGCCTTGCTCCGCGTTCTGTTGATGCGGCAGGCTTGCGGCGACGTGCAGATAAGGATGTTTTCTGGCTGACCGTGCGAAATTACGCGGAAAGACAGGGTGTCAAAACCGGGCTGTACGATTTCCTGTATAAAAGAGCCTTCCAGGTCGAGTTCGTTCAGAATGACATTTATCTCGTTGCAGTTCAGAGACATAACCTTTATATTCTAGTGTTTTTTTCTTTGTGTTTCAAGAATCTTAAAATAAGAACGGCAGGGCTTTCCGTCTGTTGCCGTACTGCCCTGCCGTAAAGACTGTGTCTACTTGTCCATGATGGTGATTTCAACGCGGCGGTTTCTTGCCCTTCCTTGCGCAGTCGCGTTGGTGTCGATTGGCTCTCTGTCGCCGAAGCCCTGTGTAAAGATATGGTACTTGTCGCGAAGACCAAGCTCTATAAGATAGTCTGCAACGGCAGACGCCCTCTGTTCCGAAAGCGTTATCGGGTTCGCGCCGCCCGGATAATGCGCCGTATGACCAGAAACAAGAATGTCGTTGTCCTGATAGGCTTCAATAATCTTTGCAATCTTGCGGAGCTTTTCTTTTTCGGAATCAAGCAGTTCCGCGCTCTCGCCGCCGAACTGTATGTTTTCGATAGAGATTGTAAGCCCCTTGTCGCCTTTCTTTACGGTCACGTCATCTATGCCGAGTTCATTTACCTTTTCCTGCACCTGTGCGACTTTTTCTTCGGTGGCGGTGCGCTCAAAAGACTGCACTTCTGCATCTGCAGTCCCCCGGAATTCAAAGATATTGCCGTAGGAGCTTTCCATGACGATGCGGAATTTCTCCGTGTAGTGGTCAATAGTGCCTGTGTCGTTGTCCCAGTAAATCAGCTCGTCGCTGTAGCCCATCATGCTGGCCGGATATTCCTGATATGCGTCCAGCCCTGCCGGCTCTGGAGTTTCCATGTACATGTTGTACTTTACGTTGATTACGTTCAGCGTCTTTTCTGTGCCATCCTTGCCTTTGCTTTTTACTGTTCCCAGGTATGTGTAGTTTGCCTTGAACGGAACTTTAAACGGCTTGTTCTGTGCGAACTGGCGGCGCAGGTCATGCGCTTCGTGCCCCTGTGCTTCCCAGCTTTCGCCAGGAGCAACAGCCCTGTCTGGAAAGAGGGGCACGTCGCGGACGGTGGGCATGAAGTACTGGTCGCTTATCGTGTATACGCCAAGCTTGCTGCGCGTGAATACGCTTTGATATTCCTCGCCCCAGGAGAACGAACTGTTCGCTCCTCTGCCGACGGAACTTTCTGAGGTCATGAACGTTCCTTCTTCTTCGCCTGAACCGTCCTCGTTCGTTTTGTTCACTTTCATTGAGATGCGGTTTAGTATTACCGCGCGGTGGTCAAAGCGGTGATTTACAAAAACGTCTTCATTCACGTGTGAGAGCACGCGACTTGAGTCTCCTTCCTTGAACTGGAATTCAAATTTTACGGAGCCGCCGCTGGTGTCGTATTGTTCAGAGGCAGTCTGACCGAAAGCGGCTGTGCAGAGGCAGAGAGCCAAAGAGAATGTTGCTGCGAGCACTTTTTTCATTTTTAACATGACAGTCTCCTTTTGTTTGTGTCAGCTATATCTAAAACATCGGAAAACTAATATCATTACAAAATGGCTTAAAAAGTTTGGTAGTCAGGATGCCGCTAAAAACTGCTGCGCCCCATAAAACTGCGTGCAAGCGTAAGGCGGTCTATGTATTCCAAGTCTCCGCCGACAGGCAGTCCGCTGGCAAGGCGCGTTACCTTGACACCGCTGTCTTTTAGCAGATTCTGGATATAAAGGGCTGTTGTGTCGCCCTCTACGTTCGGGTTGGTTGCAAGAATCACTTCTTTTATCTCGCCGCCTTTTACGCGCTCAAGCAGCTCCTTGATTCTAAGACTGTCAGGGCTGATGCCTTCAAGCGGGGCTATTACACCGCCCAAGACGTGGAAAAGCCCTCTGTAATCGTGGCAGTTTTCTATGATTGCAACGTCCTGCGGCTGTTCCACGACACATACCGTCGTCCTGTCGCGCGAATTGTCTCCGCAGATGGAGCAGGGGTCGCTTTCTGTCCAGGCACCGCAGACGCTGCACGGATGAATGCGCTGCTGCAGGTTTGCTATTTGCATGGAGAGACGGTTCATAAACGAGCTGTCTGCCTTTAACAGAAAGTTCACGATACGGCCGGCCGACTTTTTGCCTATGCCGGGCAGACGCGAAAAGCTTTCGGTGATTTCGTCAATAGCGTTCATTGGCTTTTCCGCCGGGCGCTACATGCCCATGCCAGGAATGTTCATGCCTGCAAGCATCGGACCGAGCTGTGATTTGATGGCTTCCTGAATCTGCTCCATGGCGGCGTGATGTGCGGAGCGGATAAGATCCTGCAGCATCGGAACATCGCGGTTGTCAACGCAGATTGGGTCAAGCTTTATGTCTACGATTTCAAACTTGCCGTTCAGCGTTACGGCCACCATATTGCCGCCGGAAGTTCCTGTAGCCGTTATTGTGGCCAGCTCTTCCTGCGCTTTTTGCAGCTGTTCTTTCATGCCGCCCAAATTCTTGAGCATGTCAAATGGGTTCATATATTCTCCTCTATATATTACGTGTCTACTAAGGCAGACTTTTAAAGTACGCTGCCTTTGAATGTGTCTTTTAATATCTGAACTTCCGGAGGAAGCTCAACCTTTGTTTTCAGCTGCGTCTGGCTTTCTTTTATGGAAACCTCGAATACAATCGGCCTTCCGAATGCCTTGCTCAAGTAGTCCTGCACGAGCGATGTCTTGCTGGTGAGCTGCATCATCTCGATTCTGTTTTCGGCACAGACAGAAACAGTGTTTCCCTCTATCTTTCTGTCGCTAGTTCCAGAAAGCGCTGCGGACAAAAGCCCTTCCGGTATGGAAAAGTCTTCCACCATGGTCTGGAACACGGCATTGATGTCTGCCGTGTTGATACCGTCCTTGGGCAGCACTTTTTCTTCTATTATATTGTCTGTAACTGCACTTGCAGTTTGTCCGTCGCTCTGGGCTGACTTGTTTTCAGGCGGTTCAGCTCCGCCATCATGAAAAGGGGGTGTCCATCCTGCAAGAGGGCCGTCGTGAGGTTCTTCTTCCTCTCCGTCGTCCTGCCGGGACATTGCTTCTGCTGCCTGTACGGCCTGTCCCTGCCCTCCGTCAGACTGTGCAGTAACCGGAATTGCCTTTGCCTGAGCACTTTGTGCGAGCAACGGTTTTACCTCTTCTATGGCGGCTTTTACTTCTGCAGGCGAGACAAATTCAGAAAGCCAGCACAGGCGGCTGACTGCCAGCTCCATCTCGTAGCGCGGGCTTAGCGAATAGCGTATGTCGCGGTAGAGCTTAAGAAAGATATCCAGCGCGCGCTCAATCTGCACGCTCTTCCATGCGCCCAGGACTTCTTTAGAAAAACGCTCCGGCGACTGGCCGAGCAGGGCTTCTTTGTTTATGCCGCTCTTTATAAGAAGCAAGCTGCGGAGATAGTCCGTGCAGTTGGAGATGAGCTGTTCAATGCTTACGCCGTTCTGCATATATTCGTCCAAGCGGAGCAAGGCCTCGCTGGATTTTTGTTCCACGCACAGGCCGAACAGCTCGTTAAGGCGGTCTACGCCAACAAGCCCCAGCTTGTCGCGGATTTTTTCGTAGGTAATCTCATCGCCTGAGAACGCCGCAACCTGGTCAAAGAGCGTGTAGCTGTCGCGCATACTGCCGCCGCCCTCGCGCGCAATCCAGTAGAGGGCTTCGTCATCCGCCTTTATGTTAATGTCCTTGGCGGCCTGGGCAAGCTGTTCCTTGACCTTTTCCACCGGAACAAGGCGGAAGTTGAACTGCTGGCAGCGGGACTTTATTGTTGCCGGAACCTTCTGCAACTCCGTAGTGGCAAAGATGAAGATGACGTATGGCGGCGGCTCTTCAATAGTCTTTAGCAGCGCGTTGAAGGCGCTGGTTGAAAGCATGTGCACTTCGTCTATGATGTACACCTTGTAGCGGCAGGAGTTCGGCGGAAAAAGCACCTCGTCCTTTATCTGCCGCACGTCGTTTACGCTGGTGTTTGAGGCACCGTCTATTTCTATTACGTCGAGCGAGGAGCCTGCCGTGATTTCCTTACAGGCCGAGCATTCTCCGCAGGGAGTGGCGGTCGGGCCGTTTTTGCAGTTTAAGGCTTTTGCAAGAATACGCGCCGTTGACGTTTTGCCGCAGCCTCTGGGGCCTGAAAACAAGTATGCGTGGGCGATTCTTCCTGCCGTGATGGAGTTTTTTAGCGTGTCGGCAACGAATTCCTGGCCGATCAGGTCTTCAAATCTCTGCGGCCTCCTGCGGGTCGCCGTAACTTCATAAGCCATTCACATAGAATACCTTAAAACGCGTCTTTCTACAAGATAGCGAGTCTGCAAGAGCGCATGGAACAGACGTTCAGCCGACGTGTATTTTCTGGATGTAAGTCTGGACAATCTGCTCAATATCCTTGAGCATGGACACTTTTATTGCCTCCAGCTCCAAAGAATGGGAGGTCCTTCCCGAAAACAGCTCCAGTGTGTCAATTTCCAGGGCGGCCGCTATCTTTTCTAGCATCTGGACTGACGGAAACTGCTTGTGAGCCTCTATCTGCGAGATATAGTTGGGGGCTGTGCCGATTTTGGCCGCTAAGTCAGCCTGAGACAGCTTTTTTAACCCCCGGTAGTATTTCATGTTTGCCGCAAGGACTTGCCGTAAATCTGTCATAATTAATGAATAAGTGTTATGCCTATTTTACCAACCTAAACAGTATTGACAATAAATTAATCAGTATGTAAACTTGTTAAATATATCTAATCGATATGTGTTTATACAGGGAACATAGTGACGCGGTGTGCTCTTTTGCTCAGTTATGAAGATATTTCTCAGAGAATGA
>CAZKPZ010000018.1:0-30907 GCA_964554745.1 uncultured Treponema sp. | reverse complement strand
CTTGTGTTCAATGCTGAATGGAACGGCGGGCGCATAGTCTCTCTTTCGCCTTTATGTTTCGGCGCTTCTAATGACTGCTCAATCCGCAAGGAAGGCGCAAAGAAAATCAGCTTGAAAAAGAACTGGGGCGCTTCGTCCAAGGGCTTTTATTCAACTTTGCTGGCGCTTGATGACTTTAGTGCGGACTCTGCATTGAACGACTACCGTATTGCGTCTTTTTTAATCCGTGGCGGTCAGATATTTGATTACGGGGAAGATTCCGCTGTGCGCTCGTATTCATACATTTGGAAGCGGTTAACTGACTGGATGCTTGAAAAGCTGAATTCTCAGCGGGATGAAGGCCCTGCGGAAGACATTCACTCATATCTTGTTGAAGCCGGAATGCCTGAGCGCATTATGATTTCGATCGGCGCGACACGCTATACAGACTGGGGGCAGAAGAACTTTTTGCACACAGGTGATGTTGCTGTGGTTGTGTTGTACCCTGAAAGCAGCTATAGTCATGACGCTATAAAGGATATGGCTATGAGCGGCACGATTGATGCGGACGGTGTTTCCGGGCTGTATCAGAGGATTTGCTGACGGCGCTTACAGGACGTGACTCTGTATGAATTCACCAACTCCGCTTTCATCGTTTGTCTTTTCTGTTACGAAGTCGGCAATGTTCTTGATGTAGTCCAGGCCGTTCTTCATGCATACTCCGTAGCCGCAGAGCCGTATCATGCTTTCGTCGTTCATGCTGTCGCCGAAGCCCATCGTGCTTTCTTGCGGCAGCCCTATATGCTTTGCCAGAAACGATACGCTTTCCCCTTTGCCGCAGTTGGGCGGCAGCACTTCAAGAAAGTAGGGCTTGCTGGTAAATACAACAGCCTTGTCTCCTAAGTCTGCCTTGAGCTTTGTCTGCAGTTTCTGTAAGAGTTCCGGGTCTCCGGGAATAAGCATTTTTGGAAAGCCTTTTTTTAGAAACTCGTCATAGTCTTGTACGACTTGGCCTTTGAGGTGGCAGAGGTCTACGTCAAGCTTTGTCCACTTTGTTTCTTCTCTGTAGAAGATGGTGTCGGGTGAGTAAACTTCGCTTACAAGACCGACTTTGCGGGCCTCGTTTTCCGCGTAGTCAAGTACGTCTCCCGAGACGTTTTGGGCGTAAATCTGCTTGCGCCCGTGCAGGTCGTAAATGCTGCAGCCGTTGATTGCAATGATATACCGGCCGCTTTCTGTTCCTGCAATGTCGAGTCTGCGCACAAATGGCAGAATGGCGTTTTCTGCCCGTCCCGAGCACAGTACTATGTAAATGCTGAGCGCGGCTGCCCGGCGCAATACTTCGACATTTCTGTCACTAATCATGGCCTGTGAGTTTAGGAGCGTGTCATCCAAGTCGAGGGCTATCAGCCGTACGTTAAGTTTATTCAAGTACAATCACCTTTTCAAAAGAGATTACTGCTGTATCCGAATCGGTCTGTGTCTTGCCGATGGCTACGCCGGAAGCCGGAATTACATCTATTATATGTGATGTTCCGTTGAGCTGGGGATTGGCATTGTTCGCCCATAGGTCGGATATAAAGGTTATGATTCTGTACGTATCACCGGCCTTGCCCTGTTTTGCGTCTGCCGTTATGTAGTCCATGCTTATGGTAAAGGTCAAATCCTGCTCTGAAGCCTCAAATAAGTCATCGCCGATACTTTTCCAGGTGAAATTTGTCTTGCAGGCGCCATAGTTCGAGCCGTTGGGTATAGTTATATATGTGTAGTCGACGCTTGAGTCTGCCTTTGTGTATGTTGCCGGGTTCTTGAAATTGCGGTTTCTGAATTCTGTCGGCGTTTTGCCGCCAATGGCGGTGTCATCTATCATGATGATGATTTTGTCATTGCCTTTCAGGACGGGCTTGCTGTTGAAGTGCATTGTTATTTTGATTGCGCTTTCGGCTTTTTCCGCTGAAACGGACTGAATATCCCTGTTTAACGGAACTGCTTCCTGTACGTTTCTTGAGACGGTACTGGTGACCGCCTGTGCTGAAATCAGGGCTGAACATAATAAGCCCGATAAAAATGCCAGATTCTTTTTCATTTTGTTCTAGGCCTCCACTTTTTGAAAATCTCTAAAAACCCCACAAGGTTACGGCAAAGGCTCTTTTTAGTCAAGAGTGGCGAGTTTTCATTGAACAAAGAAAGCCTTTTTCATATAATATGAGTATGTTCCGTATTTATGTTGAAAGAAAAAATGGCTTCCGAAATGAGGCCGAGCGCATTTACTCAGATATAGAGAACTTTTTGGGTATAAAAAGTGTCTCGTCAGTCCGCTACTTGAACAGGTATGACGTGCAGAACGTTGCCGATGAAGTTGCGAAAGCCGCTGCGACCCGGATTTTTTCGGAGCCGCAGAGTGATTCTGTCTGTTATGACAGCCTGTCCGTGTCATCGGATGAAACGGAGATTATATGGGAGTATCTGCCCGGGCAGTTTGACCAGAGGGCTGACAGTGCGGAGCAATGTCTGCTGCTGTTGCGTGAAGGCATGGCAAAGGACACAAAGGTTGGAACGGAACCGCCGCTTGTGCGCTGCGCAAAGGTCGTTTTGCTGAAGTCTGCAAACGGTTCAATCCCGAAAGATGATATTGTAAAAATAGAGAAATACCTTATAAATCCGGTTGACAGCCGTCTTACTGATGACGGAAAGCCTGCCTCGCTTGAGATGAAGAGTGCGGAGCCTGCCGACATAGAGCTTGCCGCTGGTTTTACTGTACTTGATGACAAGGAGCTTGATTATTACCGTAGCCGCATGGGGCTTGCCATGGACTTGGCGGACGTTAAGTGGATGCAGGATTACTTTAAGACTAAGGGGCGCGATCCGACGGTTACCGAGATTCGTGTTCTTGATACGTACTGGTCTGACCACTGCCGCCATACAACGTTCAACACCGTGCTGGACAAAATTGAGATTGATGACGGTCTGTATGCAACGGAATTCCGAAAAGCGTACAAAGAGTATAATGCCATGCGCGCCGAGCTTTACAGCAACAGTGATGATAAGCCAGTTACCCTTATGGACATGGCTTGCATCGGTGCTAAGTATCTGCGCAATCATGGAAAGCTCAATGATTTGGAAGTCAGCGAGGAGAACAATGCCTGTTCTGTGTATATTGACGTGCATTATACGGCAACAAAAGACAATCCTGAAAGCACCGAGCGCTGGCTTTTGCAGTTCAAGAACGAGACTCATAACCACCCTACTGAAATAGAACCGTTCGGAGGTGCCGCCACTTGTATCGGAGGTGCCATCCGTGATCCGCTTTCCGGGCGTTCGTGGGTATATCAGGCTATGCGCGTTACCGGGGCTGCAGACCCGACAGTTCCTTTGGCGGAGACTCTGCCGGGCAAGCTTCCTCAGATGAAGCTTACGCGTGAGGCGGCTCAGGGCTTCTCAAGCTACGGAAACCAAATCGGACTTACAACCGGGCAGGTTGCAGAGGTGTATCATCCGGGCTTTGTTGCAAAGCGAATGGAACTGGGTGCCGTTATTGCGGCTGCTCCTGCGGACCAGGTTATGCGTGAGACTCCGGAGCCGGGCGATGTGGTTATTTTGCTTGGCGGCGGAACAGGACGTGACGGCATAGGCGGCGCAACTGGTTCGTCAAAGGTTCATAACACAAAGTCCGTGACTACTGCCGCTGCGGAAGTTCAGAAGGGCAACGCCGTTGAGGAGCGCAAGATTCAGCGTCTGTTCCGCAACAAGGATGTGTGCCGCTTGATCCGCCGCAGCAATGACTTTGGCGCGGGCGGTGTTTCTGTTGCCGTAGGCGAGCTTGCCCCGGGACTGGACATAAACCTTGATGCGGTTCCCAAGAAATACGAAGGCCTTGACGGAACAGAGCTGGCGATTTCTGAAAGCCAGGAGCGCATGGCTGTTGTTGTGCGTAAAGAAGATGTAGATACCTTTATAAAGGCCGCAGACGCGGAAAACCTTAACGCCGTTGTCGTTGCGACAGTGACTGACACAAACCGCATGGTGATGAACTGGCGCGGAAAAACAATAGTCGACCTTGACCGTTCATTTATCGATACTGCCGGAGCGCCGCACAAGGCAAGCGCAAGGATTGTCATGCCGAGCACTGACAGTCCATCTCCGCTTGCAAAGCCGCTTGATTCAGTGCAGAAGAAGCTTTGGGAAAGTTCTGTCGCGCAGAAGAATATCCGCAATGCCTGGCTTGCAAATATGAATGATTTGGCCTGCTGTTCTCAGCGCGGTTTGTGTGAGCGCTTTGACGGTTCAATCGGCTCAAGTTCTGTTCTGTTCCCATACGGCGGAAAGTATCAGGGCACGCTTGAGGCCGGTATGGCTGCTAAGATTCCGGTTCTTCCGCCACGTGAGACTTCTACTGTCAGTCTTATGGCTTACGGCTACGATCCTCGCGTTGCAGACTGGAGTCCGTATCACGGAGCGGAGATTTCTGTGCTTTCTTCTCTTGTCAAGATTGCCTGTATGGGTGGAGACCCGCAGAGTTGCCGTCTTACGTTCCAGGAATTCTTTGGCCGCTGTGTGGACGAAAAGACATGGGGCTATCCGGCTGCGGCATTGCTAGGTTCTATTGATGCACAGCTTGCTATGGGAACGGCGAGTATCGGCGGCAAGGACAGTATGTCTGGTACTTTTGAGGAGTTGAATGTTCCTCATACGCTTGTTTCGTTCGCCGTTGCTACAGAAGATGTAAAGAACGTGACTTCCGGAGCCTTCAAAAAGGCTGATGACAATGTTTACATCGTGATGACTCCGTATACTGCGGATCAGGTTCCTGATTGGGATGCCTTTAAGAAGAATACGTCTATGCTTTATAAGCTTAACAGTGAAGGCAAGATTCGCGCTATGTACCCTGTCGGAGCTGGCGGTATTGCAGAAGCTGTAAGCAAGATGGCGATGGGTAACAGAATCGGTCTGAGAATCGACAATTTCCCTCAGGCTGTTACAAAGCTTGGACAGGGAATGGACAATGTTACCGGAGCAGATGATCTGTTCATTCCTGTATATGGCTCTGTCATTGTAGAAGCAGATGAGCTTAATGCCGCGGACTTTGAAATCGGTACGCTCATAAAGCTTGGCGTTACGGTGGACAGCCCCGATATTACGCTTTTTACGGACTTCGTTCCGAGCGTGACAATCTCGCTTGCCGATATAGAAAGCTCATACGAAGAGAAGCTTGCCAAGGTGTTCCCTCCTGTTTCCGGTGCACCGCTGCAGAAGGATTTGCCGCCGTTTGCGCTGAAGCTGCATCCGAGCGTTGCAGAAAAGCGTTCTGCCGGCTGCTCCAAGACGACCAAGGCCGTTCCTCGCGTTCTCGTTCCTGTTTTCCCTGGTACAAACTGTGAGTACGACATGGCCCGCGCCTTTGAGCTTAACGGCGCGGATGCAAAGATTTTTGTATTCCGCAACAGGACGCAGCAGGAGCTTTCCGAGTCGCTTGATGCGTTTAAGGCTGAAATTGAACAGGCGCAGATTCTTGCCTTTGCTGGCGGCTTTAGTTCTGGAGACGAGCCTGACGGTTCCGGGAAATATATTGCAAACGTTATCCGTGAGCACCGCATTGCAGATGCAATAATGGATTTGCTGAAGAAACGTGACGGTCTTGTGCTTGGTATCTGTAACGGTTTCCAGGCTCTTATAAAGACCGGTTTAGTTCCATACGGAGAAATCCGCGCGCCGCAGGAAGACATGCCGACACTTACGTTCAACAAAATCGGACGCCATATCAGCCGTATTGTCCGCACGCGGCTTGTCAGCGCAACCAGCCCGTGGGCGCTTTCTGAGAGTGTGCTTGACCCGCGAATTCATCTTGTGCCTATTAGTCACGGTGAGGGGCGCATCGTTATTTCTGCGGAAGAGGCAAAGGCACTCTTTGCTGCAGGACAGGTGTTCAGCCAGTATGTAGGCGAGGACGGAGTTCCTGCTATCGCAGAGCCGGATAATCCAAACGGCAGTCTCTTTGCTATTGAAGGTCTTACAAGTCCTGACGGCAGAGTTCTCGGCAAGATGGGGCACAGTGAGCGCACGATAGGAACTCTTGCAGGCGGCGGCAGCGCGGAGCTTATAAAGAACGTCGCCGGTGACCCGGAGGCAAATCCGACGGAAAATTCTTGCGAGAATATCTTTAGGGCGGGAGTTACGTATTTTGACTAAGTTTACTTTGCGTGCAGTCCTTTTACTTGCAGCGCTTGTTCTTGTCTGCGGCACTTTGACTTCTTGTCAGAAAAAGTCAAAGTGGCTGACAGATTTGGATGAGGCAAAGAAAGAGGCCGAGATGCAGAATAAGGATATACTTGCTCTTTTTTCCGGTGAAGACTGGGACGGTAAGACAACAACGTTCCGTGTGGATGTGTTGGACACGGAAGAGTTTTACCGTATGGTGAAGGAGCAGTATGTTCTGCTGAACATAGACCTTTCGCAGTCTGAGCAGGCTCACGCTATTACCGGCTCTGATGCAACCGAACAGCAAAAGGTCGATGCGGAGATTGTTCAGCAGGGAATAGACGCAAAGCAGGCTGTCGTGCGCCAGTATGGCGTTTCATCTTGCCCTGTCATCTATATCTTGTCAAAAGAGGGGTATGTCCTTTCTGTGTTGTCCTACAGCGAGGGCATAAACTCTCCGACTGTCTTTCATAATATTCTGGAAGAGCAGAAAGAGAGTATGGCGAATATTTCTGCTCTTATTTCGAAGGTCGCGATGTCTGAGGGAGTGGAAAAAGCCCGGGCAATTAATGCTCTTTATGACGCGACTCCAGAACCCGGACGCAGGGAGCTTGACTCGTTAATAAAGTCATTCGCTTCGTTGGATTCTAACAATCAGACAGGGCTTTTGGGCAAGTACGAATTCATCAACACGTATAATGATGCCGTAAAGAATATTTCTGAAGGTAACAAAAGCGGTGTGGTTGATTCGTTCGTCCGTATTGCGGAAAACGGACATCTTGACCAGGACACCAAGCAGCAGGCATATTACAATGCTGCGTATCTAATGGCAGTTCTTGGTGACAGAGACTACGACAAGATGTATTCTCTTTTACAAAAGGCGCAGGATGTAGCGCCTGAGAGTCCGCGCGCAAAAGATGTCTCTGCAATGATGGAAATGGTTTCCAAGATGCGTGATTTAGTGAATCAGGCGGATTCCCTCTTTCCCGGACTAAAAGAGCGCGGTAACTGATTCTGCAATGGTTCCTTCGTCTCTAATTATAATCTCGATAGTGTTGATTTTGCTCTCCATGACTTTTTCGGGTACGGAGAGCGCTTTTCTTTCTATAAATAAACTCCGTGTCCGTTTCTTGCATAATAAAAAAGACAAAAACGCAATGCGTGTGTGGAAGCTTTTGCAGGACAAAGAGCGTCTTATAAATACGCTTTTGGTTGCAAACAACATTGTGAATATATCACTTTCTGCAATACTCACAGTTATTGCGCTCGGTTTGTTCGGTACAGCAGGTGTCGGCATTGCGACTGCTGTTGCGACGATTCTTCTTTTGATTTTTGGCGAGATATCTCCTAAAGTTATTGCAACTCATCATCCAGAATCAATAGCGTTTTTTATTGCTCCGTTTATTGAAGTTCTTGAAGTTATTCTGTATCCCCTTGTATTTGTTTTTACGACTGTTTCTCAGTCCTGCCTAAGACTGCTGAATGTTGATACAAAGAAAAAGAATCTTTCGTTTACGGAAGAAGAGATAAAAACGTTGATTGATGTCGGCGGCGAGCAGGGTATATTTGAGCGTAATGAAAAACTTATGATGCATCGCGTCTTTAAGTTTACGGACTTGGAAGCCAAAGATATAATGATTCCTCGTAAAAATATAAAGGCGCTGCCGCTTACGGCAAGTTATAAAGATGTCATCGAATTTTCAGAGAGGTATTTTCTTTCCCGCTTCCCGGTATACAATAAAGATATTGATGATATTGTCGGAATTATCTATGTAAAGGACTTGCTTGCATATAAAAACAAGCAGCATGAATTTTCTGCAAAGAAAGTGATGCGCCCCCCGCTCTTTATTCTGGAGACAAAAAAAATGTCTTCGATTCAGCAGATGCTGAGGGAAAATCATCAGAGTCTCGCCGTCGTGATTGATGAGTACTCTGGTACTTATGGCTTGCTGACTATTGAAGATATTGTCCGTGAGATTTTTGGGCCGATAAGTGACGAGTTCAAGCCGTATGCCCGTCGTGTTGAAGTTAAGATTGGTAATTCTGGCAGTGATAATATTTCGGGGCTTTCTCGCATTATCGATTTGAATGAGCAGCTGGGAATCAAGCTCGTTTCCAGACGGTCAGAGACTATCGGCGGTTATATATCCGAGGCGTTGGGCAGAATCCCGAAAGAGGGAGAGAGTGTCGTCCGTGATGGCTATAAGTTTACGGTAAAAAGTATGGATGACAAACGAGTTGCCGAAGTGCACTTGGCTAAGACAAAATCTAATACAGATGAAAATTGATGAGTGAAATTGAAAACTTTCCTATAACGGCATATCTGGATGA
Organism: uncultured Treponema sp.; assembly: GCA_964554745.1. Taxonomy (GTDB): domain Bacteria; phylum Spirochaetota; class Spirochaetia; order Treponematales; family Treponemataceae; genus Treponema_D. The sequence goes on along the minus strand of CAZKPZ010000018.1, from coordinate 22,402 downwards.
GATTTGCCAAAAGCTTAAGTCGTCCCAGTCCCATTCCCTTGTACTTACTGCAGAGACTGGTGCCGGCAAATCAACGATTGTTCCGCTTGCGCTGCTGAAGGCTTTTTCCGGGCAGATACTGATGCTTGAGCCTCGCCGGCTGGCGGCGCTTGCAGTTGCAGGTCGCGTGGCACATCTGCTTGGTGAAGACTGCGGACAGACGGCAGGCTATGTCATGCATTTGGAAAAGAACGTGTCGCCTAAAACTCGGTTTACTGTCATGACCGAGGCTGTTCTTACAAAGCGCTTGCTTGATGATCCGGCGCTTGAGGGCGTTTCTGTAGTCGTTCTTGATGAATTCCACGAACGAAGTGTAAATGCGGACTTGGCTCTCTGCTTTTTAAAAGAAGCGTTGACCTTGCGTGATGATTTATATGTACTGGTCATGTCAGCAACGATTGACTCGTCCTCAGTGGCAACCTACTTGGGGAATGCTCAGAATCCTGCCCCTGTTGTTGAAGTTCCCGGCAGAGTTTTTCCGATTGAATTTGCTTACGAAAGAAATTTTTCTGTTGCTGATGCCGTCAGACAGGAGCTTAAAAACACAAATGGCCGAGGTACGATTCTTGCATTCCTGCCGGGAATCGCAGAGATACGAAAAACTCAAAGTGAGTTGCTTTCCTCTCCTTGTGCGGACAGTGCGGATATCTGCATACTGCATTCAAGCGTAAGCTTTGATGAACAACGGAAAATCCTTTCTCCCGGACATCTTGCTGCAAAAAGGCGCGTGATACTTTCATCCGCCATTGCAGAAACTTCGGTAACTGTACCGGATGTTACCGTTGTTATTGATTCCGGTCTTATGCGGATAAACCGGATGAATGTCGCGGCCGGCATGGAATCCTTGGTTACGGAAAAAGAAAGCATGTTTTCTGCAAAACAACGTGCCGGTCGTGCCGGTCGGACAGGGCCGGGAAAGTGTATACGGCTTTGGGCTGAGAATGATGTGTTGCCGGAACGGACTCCTCCGGAAATACTGCGCTGTGATTTGGCGCAAGTGGTTTTGGAATGTGCAGATTGGGGCGTTACGGATAAAAAAGATTTGGACTGGCTTGATGCGCCCGGTGCTAATCCTTGGAACGCCGCACAGGAGCTTTTGCAAAGTCTCGGCTGTCTGGGCGCAGATAAGAGGATAACAGATGTAGGAAGGGCAGCTTTGACAATGGGGCTTTCTCCCCGGCTTGCCTGTGTTGCTCTTGCAGGAAAAGCTGAGAATGTACTGGCTTATTCTTCTTACTGCAAAGCTCCTGCATATTTGCAAAAGCGTTTCGTGAGCGACTTGGAACGCCGCAAGGCCTTGTGTCCTTACACTTCTGCAATGGATTTGTATTTTAAGACTGTCCGCGCTGTGAATGAGCCTCTGCTTGCCGGCTATCCTGATCGTCTTGCCCGTCTGGATGGCGATGACGGCTGCTACAAGTTTCCGTCTGGGCGTGTCGCAAGCTTGACGATAGAGGAGCGGAATAACCATACGGTGTTTCCTGAATGGATTTTGGCGCCTGAAGTGAATGCTGGGGAGTACAAGGGAACTATTTACAATTGGAAGCCTGTCGCTCAAGAAACGGTCAATGCTTTCTTGAGCGGAAGAACTGAGACAAAAACGACAGCCTTTTTTACGGACCGCTCACATTCACATATAAAAAAAATGAAGCAGACCTGCTATGGAAAGATTGTTCTCTCTCAGGTTCCTGTTAGCGCAAGTCCGGCAGATTTTGCGGAGGCGCTGTGCTCGCTGGTTGAGGCACAAGGCTTAGATGCCTTGCCGCTTAACGCGGAGGCAAAGTTGTTGCTTTTGCGCTATAAGTTTTATTGTGAGCATAAAGCCGGTGAGAAAGAGAAGAATCTTGCTCTTTCCGTAAGGGAATGGCTGCCGCCTTTTGTCACGGCCGCCTCTATTACAGAACATGCTGTTCTTGAGGCTTTGCGCTATGAGTTGAATGCACGGGAGCTTGATGAACATGTGCCGGTACAGATAACACTGTCGAACGGTAAGCGTTTTACTCTTGTGTATGAGGCGGTGACTATGCAGGATGGAAAGCAGATTGTGCGGCCTGTTCTAGAAGTCATAATACAGCGCCTTTTCGGCTGTTTTGCGACTCCACGAGTTATGGGCGTTCCTGTTCTGCTTAAGCTTTTGTCTCCAGCCCGCCGTCCTTTGCAGGTGACTGATGATTTGGAACACTTCTGGGGCACTACATGGACAGAAATTTGCAAAGAGATGAAAGGCCGGTATCCCAAGCATAACTGGGATTACCGGGTGATTGAAAACGAATAAAATATATATTATAATATGTTATGGCTTTGAGCTTTTCTCGTTTTGTTACGGAGGTTACTATGAAGAGCTTTTTCAGATCTTTGATTTTAGTCCTTGGTGTGTTCCTTTTTTCTGCTTGTGCGAGTACAACCCAGAGTGGTGTTGTAGGTGCGGATCGTTCTCAGGTTTTGCTTGTCTCGTCTGCTGCTATGGATGCACAGGCAAAATCTTCGTATGCGGAAGTTCTTGCCGATGCAAAAGCCAAAAATATCTTGAATACAAGCCCTGCCACAACAAAGCGCGTACAGAACATCGCAAACCGCCTTATAGCAAAGTCGGTGGCTTTCCGCGAGGATGCCTTGAGCTGGGACTGGCAGGTGAACGTTATTACTGATTCCACTGTAAACGCGTGGTGCATGCCTGGCGGAAAAATCGTTGTATATACAGGAATTATCGAGTCTTTGAACCTTACGGACGGGGAACTTGCCGCGGTAATGGGGCATGAAATCTCTCATGCCCTGAGGGAACACTCACGTGAGCAGGCAAGTAAAGAAGCTTTGACCAGTCTGGGTATGGTTGCTGTTGCTGTCGCTACAGGCATGGACGACACTATGTACGCGGTTCTCCAATACGGCGCCCAGTTAGGCTTGACGCTGCCTTTCTCCCGCAAGTGCGAGACGGAGGCTGACAATATGGGTACGGAGCTTATGGCCCGTGCAGGCTATGATCCGCATGAGGCCGTGAATGTATGGAAAAAGATGTCTGCAATGTCCGGCAGTTCTGTGCCGCAGATTCTTTCTACCCATCCGTCCAATGAAACGCGAATACAGAACCTTTCTGTGATTTCAGAAAAGGTTTATCCTCTGTATCAGGCGACATTATAGATTTTGTATTTGCATTTTCATGAAATCTGTGTTATACAGATGATATGAAAAGATTTCTTACATTTGTCCATATTATTATTTTGGCCTTGGCGCTTGCTTCTCCTGTAAGCGCCAAAGGTTTCTTCAGCAAGCTGTTCGGTAAATCCAGTACTACGGCTTCTGGTTCGGTCGGGGCTGACCGCGAGCAGCTTATGCTTATTTCCGAAGATACAATGAATGCAAACGCAAGCGAGCAGTATGCGCAGGTGTTGGCAGATGCAAAGGCCGCAGGAACATTGAATACAGACAAAGCTGTATTTGACCGCGTGCAGAAAATTGCAAAAGACTTGATTGCGCAGACCGGCTCGTTCCGTTCCGACGCCTTGAAATGGGACTGGCAGGTGAATGTCATAAAAGAAGACACCGTAAATGCGTGGTGCATGCCGGGCGGCAAAATCGTTGTATATACAGGAATAATTGATTCCTTAAAGCTTACCGACGGCGAGCTTGCGGCTGTTATGGGACACGAGATTTCTCACGCCTTAAAAGAGCATTCCAGGGAACAATCCAGCAAGCAGGTGATTCAGCAGCTTGGACTTTCTGTCGTTTCCCAAGTTACGGGCTTGAGCGAGACAGGGCAGCAGGTTGCCGCCTTAGGCTTGCAGTACGGTGTTACGTTGCCGTTTTCCCGTGATTGCGAAACCGAAGCCGACAACATGGGTACGGAGCTTATGGCCCGTGCAGGCTATGATCCGCATGAGGCGATAAATATTTGGAAAAAGATGAATGAGCTTTCCGGTTCTTCTGTGCCGGAGATACTTTCAACACATCCGTCAAATAAAAGCAGAATAGAAAACTTAAAAGTTATAGCAGAAAAGGTATACCCTCTGTATCAGGCGGCAAAAAAGAAATAAAAAGACAGTGTAACGTACGTTAAAGCTCCTTTGTAAGCTACGTTAATGCGGCATCGTAACGTACGTTAAAGCTCCTTTGTAAGCTACGTTAACACGACATCGATACGTACGTTAACGCTCCTTTGAAAAAAAAGACCGGAGAAAGCTGTCGTTTCTCCGGTCATAATCTTTGTTCTTAAGGCTTATTTACGCTACTGTTACTGTAAGCTCAACTTCTTTTACACCGTCTTTTGCCTTGACAGTTGTAGAATTAGTTCCGCCAATCGTCGCTTTTGATGAATCCTTAAGCTCAATCTTTATCTTGCCCTCGTTATTTTTGTTGATAACGTGGATACGGTATGTCGTTCCTCTGAACTTTCTGGTCATCTCGGCAGTCTCAATGTGGCTCGGCAGCCTTGGTTCAATCTTGAGCCCGTCATAATCAGGCTTAAGACCGCAGATGTACTGTGAGAGTGCAACAAAGTTCCATGCGGCAGTTCCAGTAAGCCAGCTGTTCTTGGCTTCGCCGAATCTTCTTGCCTTCTTACCGGCAATCATCTGCGCATAGACATAAGGCTCTGTTCTGTGGATGTCTGAGATGTCTTCCAGGAATGCAGGCGCAATCTTTGTGTAGTGAACCCATGCGTCCTCTGGTCTTCCTGTCTTGACTTCTCCAATGATTACCCATGGATTGTTGTGACAGAAGATACCGCCGTTTTCCTTATATCCCGGCGGATAAGAAGAAACTTCTCCAAGTTCAACGTGGTATTTGTTGTATGGAGGCTCTACAATGCAGATACCGTATTTTGAGTCAAGGTATTTCTTTGTGCTGTCCAAGGCCTTTGCAGGAAGCCCCTTTGAAGCTCCAATCTGCGCCATGCTTCCAAAGCCCTGTGTTTCAATAAAGATTTTTCCTTCCTCACACTCGTGGCTTCCGACCTTGTTGCCAAAGTCATCGTACGCGCGGATATACCATTCTCCGTCCCAACCGGTCTTGCAAATCTGCTCTTCCATTTCGTGGGCGGCTTTTTCTGCGAACTCTGCTTCCTGTTCGTCTCCTTCAAGGCGAGCCATGGCGGCATAGTCCGGCGTGACGAATACAAACATCTGTGCAATCATGACGGATTCTGCGTTCTTGCCGTCTTTGTTCGTGCTTGTCTGGAATGAATCATTCGGGTCTGTTGAGAAGCAGTTGAGGTTCAGGCAGTCGTTCCAGTCAGCGCGTCCGATGAGCGGCAGTCCGTGCGGTCCCTTGTGAGTGGTGATGTAGCGGTATGAGCGCTTGAGGTGCTCGTACAGTGTCGCGGTGTTCTTTTCGTCATTGTCAAAAGGAACCTGCTGCTTAAGGAAGTCTACGTCTCCTGTCTCGCGGATGTATCCGCCTACGCCAAGAACGAGCCAGAGCGGATCGTCGTTGAAGTTTGAGCCGATGTCTGCGTTTCCGCGCTTTGTGAGCGGCTGGAACTGGTGGTATGCAGAGCCGTCTTCAAACTGTGTAGCCGCAACGTCAAAGAGGCGGTCGCGTATGCGTTTCTGCGGCAGCTGGTGCACTGCGCCGAGCATGTCCTGGCTTGTGTCGCGGAAGCCGATGCCGCGGCCGATGCCGCTTTCAAAGTAGGAGGCGGAGCGTGCAAAGTTATAAGTGACTACGCACTGATACTGATTCCAGAGTGCCTGACGGTTCAGCTTTTCGTCATTTGTGCTGAGCGTGAAGTGGCTCATGATTTCGTTCCAGAAGTCCTTCAGCTCTTTGTATGCCTTGTCTACCTTTTCTTCGGTAGAGAATTTTTCCTGCAGGGCATACGCTTTTTCTTTGTTGATGATGCCTGAGTAGGAATTTGTCGCAAGGAAGCCCGGCTTTGTGTCTTTTTTATCGATGAACTTCTTTGAATCCTGGTTTTCTATGTAGCCTAAGACAAATATGTATGTCTTGCTTTCTCCCGGCTTAAGGACACATTCCACGCGGTGGCTTGCGATTGGAGACCAGCCGTCTGCGACTGAATTGCCAGACTTGTTGTTTATAACTGCGTCTGCCTTTGACAAGTCGTTGTGCAGTCCGAGGAAGGTTTCTCTGTCTGTGTCAAAACCTGCCAACGGAGCATTTACAGAGTAGAATGTGTAGTGATTGCGTCTTTCTCTGTATTCTGTCTTGTGATAAATTGCGCTGCCTTCAATTTCTACTTCGCCTGTAGAAAAGTTTCTCTGAAAGTTCGTGCAGTCGTCCTGTGCGTTGTAAAGACACCATTCTACAAATGACGTTACGGAAATCTTTTTGTTTTCCAGACTTTCGTTTGTAAGTGTCAGTTTTTGAATTTCGCAGTTTTCCCCGTTGGGAACCATGTAGAGCACGTCTGCCTTGAGGGCATTCTTTGAAGATGCGATTTTTGTGTATCCGAATCCATGGCGGCACTCATAGCTGTCGAGTGCTGTATTCATAGGCTTAAAGCCAGGATTCCATATAGTGCCGTTGTCGTTTATAAAGAAATAGCGTCCGTTGTAATCCAGCGGAATGTCATTGTAGCGGTAGCGTGTCAAACGGCGGAGTCTTGCATCTGTATAGAATGCGTAGCCACCTGCTGTGTTTGAGATGAGCGAGAAGAATTTCTCGTTACCAAGATAGTTAATCCAAGGGTATGGAGTCAGTGGTTTTGTTATGACGTACTCACGGTTCTCGTCATCGAAATGCCCAAATTTCATATAAGGACCTCCTCTGCGACTGTAAACTTTAATTTATTCTATCACGCAAATACTTTTGTGTAAAGCTTTAATAAAATTTGTAAAATAGTGTGCATTTTAGCGGTATGGTGCGAATATTTCACTAATTTATGTATTGATATTCACCTATTTTTCTATAACGTTGTCGTAAAGCCGTTCCAAAATCCAATTAAATTGTTCAAAAATCTGTTTCTTTTTTTTACAACTATAAAAGTGCCCATGGGCAACTGAAGTGTATTTCAGTGCCGCATGGGAAGTTCTAAAACAGCTTAATATACTTTGTACTGGCCGCTTAATGCCAACAATGCGAACATGTACAGACTGTTGTCGTAGTAGCGCCTGTTGTCTTTACGGAGCGGCGTTTCCCAGAATCTCTGTACTGCACGGCGTGCTTTCTGCATTGTCTCGTCTTCGTACGGTTCCTTGCTCCGTTCAAGCGCCATGCTTACAGCTCCCAGCCCTGCCGCAAGTCCTATGGGGTGCAGTGCCTTTTTGCTGCCGGGGGTTCCGTCTATTTTGTAGTCCATGAACTCGTCTGTCTTCTTTCCGTCAAAGAACGCAATGAGATTCTTTGCGATAGTTGCGTATTCCGGCGTGTCACCGAACCAAAGTGTATATAGTCCTATGTTGAGAGCCGCAAAGTAACTGTGGCTGAAGAAAGTTCCGTGCTGATTCTCCGGCAGCGGCTCGCACTGGGAGTTTGTGTATTCTGCTGTCATGCCTGTCTTTTTGTTTGCCGCCCGCACAATAAACGCCCTGCTTGCGCCCGCCGCCTTTTTCCAGAAATCGGAATTCTTGGGGTCGTCGAACATTGAGTACCATTCGTAGAAGTGCGGCATGTTGTAAGCAATGTCTGTTGCATCCGAGCCGATAAGGTTGCGGATCAAGAAGTTGCCCTTGTTCCAGAGCGGATTCGCGGAATGCAGCGCGGTGTCCAGAATCGCCTTGGCTTCTGCATCGTAGTTGAATATTCCGTCTGCGTTTCCCCAGCGGTGTCCTGCAAAGAACAGTGCCATGGAAATGAATTCCTCACCGTCCGGACGCGGCAACTCCATTTTTACGCTACCGTCGGTATTACATGAAAAATGGAAGTATCCCTTGCATTCGCCTGAATCAATATAGTGATGTTTTTTTGCCCAAGACCACAGTTTGTCAAATATGTCTTTCCTGTCCATTTGAACAGCAATCATCATGCCGAATCCCATTCCTTCTGAGCGGATGTCGTTGTTTCCTGTATCCAGTATGTATCCGCCGTCTTTGTCTTCAAAATAAATGCGTTCGTCATCCGCGCCTTCAAACAATGTCTTAAAAACTGAGTTGACTCTTGCTTTGATTTCGTCTTGATTGTAACCGTAATCGCTAAAAAGGTTCATAATGTCCTCCTGATTTTTCCAATGAAAGAACTTTGGAGATTTTAGAATTTCTTTGCCGTATTCACCTTATTATAGACCCTCTGTTAAAAAAAAGCAAAATAAATTTAAGTGTTGTTTTAATTGTTACAAGCAGACTGCTGATTTTTTTAACATATAGGGGAGTTTTTCCTTGTTATTTCTTTTTTTGTATTCCATAATATATGGATATATAACGCTGATTTTTTGAAAGCCGGGGCTTTGCTCTGCTACTATTTTGCCCAATGGAGGAAAAAATGAATTTTTCAAGGATATCCAGGGCTTTTTTGTTTACGTCTGCCTTGGTTTTTACTGTTTGTACAGATGTATTTGCAGAAAGTCTGACTCTTACCGTTAAAGACGCGGTAAAATATGCCGTAGATGGCAATCTGAAAATAAAAGAAAGTGACCTTGCCGTCCGTACAGCCCAGCGAAAAAAGAACTATGCGTGGAATTCGATAAGTCCTTCCATAAAAGCGTCCGGTTCAATTTCAAAAGCCGCTCCTGAAACGACAATAGGCGACATAAAGGTGTCTAACGGTAAGTCCGATTCTGCGAATGTATCACTTGGGGCAAGCCTTAACATCGGTCTTTCGCCGTCAATTGCGACAACAGTAAAAGGCGCAAGGCTCAATTACGAAAAATCTCTCATCGACCTCGACACCACTGTGCGGACAATCGAGATGAACGTCCGTACTGCATTCTATCAGATTTTATACGAGCAGGATAATATTGTGCTGCAAAAGCAGAATGCGGAGACCGCCAGGGTTCAGTACAGCACGAACCTTGAGCGCTACGAGCGCGGTGTGCTTCCTAGGCTTGACGTGCTCAATTCGCAGATTGCGTATCAAAATGCAAAATTGACGCTGCAGAATGCGGAGACGACGTTAAAGAATGACATCGCAACTTTCAAGAATCTGCTGGGCTTAAAGCAAACGCAAGAGATAACGCTCAAGGGCAGTCTTGATGATTATATAGCTTTGTCAGATGTTTCTATCGACGGCGTTTCAGGCAAGTCTGACAAGATAACTTCCCTTGAAAAGCAAGTTGAGATAGCCAAGAATTCGTTGTTGGCGACCCGCCTTTCTGCATACGGTCCGACCATTTCCGCAGCATATTCTTATAACATGAGCAACAAAGCTGAGAACTTTTCTGACGGCGACACCTGGACAAAGGGCGGGACAATCTCTGTGGGTGTCTCTATTCCGTTGGACGGTCTCTTGCCATGGTCTAGCGGTCTGCAGAGCGTGCGTAACCAGCAGGACGCTTTGGAAAGTCTGAGCCTTCAGCTGCAGGACGCAAAGAATACCCAGTTGATAAACATCGACAACTATTATAATCAGGTAAAGAATCTGGAGTCTGCCATTGAGCTGCAGAGCCAGAGTCTGGAATACGCGGGCGAAACATACAGCCTTACTCTTGATGCCTATAACAACGGTACAAAGGACATCTTGAATTTGCAGACCGCACGTAACAACCGCCTTGAGGCCGCGGTCAACCTTAAGCGGCAGGCATATAATTTGGCAGTCGCAGTTCTGAATCTGGAGAATGCACTGGGTGTCTCTTTCGGTACTCTTTCGGGTGACAAATAGCAGAATATACGGTAGTATAAAAGAAAGATGTCAGAGGATTTTATGAAAAGTGTCATAAAAATAGTTTTAGCGATTTTTATTTGTGCGGCCGTCATAGCTGCCGCGTTTATGTATATGAAAAAAATAACCGGCTCACAAAAGCAGGGCGGGCCGGGCAATGGGGCGCCGGGTGGAAAAGCTCCAGTCTCCATGCAGGGTGCAGCTGCAAAAAATGGTAAATCCTCAGAAAGCGGCATGTCTGCAAAACAGGGAGTTGCTGCAAAATCGGAAAATCTTGTTTCAGTCCGCACGCTGGAGGCTCAAGATACGCCGTTGCAGGACTACGTTAATACCACGGGCGAAATCGAACCTACAAGCAGCATTGATGTGTTCCCCGATATCGGTGGAAAAGTGCAGGAAGTGTTCGTAAACCTCGGTTCTTACGTAAAAAAAGGCGACAAGCTCTTGACGGTGGATCCTTCAACACCGGGCACAAAGTTTGCCCTCAATACGGTTCGTGCGCCGATTACTGGCACTGTCACAGCGCTAAAAGTCAAGACTGGCAACACAGTTACAGGTTCAACCGTTGTTGTTACGCTCGGCAATGTGGACGAACTGCAGATTACGGCCAGCGTCCCGGAGCGCAGTGTCGCGTCGCTAAAGACAGGGCTTAAGGCGGATGTCGTTCTTGAAGCGTATGCCGGCCTTGTGTTCCCTGCAAGTGTCGTTCGAATTTCCCCTGTAGTTGACCCTGCCAGTAGAACAAAATCCATAACATTGGAATTTGACAGCAACGATTCTCGCGTGAACGCAGGAATGTTTGCAAAAGTAAAACTGTATACCGAACTTTATACCGGTTACCCCGTAATCCCGGAAACGGCAGTTCTAACAAAATCCAATATGCGCTATATCTATGTCGTAAAGTCAGACGGCAAGACCGTGACTCAGCGAGAAGTCACCTTGGGAAAGACCGTTGACGGATTTGTGCAGCTTTTGTCAGGCGTGAGCATGGGCGAAAGAATGGTTACAGAGGGTATGAACTCTCTGGGCGAAGGTTCCGCCATCCGCGATATAACCGCAAACTGACAGCATGGAGTAACAGCAAATGATTAGCGAAAAAACATTACAGCATCCTATCCTGACGGGAATGGTATTTTTGATGCTGCTTGTCATAGGTCTTTTTACCATATCAAATATTTCAATCGCGCTTTTCCCAGACATAGACATGCCCTATCTTTCTGTATCTGCGTCGTATACGAATGCAGACCCGGAATCCGTTGAGAATTCCGTAACAAAAGTTATAGAGAATGCGCTTGTTTCTCTGAGCCACCTGGAAAGCATTTCGTCTTCATCTTCAGAAGGCAGAAGTTCCGTATCTCTGGAATTTGCGTACGGCACAGATTTGGATCAGGCCGCCAACGATGTGCGCGAAAAACTTGACAGGGTTACCAGGGCATTGCCCGACGATGTTACGCCCACCATCTTTAAGATGGATGCAAGCGCATCTCCGATTATGCGCATCGCTGTGCGCGGCAACCGTTCTGCCGACGACCTTAAGCAGTATGCTGAAAATACGATTGTAGACATGCTGGAACAGGCAGACGGAGTAGGCGAGGCTTCCGCAATGGGCGGTCGTCAAAAACTTGTGCGCGTGGAGCTTGAGCTGAACCGTCTGCAGGCCTACGGGCTTACGCTTTCTACAGTGGCATCAGCCCTGTCAAGACAGAACATTGACCTGGGCGGCGGCAGTATTACCGAAGGCAAGATGGATTATTCCATAAGAACATCGGGCTTGTACAACAGCGTGAACGAAATAAAAGAGACTGTAATCAAGACTGTGAATGGCTATGATGTAAAACTGTCTGACATTGGCACTGCATACTTGGGTTACAAGGATGCTTCAAATGAAGTATACATAAACGGTGATCCGGGAGTGTATGTTTCAATCACAAAACAGTCCGGCACAAACACCGTTACCGTTGCGAATGCAGTATACAAAAAAATAGACGAAATCGAAAAGATTCTTCCGTCCGACATGCACCTTGAAATCATCAGCGATTCTTCCGAGTCTATCCGTGACACGCTCAATACGTTGCTCACATCCGCATGGCAGGGCTTGATTCTTGCAGTTGTCATCCTATACATATTCCTGTGCTCGTTCAAGAGTACTATCATCATTGCAATTTCCATTCCGCTTTCGATTATCATAACCGTTCTCTGCATGAACTACGTGGGCATTACGCTCAACCTTGTTACACTTACCGGTCTGATACTCGGTGTCGGTATGATAGTGGACGCGTCTATAGTTATGATAGACAACATCTATTCATACCGTTCGCGCGGCACAAAACCAAAGATTGCCGCAATCCTGGGCAGCCAGGAAATGCTTATGTCCGTTCTGTCGGGCAACCTGACAACAATCTGTGTATTTGTTCCCTTTTTGTTCTTCCTTAAGGACTTGGGCTTCATGGGGCAAATGTTCAAGGGTATTATCTTTACAGTTGTCATATCACTTGTCTCAAGTTTGTTTGTGGCAATCTTTTTGGTTCCTGTCCTTGCGGGGCATTTCTTTCCTCTGACCAACCGCAACGAAAAGCCTGTGAGAAGCAGCTTCTTCCGCAGTCTGTATAAAATGCTGAACAGCATACAGGACTTTATCCGCGAACGGCTCTACCGGCCTTTGCTCAAGACTGCGCTCAAGCACCGCTTCATTACGGTTCTTGTCTGCCTGACCGCATTGGTTGTGTCTCTCCTTATGATACCGACCATGCGCATCAGCATGATGACGGGCGGTTCAGACTCCAGCGTTACGCTAAGCATCAGAATGCCTATCGGTACAACACTGGCAGAAACAACAAAGACTGTAAACGAATTCCAGAAAATCATCGAGAATGAAATCAAAGGTTACAAGACACTTATCGTCACAACCGGTGCAAGTGGACGCAACCGTACAAGCTATTCGGGTTCTATCGAAATTGTTCTGCCCGATACGGAACAGCAGATAGACGATTCTGCGACCATACAGAGCAAGCTCCGTGCGCATTTTGCTGAATATCCTGATGCAACGCTCAGCTTTGGCCGCGGAATGCGGCAGCAGATGACCGGTGACGACATTGATGTGGTTCTGCGGTCTTCAAGTCTTGATGATGCAATGGTTGTTGCAGAAAAAATCGCCGATGTAATGAATTCCATTGATGACATAGGCGAAGCCAGTATAGACACAACGAACGGACTTCCCCAGATAGAAATCGTAGTCGACCGCGAGCGTGCCTACAACTTTGGCGTAAGCGTGAGCGCTGTTGCCAGAGAAATACAAGCCTGTATAGAAGGGACCACCGCAACCACATATACGCAGGACGGCGAAGATTACACAGTGAGCGTTATGCTGCGCTCTGACGACATACAGTCCGTGCCTGACCTTGAGCAAATCTTTGTGCAGGGGAATAACGGCCTTGTTGCTGTAAGCAACATTGCAAGCGTGCGCAAAGGTTTCGGTCCTGTGACCATACGCCGCGAGAACCGTTCCCGGATTGTGCACGTCACTGCCAGTATTATTACCCAGCAAAATGCAAATGTGGTTGAAGACGAGATAAAAGAGAGGATAGCAGCTTCTTTAATCATCCCTGATGATGTGAGCGTCAGCTATGAAGGTTCGTGGAAAAGCATGAACGACCAGTTCAAGACATATGCAAAGATTATCCTGCTTGCAGTGATGCTGGTATTCGGCGTGATGGCGGCAACGTATGAAAGCTTTAAGGCTCCGATTATCAACATTATGACCATACCGTTTATTGTAATCGGAGTCGTGGCAATCTACAAGATTACCAATCAGACAGTTTCCATGCTTTCTGCAATCGGTATCATCATGCTCGTCGGTATCGTCGTAAACAACGGTATTATTCTTGTTGACTATACAAACTTGCTCATTGACCGCGGCTATAAAAAGCTGGATGCCTGTCTTGAAGCCGGTACTAGCCGTTTGCGTCCGGTACTCATGACAACGCTCACCACAATTCTTGGTATGCTGCCGATGTGCTTTGCCACTAGTGGAAGTGCCGGCATGGTTCAGCCGATTGGTGTTGCGGTCGTTGGCGGTCTTACCAGTTCCACCTTGATTACGCTCATCTTTATTCCGGTGATGTATTCCCTTATAATGAGCGAGAAGAAGACTTCTAAAAGCCGTATAAAAGTCACCCTTCCGGGGCAGACTAAACAGGAGTTTGCTGAAGGGCTGGAGTCGGTACAGCCGGTAACGGCGGAACTGGCAAAACCTGCAGAATCGACAGCTGCAGAGCAGGAACCTTTGCCGGAAGAACAGACCTTTGAAGAGCCTCTGATTGCTGATATAGAAGAGAAGCCGGTCATTGCTGCGGAATTTGAGGAACCTGCCGAAAATTTAAGTGAAGAGCAGGAAGAGAGCGTTTCCGTGCCTGATGATGTTGACTTTTATGCAGAGCCGGCGCTTGCGCCAGAAACAGAGCCTGCTCCAGAGCCGCAGATAGCAAAGGTTTCGGCATCAGAATCGACGGATGGCGATTTTGACTCTTTCTTTGACGACATAGAAGAAAGCGAATCATCTGATGATGATTGGGGGAATTTTATGAACGACGATGATGATGACATTGGCGAATTGGTCATAGATGACGAGCCGGAACTTGCTCCTGCCTCTGAAAAACCTACTGTTCTGCAATTTGTAGAGCCTGTAGAACCGGTAAAACCGCGTGCAAAAGTCATGCCAAAAAAAGAAGACCTCGTACCGAACGACCACCATATTGCCGAGTTCAAGCTTATGGATCGTATTGCCGCAAAACCTTCTGTGCGCAATCACAAAAAAGTCTCGTCCGGCTCGTTTGTTGCGTATCGTCCCGGTAATATCGATTAACGGAGCTGACTATGTGCAGAATCGAAATAATTGCCAATAAATCCGTTGAAGACGATATTACCGAAACTCTGGAACAGTATGTTCCGGGTATCCTTTATACAACCGTTCCGCTCGCATACGGTCGGGGCGGCGATGATCGCAAGCTGGGCACTTCAACTTGGCCTGAGACTAACTTTTTGCTCATCAGTTATATTGAAGACACTTCCCTTGAAATGGCAAAAGCTGTTATAAAAGGCGTAAAAGAACGCTTTAAAGGCGAGGGAATCAAGATGTTCATCGTAAAGGCAGAAGAAGCATTCAACTGACTCTTGCAATGCTGTCGCCTCACGGTGTAGTATTGCCCCTATGATTTCTTTTGAAAATGACTATTCCGAAGGCTGTGCTCCAGAGATTCTTGCCGCCCTTGCAAGAACCAATCTGGAACAGCTTTCTGGTTACGGCGAAGACAGCTATTCCTTGAGGGCAAAGGAAAAAATCCGCGCGGCAATACAGGCTCCTAAAGCCGACATCTATTTTATAGGTGGCGGAACAGAGACTAACCAGCTTGCAATTGACAGTATGCTTGAACCTTGGCAGGGCGTGCTTTCTGCAGTTACAGGACATATCAACGTACATGAAGCCGGTGCCATTGAATTCACCGGCCACAAAGTGCTGCCCTTGCCAGCGCAGCAAGGCAAAGTGAACGTCGCCGACGTGCAGGGCTATATTGATACCTTCTACGGAGACGCCAGCCATGAGCACGAAGTTTTCCCCGGCATGCTGTATATTTCGCAACCTACAGAATACGGCACACTTTACAGCAAGTCTGAACTGGAGCAGCTTTCCGCATGCTGCCGCAAAAACAGAATTCCCTTGTATATCGACGGTGCTCGTCTGGCCTATGCGCTGGCCTCAAAAGAAAACGATGTTTCTCTGTGCGACATTGCGCGCCTTGCAGATGCCTTTTACATTGGCGGAACAAAATGCGGCGCGCTGATTGGCGAGGCACTGGTGTTCCCTGCCGACAATGCTCCCTCTCACTTTTTGAACCGCATCAAGCGCCACGGCGACCTGCTTGCAAAAGGCCGCCTTACGGGCATACAGTTTGACACGCTCTTTACAGATAACTTGTATTGCAAACTTGGCGAGCATGGAATCGCCCAGGCAGAAAAAATAAAAGCTCTGTTCGCCAAAGCAGGCGTGCAGTTCTTTATCAATTCACCGACGAACCAGCAGTTTGTGGTGTTGGAGAACGAGCGACTCAAAAAACTTGCGCAGCAGGTAAAATTCAGCTTCTGGGAAAAATACGACGAGACTCACACCGTGGTGCGCTTTGCGTCAAGTTGGGCAACCAGTGACAGCCAGATTGCACAGCTTGAGTCCCTTATAGCGAACTGATGTCTGCGGTCGCGATAAAGTTCGCGTCCGTGCCGCAGACGTTTTTTACAATAATCTGTCCGCGGCGGACAGGGGCAGCTACTACAAGACCTTGCAGCGTCTTCATCGCGTCAAACATCAGTGCTTTTGCGATAGTCCTGTCCGTCTTGACCGGGCAGCGTACGTAGCTGCTGCCGCTTACCGCAACAGTGCTGGTCACCGTCCTCTGCGGATTAGACACTTCCTGTCTGCCGTAGATTTCACCGCGCTTGCAGCCGTTGCCGGTAACAGCAAATCCCTTTTCTTCGTCCACACTCAGACGGCAGCCCTTGGGGCAGCTTATGCAGACCAGATGCTTCATTCCTTTCCCCCTGTGCTGTCTTGAATGTTGAATTCAATTGTAGCTGAACAAGAATCCAGCTGCGCGCGTGTAAGGTTCACGCGCTCCATCTCGCCCGGTGCAAGATGTTCCCTCTTTAGCCGGACAATCTCCCTTCCGCCCGACGTAACTACAATAAATGCTGTTGTCTTGTGCACGGAACGAACCCTAAAGAACACCCCGACAGTCTTTTCCACTAGCTGGGGGCGTATCTTCTGCGGAACTGTATACGCAATGTCCGCTCCGTTTTGCACCTGCACAATCCCGCCTTTGTATTCCTGCCGTGAGAGCACGTATTGAGCGGCTCCCCGCCCGGCAATCTCCGCTTCTTCTGTCACGTAGTCAACCAGGTCGTGCACGTGCACGGCATTGCCACAGGCAAACACACCCGCCAGACCGGTCTCACGGTTTTCAAAGACGAATGCGCCCTTTGTGCACGGGTCAAGCGCAATGCCGGCCTTGCGCGTCAATTCGTTTTCGGGAATAAGACCAACGCTCAGCAGAATAGTGTCGCAGTCAAAGTGCATTTGCGTTCCGCTCACCGGCTTGCGCCGGTCGTCAAGCCGCATTACCGTCGCCCCTGTAACCCGCCTGTCGCCCTGTATGTCGGTAATGGTGTGAGACAGGTAGAGCGGTATGTTAAAGTCTTCCAGACACTGCACAATGTTGCGCGTTAGGCCGCCGGAATAGGGCATAAGCTCCACGCATGCAAGTACCTTTGCGCCCTCAAGCGTGAGCCGCCTTGCCATGATAAGCCCTATGTCGCCGCTGCCCAGTATGAGCACACGCTTGCCAACCATGTAGCCTTCTATGTTCAGCAGCCTCTGCGCAGTTCCTGCCGTATAGATGCCGGCCGGCCGCGTTCCCGGCGTGGCGATTGCGCCGCGGGTCCGCTCACGGCAGCCCATCGCAAGCACAATGCTTTCTGCCTGCAGAATCTGATAGCCGTCTTTGCAGTTCACCACGTGCACATGCTTGTCTGCGGTGATTTCAAGCGCCATGGTGTCGGTGAACGTTTTGATTCCTGTCTGTGCCACAAGGTCGGTGAATCTGCCGGCGTATTCAGGCCCTGTAAGCTCCTGGTGAAAGTGGTGCAGCCCGAAACCAGAGTGAATGCACTGATTCAGAATGCCGCCGGCTTCTTTTGCGCGCTCTATGATGACTATCCTGCGCAGACCTGAGTTCCATGCTTCAAGGGCTGCTGCAAGCCCTGCCGGCCCTGCGCCGATTACGATAAGCTGATAGCAGTTTGCGTCCGTCATAGGCTCTCCTGCGTTTTTGTGCGCCCAGTCAGCATATATGAACCTGCCTTGTCCTGTATGATATCTTTCCAGCTTACGTGGCGTTCGTTCATGAGTATTTCCATCACACGCGGGCTGCAGAATCCGCCCTGGCATCTGCCCATGCCGGCTCCGCAGCGTCTCTTTATGCCGTCAATCGACACCGGCGGTACGGGAGACCTGAGCGCGTCTATGATTTCGCCTTCTGTCACCGTCTCGCAGCGGCAGATAATGCGACCGTACAGAGGATTCTTGCTGATGATTTCCTGCTTTTCTTTTACAGAAAGCTCGTTGAATTTAACGCGCGTCCTGGTCTTGCAATATTCGCTCTTTTCTTGCAGCGCAAGCCCGGAGTGTTCGAGCAGCATAAGGCAGCGTTCCCCGATTGCCGGGGCGGAAGTCAGCCCCGGAGACTTTATGCCGGCAAGGTCTATAAAGCCCGGTGCGTCCGCCGCTTCTTCTATAATAAAGTCGCCCCTGTCGTTGTTTGCGCGCACGCCGGCAAAGTTGCGGATGGAACTGCGCACGTCCAGTGACGGAACTGATTTTTTTGCCTGTGCTGCCACGTAGTCCAAGCCTTCTTGCGTGACCGAAACATCTTCTTTTGCGCTTGCGGCCGCGTTCGGCCCTACAATTATGTTGCCTCCCGCCGTTGGTGCCACGAGCGTGCCCTTGCCGTTTTTGTCCGGGCACTGAAAGACAACATGCTTTACAAGACCTGCCTGGTTCTTGTCGAGCAGGTAGTACTCGCCTTTTGACGGCAGCAGCTTGAACGAAGGCTCGGCAACCATGTTATGGATTTGGTCAGCATATAGACCTGCCGCGTTTATAACGTAGCGCGCGCTTACACTCTCCCCGCTGCTGCTTGTTATGCGGTAGCCTGACTCGCTTCTTTGGATTGCTGTCACGTGGAAATTCCTCTGCAGTTCCGTGCCGTTGCGCACGGCGGTCTCTATGAAAGCAAGCGCGTATTCCCAGGGGTAAACTACACCTGCCGTGGGGGCGTATAGCGCGCATGCTGCATCTGGACTGATGTTCGGCTCAAAGTTACGCGTCTGCGAGGCCGAAAGCAACTGCATGCCGCTTACGCCGTTGGCAATTCCCCGGGCGTAGAGAGTTTGAACTGAGGCCTTTTGTCCTTCGCTCAAGGCGACCACCAGACTGCCGCACCAGCGAACCGGCACGTCTAAGTCCTTGCAGAGCTTTTTGCCAAGCTCCACGCCGCGCACGTTGAGCTTGGCCATCAGACTGCCCGCAGGCGGATCGTAGCCGGCGTGCAGAATGCCGGAGTTTGCTTTTGTGGTAGAATCGGCAACGTCGTTTTCTGCCTCAAGGACAACAAGCGACACCTTGAACCGGGAAAGGGCGAATGCGGCCGCCGCGCCGGTTATTCCGCACCCGATTATTGCAACATCGTAACTCTTCACAAAGATATTGTACCCTACAATGTGAAAAAAACAACTTTTTTTGCTAAACTAGACAGCAGGTATAAAAAGTCTTATACTATGCAAATGAAAAATTCTAATAAATTTACACTTACAAGGGTTATTGCGGCCCCGATATTCTTTTTGATTTATTTTATCCCTGTCTGGACAGGCAAGGGCACTTTTCTTTCCGCCTGCATTTTGATTCCGCTCCTGGCGTTCGCCGAATTCACTGACTATCTGGACGGCCACTGCGCCCGCAAGAATAATGAAGTCAGCGACTTTGGCAAGATGTTCGACCCTTTTGCCGATGTGTTCCTGCACCTTTCGACATTCACATGCTTTGTGATTTCCGGCTATATGCCGCCGCTGCTGTATGTGCTGATTCTGTACCGGGAATTCAGCCAGAATTTCCTGCGTATGGTTGCCGCAAAGCAGGGCACTGCCATAGCTGCCAGAAAGGGCGGCAAGCTTAAGACTGTGTTCTATGTGGCTTCCTGCTTTGTCTCGCTCGCGCAGGAATGCCTTGTGCGCACCGGGCTTGCACAGGCTGCCGGCCTGGACATGGAGCTGTTCAGAACCATAGGCGTTGTTTTCTATATAGTCTGCGTTGTTCTTTCGTATGTCTCGTTTATAGACTACCTCAAGCACTTTGGCTCCGTGCTGAAAAAAGCCGCGGAATAGACTGCGAAACGTCCGTTAACACGACATCGTAAGCTACGTTAAAGCTCCTTTCTAAGCTACGTTAATACGACATCGTTACGTACGTTAATGAGACGTTGGAACACACACTGCAACTCAGCTCGGCGAGAACCCAAACGAAAACGCCACGGTGACTCCGGTCGCTTCGCTCCCTGCACAAGTGTCGTTTCGTTTGGAATCTCGCCGGCTTTGTGTTGCAACGTGCGTAGCACGGTCTCGCTCGCTGCACTCCCCACGCTACCCGCTCCTTGTCAAAAATCTTTAAAAAATCTTTGCAAATTTACGCAATACTACCCATTTGGGGAGTGGACTTCTGGGAAAATGGGTGTAAAATAACATTTAGGTTAAAAAGTAAAAGAGCTTTTTTTTCATACGTGATAAAACTGACTGGAAAAGGAGACAGAATATGACACTTTCTAAACGCATTGTTCTTGGAATTTCATTACCGTCTGTCCTGCTGTTCGCCGTGGCAATGTTTTTTACGCACGCCCGCACCAACAGCTACTGTGTGAGTCAGAGCTGCGCTCTCATCAAACAAAAGGCCGACCTCTACGCGGAAAAGATTGACAACTCTGTAAAGAGAGTCATGGTTGACATAGGCTCCCTGGGGGTGGTCCTCTCAGGCGAGGTGTTTGCCGGAGATTACAATGCCAACCTCAAGCTCTTTGAGCGCTACACCGTACTGTACCCTGACTCCACCGGCTTTTACGGCGCAGACTTCCGCGGAAACTACTATGACGGCAGCGGCTGGGTGCCTGACGCGGACTATGTGCCCTCGGAGCGCGACTGGTACAAGGCGGCCCTCAAGGCGGCGCATGACAAGGCTATACTCACCGAAGTGTATATGGACGAGATGACAAAGACTCCTGCCGTGTCTGTTGCGCAGTCTGTCTACAACGGCTCCAAGTTCCTGGGCGTAATAGCGTTTGACTACACTCTTTCCGACCTGGGCGACATAATCGATTCCGCCAAGGAAGACAAGACTGACGTGGCCCTGCTTGTTGGAACTGATGGCGGGCTTATCGCAGGTGCGGAAGAAGGTGAAAGCGGCGCTCTGGACAAGGTGTCCGGCGGAAAATTTGCTTCTGTGGCAAAGGCTGCTCTTGCTGAGTCAAGCGGAGACTTTTTTAACGCGGAAGTCGGCGGCGTGCGGTACATCTTTGTGACAGTTAACCTTCCCAGTTCAGGATGGAAATTCATAGTCGGCGTACCGTCTACGGCTGCCACACGATTTTCTTCTACCTTATCCAGACTTCTTGTAGTGATATTCGTACTGCTGTTTGCTGTTATTGTTCTTGCGTCAGTGTTCGTTACGCGCAGGTCGCTTTCTTCGCTGCAAGATGTTAACGGCTCCTTCTCCCGCATCGCCACGGAACTGGAGCAGGGCGGAATGAATCTTAAGAGCAGGTTGTCAGTTAAAGCGAACGACGAAATTGGCTCTCTGACCAGAAACTTTAACCTCTTTATGGACAAACTGGAGAAAGTGATGGGGGAAATCCTCTCTTCCAAGAACGTGCTTGACAAAGCCGGGAGTGACATGGGCGAGAGCATGCTTGACACCGAGAATGCCATAGCTCAAGTAAGGGAGAGCAACGAGGGTATATGCGAGCGCATACGCCAGCAGACTGACGGCGTGGAAAAGGCCGCCGACGCCATAAAGGAAATCTCGGACAACATCGGCTCTCTGAATTTGCTTGTGCACTCCCAGTCCACCGGAGTGTCAAAGGCTTCTGCCGCAGTTGAGGAGATGATGTCCAACATATCTGCCGTGAGTAACGCTATGGATCAGATGGCCTCTTCGTTCTCGCGTCTTCTGGAGTCTTCCGAGAACGGACTTACGCAGCAGGGCAATATGGAAAAGAAAGTTTCCAAGATTGTGGAGCAGTCGCAGATGCTTCAGGCCGCGAACCTTGCCATCGCAAGCATTGCCAGCCAGACAAATCTCCTGGCCATGAACGCGGCCATCGAAGCTGCCCACGCAGGGGAAACCGGCAAGGGCTTTTCTGTTGTTGCTGACGAGATACGAAAGCTTTCTGAGACGTCATCTGCCCAGTCCAAGCAGATAGGCGCACAGCTGAAAGGCATACAGGAAGCCATAGAAGAAGTCATGCTGACTTCCGGAGCCTCCGTGAACACCTTTACGGATGTCTCCCGGCAGATTCAAGACACGAATGCCCAAGTTCAACAGATAAAGACTGTTCTTGAAAAGCAGAACGAAGGCTCAAGGCAGATAGGCGAAGCCATAAAGCTTATGAAAGACAGCACTGCGGACGTTATGTCGGCTTCTGCCGAAATGAATTCGGAAAGCGGCGTCATAATCGCGCAGGTGAAGGAACTGCAGAGGTCTTCCGGCGAGATGCGGCACAGCATGGATGAGGTTGAGTCCGGCGTAGAGCGGATTTCCAACTCCGGGGATGCGCTGCGCTCAATCTCAAAGCAGATGGGGGAATCCATCCATGGAATAAGCCGCCAGCTTGAGCAGTTCAGAATGTAGAATCTGCATGTGCATCCGTCAAATTTGCCCGCGGCGTGCCCCCCCGCGTAAAAAAAACGAAAAAAAAGCAGAAAAAATAAAAAAAGGAGTTGACAAGAAACGCGCCGGGTGATAATATCACTATCACCGTCGCGAATGACGGCCACGAAAAAGTTTTTTGAC
>CAZKPZ010000017.1:19592-32155 GCA_964554745.1 uncultured Treponema sp. | reverse complement strand
TGTACAAAAACCTGAATGAAGAACTGGTGGATATGACAGAACTTTCAGACAAGCACGACAAATCGCTTCTGAAAGCGATAATCGAAAAACACGTCTCCGAGACCGGTTCCGAGTTGGGCAAGAAAATCCTTGAGGATTGGGAACGGTATTCGCAGTGCTTTAAGAAAATCGTACCCCGTGACTACAATAAAATGCTGGCTTTGATTGCAGAAGCAGAAAGCCGTGGCTTGAATCACGACGAGGCACGGCTGGAGGCCTTCAAGAAGTTTACAGCGGCGTAAACTTCTTGAAGACGGGCGGGTATGCGGAGTTTATTTTAATATCGCCCGTGCCCGCTCAAGTGCCAGGTCAATGTTCGCGCAGATATTCTCTTTGCCGATTTTGTCTGCCATGCCTGTCTTTTCGCAGAGAATAAACGGCTGCGTGTGGATGCCAGACAGAATAATTGTGATGCCTTTTTTGTCACAGACTGCTTTTGCCTGCTCCAGCGCATGGATGCCGCCTGCGTCAAGATAGATAGTGTTGCGCATGCGTAAAATCAAGACCTTGTATTTTATTTCTGCCTGCTCAACGGCAACTTCAAATTTGCGCACAGTACCAAAAAATAGTGGTCCGTCAATTTCGTAGACCATGGCACCTGTGGGAATGTCCAATGTCTCGTCATGCGTGCTTGCGCCGGAGATTCCTTCCGTAAGGTTCTCGCGCTTTGCCTGAATTTCTGAAAGGTCACACATCTTCTTGATAAAGAAGAATGCTGCAAATCCCAGTCCTACTTCTATTGCAACGGTCAGATCGACAAAGACTGTGATAAGGAAGGTGACGGCGAGAACGCAGATGTCTGATTTCTGACCTTTTACCAGCTCCTTTATTGCGCCAAACCCTGCCATGTTCCATGCAACATTTATCAAGACTGCTGCAAGGGCGGCCATGGGAATATAGACCGCGAACCTGCCGAGAAAGAGCAGAATCAAAAGAAGCGTGATTGCGTGGATAATCCCTGCGACTGGTGTTTTTGCACCGTTCTTGATGTTTGTTGCAGTGCGCGCAATCGCGCCTGTAGCCGGAATGCCGCCAAAGAGCGGACTTGCTATGTTTGCAATGCCCTGTCCGATTAATTCAGTGTTGGAGTCGTGCTTGCTTCCAACCATTCCGTCTGCGACAACGGCAGACAGCAGGGATTCGATTGCGGCAAGGACGGCGATTGAAATTGCGGTCGGGAAGAGTGTTGTTATAGTCTCCAGACGCAAGTCAGGGAGCTTGGGAGCAGGGAGCGTGGACGGAATCGAACCGTAGCGGCTGCCGATAGTGTCCGTAACCAAGCCCTGTGTGTTTTTGAGAATGACGCTTATGACTGTCGCAAGGATGATGACAATCAGCGAACCCGGAATCTTTTTATTAAAGTGCGGCCAGATAAAGATAAGCGTAAGGCTGATTGCTGCCATTGCGAATGAATAAGGCTTTATACTGGAGATGTTAAGTGCGTAGGTCTTTATTTTGCCCAGAAAGTCTCCCGGCATTTTGTCAAAGCCCTGCGGAAAGTGGCTGATGGTAAGCCCCAAGAAGTCTCCTATTTGACCTGCAAAAATAGTCACGGCAATACCGGCTGTGAAGCCTGTTACAATCGTATAGGGAATGAACTTTACAAGTCCGCCCATTTTAAATGCGCCGAGAAGAATCAGCAGAATTCCTGCCATTACAGTTGCCGTTGCAAGTCCTGAAACACCGTACTTTGCGACAACACCGTATACTATGACTGCAAATGCTCCGGTAGGTCCTCCAATCTGCACTTTGCTTCCGCCGAATGCAGAAATACAGAATCCTGCTACGATTGCCGTAAAGAGGCCTGCTTCCGGGGGAACTCCGCTTGCAATGGCAAAGGCGATGGCTAAAGGCAATGCTACTATACCTACAATAATTCCGGCGAGTACGTCGGCTGAAAATGTCTTAAGGGAATATGTCTTAAGGCTTGTTATAAGCTGCGGTTTAAACATGGTAAGCTATAATGCACCAAAGAGTAAAGAATTTCAATAGATTGTCGTTTAGTTCTTGCAATGAATAAGCGCTTATGCTATAGTAAAAGCATAGACGAAGACGTCTGACCTAAGGGCTTTGGCATGCTCAAACTCCTTAGGTCAGGCGTCTTTTTTTGTTTAAAACTTTTGGAGGCCGAGAATGGGAAAAGATAGCGGATTCATGGAATATAATCGTAAGGAAAATGCATGGAAGAATGCCCTTGATCGTATACAGTCTTTTGAGGAATTCAAAATACCTCTAGATGACAAGGCTCGTCTGCAGCAGGCCGCGCGCTGTATGAACTGCGGAGTACCTATGTGCCAGTCCGCAGTCAGACTTGCCGGTATGGTCACAGGCTGCCCCCTGCATAATTTTATTCCTGAATGGAACGATGCCCTGTACAAAGAACAGTACGACATGGCGGCGTGGAGACTTTTAAAAACGTCGTCCTTTCCTGAATTCACCGGGAGAGTCTGCCCGGCCCTGTGCGAAAAGGCCTGCAACTGCGGTTCTCCAAGTCAGACGGCCGCAGGGAGCGATAGTGTTACAATCCATGACAATGAACTATATATAATCGAGCGGGCCTTTGCTTCCGGCTATATGAAGCCTCAGGTTCCCAAAGTCCGTAGTGGGAAAAAAATAGCCGTAATTGGATCCGGTCCTGCCGGTCTGGCTGTTGCAGATTTGCTTAACCGCCGCGGACACAATGTGACTGTGTATGAAAGGGATGACCGTATCGGCGGACTTTTGATGTATGGTATTCCCAATATGAAACTCGACAAGTGCGTTATAGACAGGCGCATCAATTTAATGAAAGCAGAAGGAGTGGAATTTGTTACTAATGCCGATGTAGGCAACACGGTAAGGGCTGACGAAATTCTCGGACGCTTTGACGCAGTCGCCTTGTGCTGTGGAGCTAAAGAGCCTCGTAAGCTGAATGTGGCCGGTGAGGATTCTAAGGGAATACTCTTTGCCGTGGATTTCTTAAAGTCAGTGACACAATCCCTTTTGAATTCAAAACTACAGGATAAGAATTTCTTTGACCCGAAGGACAAGAATGTTATTATTGTTGGCGGCGGTGATACTGGTAACGATTGTACAGGAACATGCCTTCGCCTTGGCGCGAAGTCTGTGACTGCGCTTGAGATGATGCCGGCTGCACCTGTTGAACGCTCTGCCGCTAACCCCTGGCCGCAGTGGCCTAAAATCCTAAAGACGGATTACGGTCAGCAGGAAGTCATTGCCGCACACGGTCATGATCCCCGTGTTTACCAGACGACCATAAAAGAGATTAAGGCGGGCAAAGACGGTCATGTTGTTGGAGTTATAACAGTACAGGTGGAATTCAAAAATGTGGACGGCAAGCGCACGCTTTGCCAGATTGAGGGAAGCGAAAGAGAATTTCCTGCAGATTTGATTTTGATTGCCGCAGGATTCACCGGATGCCAGTCATATACAGCAAGTGCATTCGGAGTTGGCTTGAGCAGCCGCAATACGGTTGCCACTGCAGGGGGAGCAGAGTCGTATTCCACGAATATAGAAAAAGTTTTCACTGCCGGAGACATGCACCGAGGTCAGTCCCTTGTCGTCTGGGCGATTACAGAAGGCCGCCAGTGTGCGCGTGAGATTGACAAGTATCTTATGGGCTATACGAATTTATAAAAAACATATTGACTTTTTTATTATGAAAATGTATAAATAACCCATGAAAGGCAAAGACGCCGCTGGATGAACCCAGTGGCGTCTTTTGTTTTTAAATTATTCGGCAAAGGCGCCGTGTTGATTTTTCTTTGCAGCCATGGGCAGAGAAGAGTCGGCACGGCGCTTTTTGTTTTATTTTTTGGAGGAACGTATGGAAACAAACGTGATTTGGAATGTGTGGTATTTGATTGGTGCTGCGCTTGTCTTCTTTATGCAGTGCGGTTTTGCGATGGTCGAGACCGGTTTTACCCGGGCAAAGAATGCCGGAAACATCATCATGAAAAACTTAATGGACTTCTGCATTGGAACTCCTATGTTCATGTTCTTGGGCTTTGCCCTTATGATGAGTGAGAATTATTTCTTTGGTATAATCGGCAAGCCGGACTTTCAGCTCTTTACCAGCTACGACAACTTTCCGTGG
The DNA here is from genome assembly GCA_964554745.1 of uncultured Treponema sp. Taxonomy (GTDB): domain Bacteria; phylum Spirochaetota; class Spirochaetia; order Treponematales; family Treponemataceae; genus Treponema_D. The sequence goes on along the minus strand of CAZKPZ010000017.1, from coordinate 28,020 downwards.
TCTAGCTTTGTGTTCAATTTAGTTTTCTGTGCCACTGCTGCAACAATTGTTTCTGGTGCAATGGCGGAGCGTACAAAGTTCAGCGCGTACTGCATTTACTCTGCCGTGATTTCAGCCGTTGTCTATCCTATTGAAGCCGGTTGGGTGTGGAATTCTTCCGGTTGGCTTGCTCAGCTTGGCTTTATTGATTTTGCGGGTTCTGCCGCAATCCACTCTGTAGGCGGTGCCGCAGCCTTGATAGGTGCAGTATTCCTCGGCCCACGCATCGGCAAGTATGACTACGACGAGAAGGGCAAGGTCACAAAGGTTCACGCAATCCCCGGACACTCGCTTACTTTGGGAGCTTTGGGAACATTCATCCTCTGGTTCGGCTGGTACGGCTTTAACGGAGCAGCATGTACGCAGCTTGACGGTGTTGGCGGGCTTGCATCAGTCTTTACTACAACGACAATTGCACCCGCACTTGCCTGCTGTACCACCATGCTCTTCACATGGTTCAAGAACGGCAAGCCGGATGTCTCAATGACCTTGAACGCCTCTCTGGCTGGTCTTGTTGCAATCACTGCTCCTTGTGCAAACACAGACGCGCTCGGTGCTGCAATCATCGGTATTGGCTCAGGCTTTATTGTTGTGTTCATTGTTGAACTGCTTGACCTTAAGCTCCATATCGATGATCCAGTCGGTGCGGTCGCCGTTCACCTTGCAAACGGCATCTGGGGAACTATTGCTGCCGGTCTCTTTTCTACCAGTTCTGGCTTGTTCTACGGCTACGGACTCAGACAGCTTGAAGTGCAGATTCTTGGTGAGGTCGCCATTTTGGCATGGACAAGCGTCTGTATGCTGATTACGTTTAGCTTGATAAAGAAGTTCCACGGTCTTAGAGCCAGCAAGGAAGAAGAAGTCATCGGTCTTGACAAGCTTGAGCACGGCATTGATTCCAGCTACGCAGGCTTTATGTTTGCACCTCAGATTCTTACAGGGGAAAGTTCTGCCGATACAGGCCTTGCAGAGTCAGTGCCTGTTGAAAAGGCCGTTCCTGTTGCAAAGGTGCCGAGCAGAAGCGATGCCACGTTCAGCAAGGTGGTAATCATCACACGCAGAAGCAAGTTCGAGGACTTGAAGAATGCCATGAATGGAATCGGCGTTACAGGCATGACGGTAATCAACGTACTCGGATGCGGCGTACAGCACGGCAAGACGGAATACTACCGCGGTGCTCCTGTAGACATGACGCTGCTGCCTAAAATCAAGGTTGAAATCGTTGTTTCGGAAGTGCCTGTCGATACTGTCGTTACCGCCGCAAAGCACGCTCTGTACACAGGGCATATAGGAGACGGCAAGATTTTTGTTTATGATGTAGCGAACGTCATAAAGGTACGTACTGGCGAAGAAGGCTATGATGCCCTGCAAGATTAGTATTTAGGTCGAATTAGGTCTGCTGAAACATTCTTGCGGCAAGACAGGATAAAAAAGGTCGTCTGCGAAAAGCAGACGACCTGCAGTCGGGCTAACCGAATTCGAATCGGTGACCCCAAGTCCCCCAGACTTGTACGCTAACCAGCTGCGCTATAGCCCGAAAAGTGTATTAATACTAACAGATACAAAGATAAAAATCAAGCGCAGCTGCTCTTTTTTATATAATTCCTTCTAATTCCTTCAATCGAAAACAATTTTAATATTTTTCCCCTTTTTCTGAAATTCCGTGCTAGAATAAAAGAATAAATACGGAACATCACGGAATTCAAGCGTGGTGCAGTGCTTTTTGACTGACACTCAAGAGAGGTGCGTATGGGAAAAACTGATATTTTAAAGGAATACCGCTACGACGGCAGCAAAAAACTTGACCTTGATTCTGTAATACACGATTCCGGCGGTCAGGGCGACCATAAAGAAGAGTTCGTGTACAAAACTGAAGAGAATATACGCGAAATCGATGAACTGCAGGGGCGGCTGTATGCCCAGTCTCAGGAGTCAGTGCTCATAGTGTTGCAGGCTCTTGACGCAGCCGGCAAGGACAGCACGATTAAGCACGTTCTAGGCCCTTTGAACCCGCAGGGAATAAATGTCTACAGCTTTAAGTCCCCGAATTCAGAAGAGGAGCAGCACGACTTTTTGTGGCGCTACCACAAACGGCTGCCTACACGCGGCAAAATGTGCGTGTTCAACCGCTCCTACTACGAGGAAGTTCTGGTTGTAAAAGTGCACGAGTTCTGGAAAAGCTATAATATGCCCAAGCGAACCTTCCACAACGGCAAATATATAGAAGGAAAGTATAAGGAAATCGTCAACTGGGAGAATTATCTCTACGGCAACAGTTTCCGCGTGGTTAAGATATTTCTGAACCTGTCCAAGGACGAGCAGAAAAAGCGCTTTCTTGAGCGCATTGACCGCAAGGAAAAGAACTGGAAGTTCAGTGCGAATGACATTAAGGAACGTCAGTACTGGGACAAGTACCAGAAAGCCTTTGAGGATGCCATCAATGCGACCGCAACAAAGAATTGCCCTTGGTACGTTGTGCCCGCAGACCAAAAGTGGTATGCGCGCTATGTCTTCTCTGAAATCTTGGTGCAGGAACTCCGCGACATAAATCCGCAGTTCCCTAAGATGCCGGAGTCCAATGAAGAACAGCTTAAGGAATGTGCCGCAGCCCTTAAGAGTGAAAAGAATTAGTGTGCAGTTTTTTTTGCTTTGCCGGCCCCTGCTTCTTCTATTCTGAAGATAGTGGGGGCTGTATATTTTAAACGGTGATATTAAGGCCTTTCTTTTGTATACTTCAAAATAAAGGCTCTTTGTGCTATAATTACGAAAATTACACGGAAATTAAAAAAACTTGAAGGATTATTAAAATGAGTAGAATTAAAGAAAAAGACATCCTTGATTTTATCTCCATCGGTGAAAATGATAAAATTGAATTCAAAATTGCCGTTCCCTCAAAAGTCCGCGAACTTTCAGAAGAAATCTGTTCATTTGCAAACGCTCAGGGCGGCGTTATTGTAGTCGGCATTGATAACGACAACAAGATTGTAGGCTGCGACATTGACAACTCAAAACGCTCTGCCATTCAAAATTCAATCAAAGAAATATCCCCAAAGTTTAACTGTGATTTTTATTCTGTGACTGCACGAGGAAAAAATCTTTGGATAATTGACGTAAAGGAAGGGGATGAAAAGCCATACTTTGTTTCCGGTTCCGTTTATATGAGGCAGGGATCGAACTCCCAGAAAATTACTGACGCTCAGGAAGTGCGTGCCTTGTTTGAGGAAAACGGCCAGCTCCATTATGATGCAAGAACTATTGAAGATTATGACCTTCTTGAAAATATTGACCACGATTCGATGAAAGAATTCCGACAGAAAGCAAGAATCTCGCCAGAGGCTGACGACAAGCAGGTTTTGGAAAATCTTGAACTTTACAACAAAAACGGCCAGCCGCTTGCTGGCGGAATCATGTTCTTTGCAAAAGACGTTGAGCGAAAGTTTCCACAGGCTGTTACCCACTGCGTTCTTTTTAAAGGGCTTGATAAAGTCTATATAATTGATGACAAAACTTTTGGCGGCTCGCTGATTAGTCAGTATGAAGAAGCGAACAAGTGGCTTGAATCCAAGTTGCAGGTTGAATACCTGATAGAAGACAACGGCCCTCGTACCGAACTTTGGGATATTCCTCTAAAAGTTTTGCGTGAGGCTATTGCCAACGCCCTTAGCCACCGCGACTATTACGAAACTGGCATGGTCACGATGGTGGAAGTCTACGATGACCGAGTTACAATCACAAACCCCGGCGGAATGCTAAAAATCGTCCAGAAAAACTTTGGACACATGAGCCGTAGCCGCAACCCTTCAATCTTTTCTCTCTTTACCCGAATGCATATTGTAGAAAAAGTTGCAAGTGGCATTCCTCGCATGGTTGGTGAAATGAAAGAGGCCGGACTTCCTGAACCCGAAATGTCTTACGAAGACGAAGCCTTTTTGATTACATTCAAAAGAAGAAGCTGGTTGGAAAAAGAGACTAGTGGTAGGACTGGGGAAGAAAATGATACTGTAAATGGAGAAACTGTGGGAGAAACTACCACTAAAACTACCACTGAAACTACCATTAAAACTACCACTAAAACTACCACTAACCTTTCTAAAGATGCAAAAAAGGTTTTGGAATGTATAAGCGCGCATCCCGATTCTTCTGCGGAAGAACTTGGCAATTTACTTGGATTAACAGAAGATGGAGTTCGCTATCATATTAAGAACCTCAAAAAGGAAGGCATAATAAAATATGAAGGTGCCACTAAAAAAGGACAATGGATTATAATATCAGAACAACAGGAGAAAAACTAAAATGACCAAACCAAACTTCCAGACCCCGGACATGACGCAAGAAAATATAGACAAAATCGCAAGCCTTTTCCCAAACTGCATTACCGAAAGCAAGGGCACGGACGGCAAGATAAAGAAAGCCGTGAACTTTGACATGCTCCGCCAGATGCTCAGCAAGGACATTGCCGAAGGGGATGAAGCCTACGAGTTTACATGGGTTGGCAAGAAGGCGGCCATTGTGGAAGCGAACACTCCCATCCGCAAGACGCTCCGCCCGTGCAAGGAAGAAAGTGCGGACTTTGACACCACGCAGAACCTTTACATCGAAGGCGACAACCTTGAAGCCCTCAAGCTTTTGCAGGAAAGCTATCTTGGCAAAGTGAAGATGATTTACATAGACCCGCCGTACAACACGGGCAACGATTTTATCTACCGCGATGATTTTAAAGTTGGCAGTGAGGAGTGGAAAGTTGAAAGCGGTGAAATTGACGAAGAGACAGGCGACCGACTGTTTAGGAACACTGATTCAAACGGAAGATTCCACAGCGACTGGTGCAGCATGATTTATTCCCGCCTTTTGCTTGCGCGGAACCTTTTGACCGATGACGGCGTGATTTTTATTTCGATTGACGACAATGAAGTGGAGAATCTTCGGAAGATTTGTGATGAGGTGTTTGGGGAAGGGAATTTCTTTACCAAAATTATCATCCAATCCAATAAACGTGGACAAACATATAAACAAATATCAAAAACTCATGAATATTTACTAGTTTATACAAAAAGCGAATACGCAGAATTTAATGAATTAGAAAAAAATGAAGACAATAATGATTTGAATCTTGTAGATGAAATAAGCAATTTTAATATAAGAGAGTTGAGAAATCGGAATCCTAAATTTGGAAGGTTCAATAGGCCTGGATTATTTTATCCAATATATGTAAATCCAAAGCTGAAAGACAAGGATGGTTTTTCTCCTGTATCTTTAGAACGTACGGCGGAATTCTCTGTTAAAATTCTTCCCCTGAATTCTTTAGATGAAGAAAGTTGCTGGGGATGGGGAAAAGATAAATTTGCTCATAATAATAAATCAAATACATTGCAAAGTAATGTTGTCGCAAAAGCCAAACAAAGTGGTGGGTATAATATTTATGAAAAATATCGAAAAACAACGTATAAAGCGAAAACTATATGGGATGATGTAGATGTCATCACTGAAAAAGGGACTGTTGAGTTAGGAAATTTGGATTTAGCCTATTTTCCTTTTCCCAAACCTATTGAATTAATAAAAAGAAGCTTGATTCTTGGTTCAAATTCCGATGACCTTATTCTCGACTTTTTCTCTGGCTCTGCCACAACCGCCCACGCCGTAATGCAGCTCAATGCCGAAGACGGCGGCAACCGCAAATTCATCATGGTTCAGCTTCCGGAAAAAACAGACGAAAACTCAGAAGCGTTTAAAGCCGGCTACAAAAACATCTGCGAAATCGGCAAGGAACGCATCCGTCGGGCAGGTAAGAAAATCAAAGAAGATTCACCGCTTACCACAAAAAATCTCGACATCGGCTTCCGTGTCCTCAAAGTGGACAACACAAACATGAAAGACGTTTACTATTCCGCAACCGAATACAGCCAGGGCAATCTGGAACTCTTTGAAAACAACATCAAGGAAGACCGCACCGCCGATGACCTATTGTTCGGCTGTCTCTTGGACTGGGGCTTGCCGCTTTCTCTTCCCTACACAAGCGAAAGGCTCGAAACATTCAACGTCATCACATACAACAACGGCGACCTAATCGCCTGCTTTGATGCAAACATAAGCGAAGACGCAGTAAAACAAATCGCCCGCCGAAAGCCACTCCGTGCCGTCTTCCGCGATTCATCATTCAAGGACTCATCCGCAAAGATAAACGTGTTCGAGATTTTCAAGATGATTAGCCCGGAGACGGATGTGAAGGTGATATAAAAATGTATAAAACAATCAGAAATGCTATTGAAATATTTGCAATTACTCTAGTTTTGTCAATTATTCTATTTTATGGAGTTGATATTGATTTTGTTCCATACCTTGAAGTCGCTGTTACAGTTTTTATTTCAATGTCAATTTGTTTTTTTTTATGGAAGAGCAATCAAAACTTTTATTTTGTATATCTTACTTCTGCATTACTAAATTTTGGCATCTTTCTATTTAATAAATATCAACAAGGATTTTGGCCTTGTTGGGATTTTACCGATAAAGTCTATGTAGTTTATTCTTCATTAATCGTTCTTTTTTTTATTATTACAATTATTCTCTCTGTATTAAGAAAAAAAAATACAAATGTAAATTTACCAAATTATTTTAGTGAACGTAAGTATGATTTAGAACGCCTTTATGAATATTTGCAGAACTACTCAGTTGTCGGTTTAGAATCTTTTTGGGGAGATGGAAAAACATACTTATATAATCTGTTTAGACAAGAATATTTAAATGAATACTTTTATATTTCAATTGGAGTAATGACTCTTCAAGTTGATACAATTGAGAGAGTTATAGTTGCTGAAATCAATGAAATTTTTAAAGAACAAGGTATTTTTTCGCAGGCATCTGATAAATTCAATTCGACATTGAAGTCTTCTGCCCCCTATGGTCTTGGGACTCTTTTTACAAAAAATGATTCTTATACCGAACTTTTTAAGACTCTTATTGGGGATGTTGAAAAATTAAATAAACCAATTTTAATTACTTTTGAAGATATTGACAGAATAACAGACAAGAGTTTAATTTATAAAACTTTTTCAATGACAGAAACTTTAACTTCAAATACAAAGAAGCTAAAAGTTTTGTTCCAGTTTGATGAAGATAAACTGTTAAACATATTGGAAGTAAAACCAATATACTTGGAAAAATATATACCGTATGTAGTCAATCTAACATCGATAAACTTTAAGCGTTGCTTGAAAGTTTTATTAAAAAATGGAAAAATTGAGAAAAAATATGAAAATATAAAAAGAGATGAATTATATTTTCTAACTCAAGAATCATCATTAGATTTTTATTTAGAGGAATCTTGGAATGTTCATAAAAGATTTTCTTTACATTTATATTTTACTATAAGAAGTATTGAATTATTTCTCTCTGAATTAAATGGGTATTTAAATAAACAAGAATACTCAAATAATGAAACTATAAGAAAAGTTGTAATAATGTTTTTTAGCATAAAACATTTTATGCCAGAAGAATATAAAAAACTTTCTTTTGAAGAACGATTTTCAGAAAGCTGTAATTTTGAATATGAGAATAAGAAATATTCAATGACTGAATTGAATCTGTTGCTAAACGAAACTGAAGAAGTAAAAAGAAGTGAATTGTTTGACAAAATTTTTACTGAAAAAAGCGAAAATCTCAATCATTTAATATTTCTACATATGTTTGGATATAAATTTGAACCAGCCGAAAATTACCAGACGGGAGAAAAGCATATCCAATCGATTTTAAATGAATCTACTAATAATATTGAAATAAAAGAACATAATGAAAAAATAGATAGACTGATATGGAACTTGTTGGCAAATGGAAAATCGGAATTTACTGATAAAGAAAATGCTGTAAGGGAATTTGAGAAAATACTTGATAAAAGAGGAAAGACACGTAACGAAGAATATAACAAATTCCTGAATACGGCTTTTTATGAAGAGTTTGAAAAGTCTGATAATTCGACAGTCTTTTTATTGGGTATATCAAATTTTTTACCCATTTTTCAAGGCTTTAGAATCTATGAGAAGAATTCTATCTATTGGATTAAATTAATCGACTTCTATTTTGATATAGCTGAGATAAAAAGTATAAACGCCTCTTTAATTCATAGTTTGAACTATTGTGATACTTCACAAAGAGAAATCTTTATTCACATATTAGACAAATTTAATCATCTGAAAATTGATGGAAATTTGAATGATACCGAATGCTATCCTAAATTCTTAAAAGAATATATCAAAGCTTTTGAGCGGTTAGGTTATATTGATGTCCACATGATAGAAATGTACAGCTTTGAATCTAAATTTCTAAATGCTCCGTATGGTCATAAATATAGAAATTTATCCACTTTGTATATGCAGTTACAATTAAAACTGGATAAGCT
>CAZKPZ010000017.1:0-19582 GCA_964554745.1 uncultured Treponema sp. | reverse complement strand
AAAAAAAGAGACTCCATTAAAAGAGATAAAAGATGAAGTTACTGTCATGAAAAACTTCTTAAAACATAATGCTCAACTTATACTGAATAAAAATATTCTCAAGGAGTATACCAGTGGTATATCGACATCTTCAACAATCAAAGATTCTCTTGAAGATACTTTTGCAGAACTTGATAAGTTGCATAAAGAAAAGGAAGAACTGAAAAACTATCTTCATGATAATTATACAAGTGGAAAGTTTAGTGCTTATGATGTATCACGTATTTGGGAAAAATACTTTCCTGAAGATAAGGAATTAGAACATGAATAATGTAATACAAACAATCACAGACTTAACTCAATACTCTCACGAAGCCGAGTGGTTTGAGTTCAAGCAAAACTGGTTTGAGCCAACCGAACTCGGAACATACATTTCCGCTCTCGCAAATAGTGCGGCTATTATCGGAAAGAAAGAGGCTTACTTTGTCTGGGGCATTCACGACAAGACGCATGAAATTGTAGGCACGGACTTTGACCCGAACCAAGATGTGAGCGGCGAGCCGCTTAAGCATTGGCTTGCACGACAGATGTCACCAGACTGCAATTTTATTTTTTCAGAAGAAGAAATTGACGATAAGCGAGTTGTACTCCTTACAATCCCTGCGGCAAAGACGGTTCCACTTTCGTTTGCAAACGAGCGTTACATCAGAATCGGAAGCAGCAAGGAAAAGCTCCGCAAGTACCCGGAAAAGGAATCTTTTTTGTTCGCTGTTTTGCGGAATGGATTTCCAACGATTGAAAACACTCCTGCAAAATATCAGGATTTGACTTTTGAAAAACTTTTGATTTATTACGGTGCAAAGGGGATAAGGCTTAACGAAAAGACTTTTAAGAAGAATCTTGGCTTTTATACTGCCGATGGCAAATACAATTTGTTGGCCCAGCTCCTTTCTGACAATTCCCATTTTTCCCAGCGAGTGGCAATTTTTTCAGGCAAGACAAAAACTGACAAATTATATTCTGTCCGTGAGTTTGGGCAGACTTGTCTTTTATATACCCTTGATGAAGTTTTGCGTTACGGTGAAATCTTGAACATTCCCCAGGCGGATGAGCGTGGACGGATTGTTGAACGCAAGGAAGTGCCTCTTTTTGACAGCGGCGCTTTCCGTGAAGCTTTGATAAATGCCTTTGTCCACAACAAATGGGTTGGCGGTAACGAGCCGATGATTACGGTTTATTCGGATAGGATGGAGATTCTTTCCCGTGGAACGATGCCGCCTGAGCAGACTTTGGACGGATTTTTTGCAGGAGAATCAATTCCAGTAAATCAGAAACTTTCGGAAATCTTTTTGCAGCTGCACATAAGCGAAAAGACAGGGCGCGGTGTACCTGAAATTACTCGCGTATATGGTAAAGAATCTTATACATTCCGTGAGAATTCAATAGTAGTAACGATTCCTTTCAACTGGATTCATGTTATGGGAGAAGATGATACTGTAAATGACGGTGTAAACCGTAGTATAAACGGGAGTAGTACTGATAAAACTACCCAGAAAACTACCCAGAAAACTACCCAGAAAACTACCCAGAAACTTTCAACTGCCCAGAAAGAGATGCTGGAATTCTTAAATAATAATCCTTCTGCCGGAAGAAAGAAAATTGCAGAAGAACTGAAAAATCTAACTGAAGATGGTGTAAAATACAATCTGAAAGTGCTTCAGGAAAAAGGAATAATAAAACATATTGGTCCCGATAAAGGTGGCTACTGGAAAATCATCGACAAGGACGGCGACAAATGAAAATTCAATACAAGAATCAGAAATTCCAAGAGGAAGCCGCAAAGGCCGTTGTTGATGTTTTTGAAGGCCAGCCTTGCTTGAATACAAAATATCTCGTTGACGCCGGCTATGATTTGCAGACAAGCTTTGAAGTTACGGGCTGGAACAACGCGCCGATTATCCCGGATTTATCAGACGCAAAAATTCTCTACAAGATAAATCAGATTCAGAGGGCAAACGGCCTTAAACCCGATGACCACCTTTATGGCCGCTACAACCTTACTTTAGAAATGGAAACTGGTGTCGGCAAAACCTACACTTACATAAAGACGATGTACGAGCTGAACAAGGCTTACGGCTGGTGCAAGTTTATAGTTGTTGTTCCGTCTGTCGCAATCCGCGAGGGTGTTTATAAAACTTTCCAGAGTACAGAAGAACACTTTGCCCAGGAATACGGAAAGAAAATTCGCTACTTCATTTACAATTCATCCCGTCTTTCTGAAATTGACCGTTTTGCCTCCGACGCGCAAATCAATGTGATGATTATAAACTGCCAGGCATTCAACGCTACAGGAAAAGATGCCCGCCGCATTTATATGGAGCTTGACGAGTTCCGCTCACGAAAGCCGATTGAAGTTATTGCAAAGACAAATCCGATTGTGATTATTGATGAGCCGCAGTCCGTTGAAGGAGAAAAGACAAAGGAACGATTGAAGGACTTTCATCCGCTTATGACACTGCGCTATTCTGCGACTCACCGCAAGAATTCCATTTACAACATGGTCTACCGCTTGGACGCAATGGAAGCCTACAATAAACGCCTTGTAAAGAAAATCCGTGTTACGGGAATCAGCCAGAACGGAACTTCTGCAACGGACTCTTACGTCTACTTAGAGGGAATCAATCTTTCTTCCGGCAATCCCACCGCCACAATTCAGTTTGACTGCAAGGGTGAAAAATCAGTCCGCAAAATAAACCGCATTGTAAACGAAGGCTATAACCTGTATGAAAATTCCAACAGCATGGAAGAATACAAGAATAACTTTGTAGTGACAAAGATTGACGGCCGCGACAACTCGCTTACATTTCTTAACGGAATCAAGATTTTTGCGGGAGACGTAATCGGAAAGGCAAACGAAGACAATATCCGCGCAATCCAAATCCGCGAGACAATCAAGGCTCATCTTGAAACTGAACGCAAACTTTTTGCAAGGGGAATAAAAGTTCTTTCTCTTTTCTTTATTGATGAAGTTGCAAATTACCGCGTTTACGGCAAGGGCGGAGAAGTCTCAAACGGCAAGTATGCACAAATGTTTGAGGAGCAGTACAAGCTGGCTGTTGAAGAATTAAAAAGCGAGCTGAACCTTTCGCCAGAATATCTTGCTTACCTTGATAAAATTGACGTAAAGAAAACCCACAACGGATATTTCAGCCGCGACAAGAAAGGAAATTTCACCGATTCAAAGCTGACTGACAAAAAAGAAAAGACTTCCGATGATGTTGACGCCTACGACCTGATTATGAAGGATAAGGAGCGTCTTTTGTCTTTTGAAGAACCTGTGCGTTTTATCTTTAGCCATTCTGCATTACGCGAAGGTTGGGATAATCCTAATGTATTCCAGATTTGTACTCTAAAGCAAAGTTCGAGCGAAGTGCGCAAGCGGCAGGAAGTTGGCCGAGGCTTGCGTCTTTGTGTAAACGAAAACGGCGAGCGTCAGGATGTGAATGTTCTTGGCGAAGATGTGCAGAATATAAATATCCTGACCGTTATTGCCAGCGAAAGCTACGAAAACTTTGCAAAGGGCTTGCAGACAGAACTTGCAGAAGCCGTTGGCGACAGACCGGTCAAAGTTACCGCAGATCTTTTTATCGGACGTTCTTACAAGGACGCAAATGGCGAAAATCAAATTATCGACAAAGAAACTGCAAATGCAATTTTCTATGATTTGATTATGAACCAGTATATCGACAAAAAGGGAACGCTCACAGAAAAGTATTATGCCGATAAAGACAGCGGAAAACTTTTGATTGCAGATGAAGTAAAAGGAAGCGAGCAGGATATAATCAAGATTCTGGACTCTGTTTATAATCCACAAGCCCTTGCACCAGAAGACACTCGCAGAAACAATGTCACGCTTTCTTTGGACGATAAGAAGGCGCAGTCAAAAGAGTTTAAGGAACTTTGGAACCGCATCAATCACAAGTCTGTTTATGCCGTAGACTTTGATTCGGACGAACTCATTGAAAAGACTGTGAGAGAACTGGACGCACATCTTCATGTTGTAAAAGTAACATACACAATCAAGTCCGGCACGATGGAAAAGATTGATTCAAAGGCGGTGCTTGAAGCAGGAGCATCTTTTGTAATGGATTCAAACGAAATTGAGGAAGCTGTTCAGCCCGTGAATTCTTCTGTAAAATACGACCTGATTGGAAAGCTTGTGGAAGGAACCGGGCTTACAAGAAAGACGGTTGTCGCAATCCTAAAAAATATTTTGCCTTCTACTTTTGACCAGTTCAAGAATAACCCTGAAGAATTTATTATCAGAGCCGCCGCGATTATCAATGAACAGAAAGCAACCGCCGTTGTTGAGCATATCACCTACAACATCCTTGATGAACGCTACGATATGAAAGAGATTTTTGCGGACAATCAAATCAAAGGCAGACTTGGTGCAAACGCGGTCAAAGCAAAGAAGCACCTTTACGACCATGTTGTATATGATTCAGATGGAGAGCGGCAGTTTGCAGAGAATTTGGACGCAAGCAATGAAGTCGCGGTATATGTGAAACTGCCGAGCGGCTTCTTTATTCCGACACCGATGGGGCATTACAATCCCGACTGGGCAATCGCTTTTTACGAGGGCAAGGTAAAGCACATCTACTTTGTAGCGGAAACAAAAGGCTCTATGTCCACTTTGCAACTTCGCGGAATCGAGGATGCAAAAATCCAGTGTGCAAGAAAGCATTTTGCGGCCCTGAACTCAGACAACATAAAATATGACGTTGTGGACAGTTACAAGAGCTTGATGGAAATTGTGATGAAATAAATAAAATTTCTGCCTTTAATTGAACAATGGTATGATAAGCTTTTGCTTGAGCCGAAGAATGGCTTTTTCTTTGATGTCGTTTGCATCGCAGATGTCCTGTACAGATAGTCTGTATTTGCGGCTTATGCCCCAGAGTGTATCGCCTTGCTGTACCGTGTAGATAATTGCATCGTCAGGCACGCCCAACTGCTTGAGCGCATCGCAGATGAATGTCTGATTCCGCTCTTCGGTGAGGGTTCCCTGCGGCAACCGTACCGTATATTCCATGCGGGCGGGGGTGCAGCTGCGTAACAGGGCAGGATTCAGCATTCGCAGCAGGCTTGAGTCCGTATCGGTGACTGTGGCAATCTGCTCCAGGCTGTACATGCCGTTTGTCTTGATATAGTCGAACTTGTCGGACGGCTCTTCCCCGATTTGCCGTGCCGCTTCGGCAATTTCCGGCACACCGTAGTATTCTGCGTTTTCAACAAGGTCGGCGATGGCCAGCAGTTTTGGCACGTATTCTGCGGACTGACTTTTTAGCAGCCCTTTTTCAGCAAGGTACCAGAAGTCTTTGTCCTTGTTCTTTGAAACTACTTTGTTCATTGCTCCGACACCGCAGTTATAGGCCGCGATGGCGATTGCCCAGTCGCCGAAGTAGTTGTAGTTTTCCGAAAGTTTTGCCAGCGCCGCGTCTGTGCTCTTCCACGGGTCCCGGCGCTCGTCGTACCATGTGTTCTTTGAAAGCAGCTTGCCCATGGAATTTGTCATGAACTGCCAGATTCCAGTCGCGCCTGCGTAAGAAACCGCATAGACGTTATAGTATGATTCCACAATCGGCAGGTACTGAAGCAGAAGCGGAAGATTGTGCTCTTTGAGCTGTTCTATTATGTAGGGGCGGTAAAGTACGGAACGTTCCAGGGCTTCAATTAGCCATTTTTTGTTGTTGCCGTTTAGATAGCGTTCCCGGTATTTTACGGAAAGCGGATGGTCTGCGCCCCAGATGTTCAGCATTTTGCGCTCCGGGCGGTTGCTGCCGTCCTGTGAATTCCAGTCTGAGAGAGAGGTGATTTTCGTTTCTTCTATATTACCGTCTGCGTCCAGATGTATCACAGGGGAGACAAGGGGAACGGGAGCTTGTCTTGTGAGTGGGCGTTCCACTACGGTTTCTATGACTGTTTCAATTGAGTCTTCGTCAGATGAGGCGGTTTCGCTGTCCGCAAAAGCTGTAGTTATCGTCAGTAGTAATGTTATAAAGAAAAAACAAACTGCGGCAAGCGAAAATCGTCTCATGTCCCACCCTTTTTGAGAAAATTATATTATCTATTCTCTTTATTGTCGGAATTTTACTTGTACCGCCATAAGTAAAATTGTGGTTGATGGTAATAATGTGCATTTCGTACAAAAATAATAGATTTTTTTTATAGTTTCACTTGCAATAAAGTGTAAAAAACGGTAAAGTATTCATGCTTTTACTAATGTATACATATTAAGTCTGTTGCCGCAAAAGGTACAGGGGAAAATCTTTTTAACGCAAATCAAATTATTTCGTTATTTATTTTTCGTTATGCGGTACCTGACTTTGATATGGGCGTGAGTGCGGAAAAGCACAAGAGCGCCAGGGGAAACATATATGGAAGATATTACTCTCAATGCCGAAATTCCGGCAACTGCGGCAGAATTGTCTGCAAATGACAATGCTGAAATCACAAACAATGAAACAAATGAAATTGTAGAAAACACTGCGGCTGAAGGCGAAGGTTCTGTTTCCTTTGCTGACCTCGGTTTGGACGAGACTACCCTTGAGGCTATCAGACGCAAAGGTTTTGTTACTCCGTCACCGATTCAGGTGCTTGCCATTCCGCGTCTTTTGAACGGAGAGGCGAACGTCATTGCCCGTGCAAGAACCGGTACCGGTAAGACTGCTGCGTTCGGTCTGCCGCTTGTTCAGCAGCTGCGCGACGGCAGTGACCATGTGCGCGCCATTATCCTTGAGCCGACACGCGAGCTTGCCATGCAGACCTGTACAGAGATGGCTTCGTTTACGGCAGGACGCTATCCGCGCACGGCTGTTGTATACGGCGGAGCTTCTATGGGCGAGCAGATGCGTGCCTTGAGACGCGGAGTCGAGATTGTCGTTGGTACTCCGGGTCGTGTGCAGGACCTGATGGATCGCGGTGTCCTTAAGATTGACCAGATTGAATACTTTATTCTGGATGAAGGCGATGAAATGCTCGACATGGGCTTTGTTGACGACATCGAGAACATTTTTGCGGAAGCCAATCCGGATTGCCGTGTTCTGCTTTTCAGCGCCACTGTTCCGAAGCCAATCTTGAAGATTGCCGAGAAATTCATGGGCGATTATGAGATTGTAGAGGAAGAAGGCCATGATGAGGAGCCGTTGCTGATTGAGCAGCGCTACTGGATTTTGCGCGAGAGCGAAAAGATAGAGGCTCTTGTGCGTCTTATTGATATTTCTCCAGATTTCTACGGCCTTGTGTTCGTTCAGAGAAAGTCTGACGCGGACATGGTTGCCAAGTCTCTGGACGAAAAGGGATATGAGGTGGCCGCACTGCACGGCGATATTCCGCAGGGGCAGCGCGAGAAGATTCTGGCCCGCTTCCGTTCCAAGAAAACGCGCATTTTGGTCGCTACTGACGTTGCTGCGCGTGGAATCGACATTTCAGGTCTTACGCACGTCGTAAACTACGATTTGCCGTTTGACGGCCCGACATACGTGCACCGCATCGGCCGTACCGGACGCGCTGGAGCTGCCGGTATGGCGGTTACGTTTGTACAGCCGTCCGAGTCACGCCGTAAGTTGCAGTATCTCAAGAGCGCGGTAAAGAAGAGCGCCAAGGGCGAGATGATAGAGGGACAGGTTCCTTCTATTGAAGCTGTTATGGATGCCAAGCGCAAGAGACTGTTCCAGGAAGTGAAGGAAAAGCTCGGACTCAATGTGCCGGTGAACGAGAAGGGCGAGATTGTAGAGAATGCTCCTGTCGTTGCAGAAGGTGCTTCAGATGTTGAGAATGCGGCTTTTGACGGAGAAGATGCAAAGAAATCAAGCCTTAGGAAAGGTGATCCGATATTTGACAAGCTTGCAGAGGAGCTTTGTTCAGGCAATGACGCACAGGAAGTGCTTGCATCTTTGCTTTCTGCAACTTATGGCAGCGCGTTGAGCGTAAAGCGCTACGGTAAAATCGCAAGCGCAGGTTCAAGCGGCAAAGGTGAGCGCGGTGACAGAGCCGGCCGCGGCGACCGTGGCGGCAGAGCTGTTTCTGGTGATCAGATGCGGCTTTTTGTTCAGCTTGGCTGGATAGACGGATACAATCCTAAGAAGGTTTCTGAATATATTTCCGACTTGGTGGGTGTAAAAGACAGCGATGTTGACGCCATTGATATGGCGGACAAGTTCTGCTTGCTGACTTTGCCGGCTGACGCTGCAAGAAGGGCGATAGAGCTTTCTTCACGCGACAGCATGATTCCTCACATTCACGAGGATGTAAAGGCCGGCAGAAACGGCAGCCGCAGCGGAAGAGGCCGCGGCTTCGGGCGCGACCGTGACCGGGATTTCGGCGGCGGACGCGGACGAGACCGCGACTTTGGCGGCGGATTCGGCAGAAGAAGCCACCGCGACCGCGACGAGGGCTTTGGACGCGGACATGGCCGTGACCGCGGCTTTGGCAGTTCACGCACCAGGGCAGGAATCCATACTGCTACGCAGCGTTCTGGTTCCAGCTCATACTTTAAGTCTTCAGGGGCTGAAGAATACTAACCTTTAGTATACCTTTTATGAACAGATAAAAGAACTGCAGGGGCGCGGAATCGGGGGCTGAAAACGGAAAACATCTGCAACGAGCATAGCGAGCGAAGCCGTTTTCCGTTTTTCAGAACCCACGATGGGAGCGCTCTTTTTTGTTCTTATTTTTCCCTGTTGATTTTTTCCTCTCTTTCTTCTAATATATCTTGTTATGAAAAAACTTTTGTCATGCCTTGCTTTTGGGGCGGTTTTGCTTTCTTCTGCCCTTTCTCAGTCAATTTTGACGGCAAGCGAGTTTTTTAAGAGTGTAAGTGATTATTACGGCACTATAAAAGATTATGAGGCCGATGTTCAGATTTCCGTCGGCTCTAAGGAAGGTATGATTGGCAAAGTCAGCTTTAAGCGGCCTGAAATGCTCAGAATTGACTTTTCGCAGCCAGCGGAACAGACAATTTTGTTCAACGGCGAGACTCTGGTGATATACCTGCCCGGTTCTTCCGCCATATTGCAGCAGACCGTGACCGGTTCTGCGGCTGGGGCTGCTACTCCGGAAGGTCTTGCCCTTATGCGCCGCTACTATACAGTTTCCTATGAAACAGGGCAGACTCCTGTTCCGCTTGAAGAGGGCAGCGCGGAGATGGTGGTGAACCTTGTACTGCGCCGCCGTTCCGCTTCAGAGGCGTTTACGCGCATGGATTTGTCTGTAGACCCCGAGACAAAGCTTATCCGCAGAATAATTGCGGTTACTCCTGCCAACACAACGTATGTCTTCTATTTCTCGAATTATAAATTGAATCTTGGTATCGGCGACCAGCGTTTTATTTATGATCCGCCGTCATCCGCAAACAACTATAACAATTTCCTTTTTTCGGAGTAAATGCGGATGGAAAGTTACGGATTGATTTTACGTGAGGCCAGAGAGCAGCAGGGAAAGGAGCTTGACCGCATTGCGGCTGAAACCGCAATAACCCGGCAGTACCTTGAGGCCTTGGAGAATGAGGATGATCATGTGTTTCCGGGAGAGGCGTATCTTACCGGATTTTTAAAGAACTATTCTGATTATCTTGGCACGAACACGGAAGAGTTGCTGAAGTTGTACCATGCAAAAAAAATGCAGGAGTCTCCTGTTCCTAGGGAATTGCTTTTAAAAGAGCGTCCTAAGTTCTTGATTCCTCTGATTTGTGCTGTAGTTGCGCTGGTCGTTACGGGCGTGAGCCTGTATTTGTATTTTATTGTATTCAAGATTCCTGAAAAAAAGCAGCTGCAGGCGGCGTCCGTTGAGGAGAATAAGAAGATTCACCGCTATGAGTTTGACGGAACGACGCAGAACGTTCGGCTTTTTGTGGGAGATCAGATATTGCTTCCGTCAGAAAGCGGCAGCAACATCGTGCTGACTGTCTCAAAGACGTTGGGGTCGCTTGCAGTTCTTACTCCTGCCGGTGAGCAGGTGGTGGATTTAAGCGAAGAGCGCGAACTGGATGTTACAGGTGACGGTGTTCCGAACATTATCCTCTATGTGAGCGATGTGGACATGAGAAACGGTGACCGTGGCGCGGAAGTGCGAATGTTGTTAAAAGACAGGTTGTCTTCGCATACCGTTGAGCTTACCGGCGGCGTTTCAAATGATGAGATTGAAAGCGCAAAGACTGTGTCTGGGCAAAAGACGATTCATACCGACACAAGGGCTTATCCGTTTACTGCGAATATTTCATTCCGCGGTTCGTGTGTATTCCGCTACAAGTCGGACAGAAAGGATATTGTCGAAAATTATTACCGTTCTGGCGAAGTTATATCTGTTTCCAGCAATAATGGCCTCAGAATCTGGGCAAGCAATATCAATACGCTGAAAATTCAGATTATTGCGGGTCTTGCTACGTATGATTTGGAAATCGGCAAGGCAGGAGAGGTTGTTGTTGAGGACATAAAATGGGTGCGTGACTCCAGCGGCATGTACAGCATTATTGTTGAAAACGTGGACTAGTTGTATTTGATATGACAAAGAAATTCTTTTTAGACCAGCATGGCTGTGCAAAAAATCAAGTTGACGGAGAAATACTTATCTCAAGACTTGAGGCGGCTGGTTTTGTTCGTACGGAAGACCCTGCCGGCGCGGATTTGATTTTGATTAATTCCTGCGGGTTTATTGAGAGTGCTAAGAAAGAAAGTCTTGCTGCCGTAATGGATGCCCGTGATGCGTATCCCGATGCAAAGATTCTTTTGACCGGCTGTCTGGCTGAACGCTATGCGTCGGAGTTTGATAAGGAACTGCCGGAAGCTGACGGTTTCTTTGGAAACGGCGATCTGTCAAAGATTGACGGCGTTGTAAAAGAGCTGTTTGATGGCGGCCGCCCTGTGCTGTGCCCTCCGCAGAAAGGCGTTTGCTGCGGTGACAGGACCACTCTGCTTTCGTTTAAGGGCAGTGCCTATGTAAAGATAACCGAGGGCTGCAATAACCGCTGTTCGTTCTGTGCGATTCCGATTATACGCGGAGACTTGCGTTCCAGAAACTGTGATGAGATTGTAAGCGAGATAAAAGGGCTTGTCGAGACTGGCACGCACGAAATCAATTTGATTGGCCAGGACTTGGCTGCGTATGGTTGTGGAAAAGACGATGATGTGTTCGCGGACGGTACGAACGGCTATGATGCAATTTACAAAAATCAGACTAAGCCTCGCATTGATGTAGAGACAGCTGATGACGGTAAAGATTCATTTTTGCTTAGGCTGATGAAGAAGATTTCCGTCTTGCCGGGCGATTTCTGGGTTCGTCTGCTGTACATTCATCCTGATCATTTTAATCCCGATATTTTGTCTTTTATGAAGACGGACAAGCGCTTTCTGCCGTATTTTGACATTCCGTTTCAGTCCGGTGATGATGCGGTGATACACGCAATGAACCGCAAGGGGAACTATGAGTCTTATGTCCGCTTGGTGCGTACAATCCGCGATGCCTTTCCCGAAAGCTGCATCCGTACGACCTTTCTTACAGGTTTCCCCGGAGAGACTGCCGAGGCGGCTCGTAACACACAGAACTTCTTGCACGAGATAGAAAGTGACTGGTCCGGTTGCTTTCCTTTCAGTTGCGAGGAGGGAACTGCCGCCGAAAAGATGAAGGGCAGGGTGAATCATAAGACTGCCGAGGCGCGAGCGTCTGAACTTGAGGCAATACAAGCTGAGATTACGCAGAACAGGCTTAAGGCGCGTGTCGGCAAGATATATGATGTTTTGGTTGAAGAATTGGTTGAAAACAAAGAGGGGACTGACGAGGGCTTTGCGATAGGCCGTGCGTGGTTTGAAGCCCCTGATGTTGACGGCAATGTGGTCATTCAATATGATTTGGATGATCCTGATGCCGTTCGTCAGATAGTGCCGGGTGCAATGGTGAAAGTCCGCTCGGTTGCTTCCTCTGAAGTAGACATAGACGGTGAGTGGGTTGGAAACGAGCTATCTTGATTCGCTTAATGACGAGCAGCGCGCGGCCGTAGTGCACGAAGGCTCGCCGCTTCTTATCCTTGCCGGGGCCGGCTCCGGCAAAACTCGCGTTATCACTACCAAAATAGCCTATTTGATTGGCGAAAAGCATGTTGACCCCTATGCGATTCTTGCAGTGACTTTTACCAAGAAGGCTGCCAACGAGATGCGTGAGAGGGCTTCTGCCTTGGAGCCGCGCTCGCAGTATGCATCGATTCGTACCTTTCACTCATGGGGCGCATATTTTTTACGTACTCATGCCTTTGAATCCCAGGTAGACAAGAATTTTACCGTATATGATGACGATGACATGGCAACTTTGGTGGGTAAGGCCGTTCCTGCGCTGACCAAACCGCAGGCAAAGATTGCCGCAAAAAAGATTTCGCTTGCAAAAGATTACTGCCTTACGCCAGACAGCGAAAATCTGTATCAGGTGAGCGATGACCCTAATTTTCCGCTGATTTATGACTCATATCAAAAAAGACTCCGCGAGACTGGTAATGTGGACTTTGGCGATTTGATTATGCTTCCCTATCTTGTTCTAAAGAACAATGCGGCCGTCCGGCGTGAAATGCAGCTCCGCTATAGGGTTATAATGGTAGACGAGTATCAGGACTCCAATGCCGCCCAGTATTTGCTGTTGCAGCAACTTTCTGGAGTGGAAGAGGGCGCTCCGACGTATGTCTGCGTAGTCGGCGATGATGACCAGAGCATTTACAAATTCCGCGGGGCGGAAGTGCAGAACATTCTGAACTTTCAGAAACAGTTTCCCGGTACAACCTTGGTACGGCTGCAGACAAATTACCGCTCCACAAAAGAGATTCTGGATTGCGCTGACAGTGTTGTGAAAGTGAATGAAGGACGGCTTGGTAAGACACTTGTTTCTGCCCGTGGCGCTGGCAAGAAGCCGGTTCTTGCCTTTTTGCCCACGCAGGATGATGAGACTGAGTTTTGCTCTCAGATAATAAGCCAGGCGCATTCCAAGGGGGGCGCGTATTCAGACTGGGCGGTTTTGTACAGGACAAATGCCCAGTCACTGGGTTTTGAGACTGAGTTCCTGCATGCCAAGATTCCGTATACGATTGTCGGATCTTTGAAATTCTATGAGCGTGAAGAGGTTAAGGATGCCCTTGCCTGGATTTCGTTTGCGGCTAACCAGAAAGATGAAGTTTCGTTCAGGCGGATAATCAACAAGCCTGCGCGCGGAATAGGCGGAACGACGCAAGACAAGATAATTCAGGCAAGCCAAGGCAGAACTATAACCCAGGCTCTTGCGGATGTGAAGCTTTCTAAAAAGACGCGCGAGGGAGCAGATTGTTTTTGTGCGCTTATTGCAGAGCTTGAAAAGATGCTGTCAGAGCCGACGGATAAAAAGCTTTCTGCATTTATCGAGAAGGTCGTCAAGGATTCCGGCCTGGAAGACTATCACCGCGAGCAAGATGATGTAGCCGGCACTCAGAAGCTTGCCAACCTTCAGGAGCTTGAGAACAGTGCGGTTCTCTTTCCTTGTTCTATGGAAGGTCTTGTTGCCTTTTTGGATAACATTCAACTGGATCGCTCGCTTGAGACGGGGAACAGTGAGGATGAAAAGAACGCAGACCGTGTTACCCTTATAACCCTGCACAATACAAAAGGACTTGAGTTTCACCGCGTAATCATAACCGGCATGGAAAGCGGAGTATTCCCCAGGGAAGATAAAAGCGGCGAGGACTTGGAGGAAGAGCGCAGACTTTTTTATGTTGGCATAACGCGCGCGCAGGATGAACTTTATTTTACTTCGTGCGGTGTCCGCCGTCTTTATGGGCGCACCAACTATATGGCGCCAAGTCTGTTCCTTTCTGAGTTGGGCAGCGGCAACGTCCGTGTCTTGGGTGAGCGGCCGTATTCATTTGCTTCGTCTGCAGGTGCCGAAAATGCTGCGGATTCTGCCTTGGCCAAGAAATATTCTCTGGGCGCTCTTATATACCATGACGATTACGGTCACGGCAGCATTATCCATGCTGACTATTCCCCGGATGGCGAGTATGTTATCAGTGTACGATTTGATAATGGTGGCGTTAAGAAATTCCTGCCTAAGTATCAGTCTAAATCTTTGATAGTGGAAGATTAAGATAAAAAGCGCATCTGAATACTGATATCCAGATGCGCTTTATTGCGTATGAAAAAGATGGTGCTTCTCTAAAAAGCTATTCGTCCATTACTATCATATTCAATCCGCTTTCGTCCAAGTGCAAGTCGTATGTATGCGAATTTCTGAAGTCCTCAAGTTTCATCTGCGTGGCTTTCTTCATGCTCTTTTTGTTGTTCTTCATGTAGTCGCCGAACTTGATGATTCCGTAGTAGACCAGAACTTTCTTTTCTTTGCTGTAGACGTACAGGTTTACCGGAATATCTGCAAAGTCAATTGTACTGGTGACAATGATGTTGTCGTTTATGCTTTCGGAAATTTCCTTTGAGTCGATTACGTATCCCTTTGGCTCTGCATTGTAAATCAAGGCCTGGTCACTGTCAGTGTCGGTCTTGAGAGTCATGCTTGCGCCGTAGTCCCAGATGTAGAAGTTCAAGTTCTGGTTTCTCTGGTCGCTGACAATAGTATATTTCTTGTCTTTTGGCTTTGTGATTTTTATCGCAAAGTAGCGGTAGTGTGTATAGTCGATTCCACGGTAGAATGTGTGGTACAAATGCGCATCCGGTGCGAATCTGTCAAGTCTGATTGGATTTATGAGACGCCATTCGTCGGCAAAGCGTCCGCCCCAGCCGTAGACTTCTGCTTTTATTGTCTTGTCGGTAGAGTAGTTGTAAACTTGCACGCCGATGGTGAAACGCCCCTCAAGATTGTCAGGCAAGCCGTCAACAACAAGGAATGAGTCATCACCTGCGTCAAATGCGGGTGTCCATGCGTTAGGGTCAGCCTGTACGGAAAGAGTGTTTTCCAGAACTTTTGTCGTTGCAGTGCTTTCTGCTGTCTCAGTGTTCTGAGCCAGAGCAAGTTCCTGCCCTTGGATACGCTCCAGCATTACAGGCACATTCTGTGCGAAAAGCATGGAGGACGAAGCGATGAGAGCGGCTGTTGCCGCAAGAAACAAAAACCTTTTCATATATTATAATTGTCGGAAATACTAATACAAACATTAGATTTTGAAAAGAGCAAATTTGATTTTACGCCTATATTTTACCATTGATTAAATCCAGATTATGGACTAAAATAATTAATATGGCTTTAATTCAGAATTTAATTGATTTTCTGCAAGAAGTTTTCATGCCTGCCTCTCCGGAGGTAAAAAAGCGGCTTGCCTTGCGGAAAATTGAGACTAATGTAAAAAATTATACCCCATTGCTATATAAAAATGACATGCTTCTGCCGAATTTTGCGGAGGCTGTGCGGATTCTGTTCGTAAATACCAAGCCTGTATTCGACCTTCTTTCAGAGACAATCTGCAGCGAGGATCTTGAGCGCAATCATCATTTTTCTGAACAGCTCATGCTTACAGGCTTTTCTGATGAAGCCCAGCAGATTATATCCAATCTGTCCTACGCCAACAGAAAAGAGGCTGCGGAAAGGGCTGACTCGCTCACAAGGCATTTTGAGCGCGAGCATATCCAGCTTGAGAAAGCCGTCTCGGAGCTTAAAAGCGACCAGTTTTCCAAGATAGACGAGGTTATGGGAACAATAAAGCAGCTTAACGATGTCTGCAAGCTGAACTATGTAACCTATCTTAAGCTTTTTGACCAGCATTTCTCGGCTACGCCGAATTACATGCCGTCCTTCCAGGCGATTCCGCTGGAGCTTGCGGAAAATGCCCTGCAGGATATCTATTACGTTCTCGCCGGCCTGGATATAAGCAATTCCACGGGGAATGCCATCCGTGCCCTCTATCAGCTGTATAACAGGAACCGGATAAACCACGATGATGAAATCGCAATCGGTAATTCCCTGCGCAAGATTCAGGGTGTGATTAAAAACGTCCTTACGACGGATATGCTGCTGAATCTTATACGCCTGGCAAAAGGCGATCCGCTGAAAGTTCCCGAAAAGGGCAGTTATGCAAGCGAAGAGCGCGTCAGATACGCGAAATTCCTGGAGAATCGTTTCGTCATTGACGAAGGCCGGCTCAAGAATGAGCTGCAGAATGAGACTATCAAGGCAGAAGTTTCTTCTTTGTTCAACGGCAAGGGGCTGGAGCCGCTCAATGGCTACAACAGCAAGAACAATGAGCTTCTTAAGCAGAGTACGCCTTGTTCGTTCTTCTGGATTCTTCCGATGCAGGTGCTCAAGACCTTCCTGCGGACGTATTTTGAGGATAAAGTAAAACCTTTCCTTAATGACATTGTTATAGAAGGATTTTTTAATCTCAACGACTACAAGTCGGATTTTGCCGCGCAGGTATATGCCGTAAACGACAGTCTTGCCCATATACAGGCTTTTGAGCAGAAATTCCAGCATCTGGGACCCTATGACGAGACAATGCTTGTGGGCTTTATCCGCGACAGCCACAAGGACACGAACTTCCTCAACAAGCTTAAGTCTCTTGTTGATTCTATAGACAAAGAAGCCAAGATAATACTGCAGAACGAGGCTTCCGCTGTTTTCCGTCTGCACAGCAAGGTGCAGGAAATCGTAGTAGAGGCAAAGAAGCCTACCAGTGACCTCATCACGAACGTTAAGGTTCTTGCCATGTCATCTCGTAACCGTGACAATTTTGCTTTCTTGGATACAACAATTCAGCAGTGGCAGCTGTTCCTTAACATCATGAAAGACTATGTGGTTCTTTCTTCTGGTCAGGATAACACTGGCAGAGGCAAATAGATGGGCGAAGAGCAGGAAAAAGAGATTTTCGACCTCAAACAGTCACTGAATTTGTTTCGCTCGCTTTGCACGACAATCGAGTTGCCCAAACTGATTCAGGCTGTGCTCTATTCTTCTATGGCGCAAATGCGTGTTACGGGGGCAGGCGTGTTCACCGTAAACACTTTGGAAAGCAACAGCTTCCGCTTGGGAAGAAACTTTATCAATCTTGACATTGATCCGGTCGTAAAGTACAGCATTTCCATGCAGTCTCCTATCGTGTCGTATCTTATGCGAGGAGCAACTGCTCTTACGCTTGAAGAGCTTGCCGCAGAGATTCCTGTCTGCAAGGACTGGTCGGCAATCGAAAGTCTGAAACCGTCTCTTATAGTTCCCTTGATTTTTCGCCGCAGGGTTAACGGCATATTGCTCTTAGGCGAGCGCATTCCGCTTGAAGGCGATGAGAATCTTTCATATACCGAGTACGAAAAGAAGGAAATAGAGAATATCGCGTCTCTGTCTGCCATTGCGGTTAACAATGCGTCTCTTGTGGAGATTTCTTATACAGACATGATGACGCATTTAAAGTATAAGTATTATTTCTATAATATCCTGTCTGACCGCATGGAAGGCGCGCTGAATACCAACGGAGTGCTTTCTGTAATGATGTTTGACATCGACTTGTTCAAAAGTGTGAATGACACATACGGCCATAACTGCGGGGATTACGTTCTTGCGCAGGTAGCGAACATCATAAAGAAAAATATCCGCAGTAAAGATTTGGCTGCCCGTTACGGCGGCGAAGAGTTCACCGTGTTGCTTTCCGGCGATATCGGTAAAAATGCCCTTAAGGGGGCGGTACGATTCCGCAAGAATGTAGAGGATTATCCCTTTGAGTACCGTGGTAAAAAAATCAGCATTACCATTTCCGGGGGAGTCGCAGAGTTTTCCGAGAATCTGAATATGAATGCAACGCCGGAAGAGCTTGTTGAAGTTGCGGACAAGGCTTTGTATGTCTCAAAAAACAAGGGCAGAAACCGCATAACTTTTGCGTTCCCTGCCCTCATTACCGTTTTGGGTGGCCCCAAACAGTTCTAGTGTCTAGAAGCTGAAGCTCGCTGTCAGCGAATTGCCTGTAAAGCTAAGTACGTCTTTACCTCTGTATTTTACTTGTGAGATTCTGTTGTGAATAAACGGCACTGCAAGCCCGATTGCTGTTCCCAGCAGAGCGCCTGAGCCGACATCAGTGATAAAGTGGTTGCCGCTTGCTATTCGCAGCATTCCCGTACCGATAGCAAATGCGTAAGACGTCATAATCACAGGAATCTTGTATTGCGAGTCCGGGTAGTACTGGCAGAATGTATAAGAAAGAAATGCTGCCCCCATGAATGCGTCCGTGCTGTGTCCGCTTGGGAACGAGAGCGTATAGTCACCGTCTTTTAAAGATTTTTCGTCCTTGCTGTCTGTATACATGTAGGGGCGCGTGCGCTGTATATGGCATTTGATTATATTTTTGATTCCGTAGGCTAAAAGATAGCTTTCCGCATACATAACGCCGAGCGTCGCAAGCTCTTTTGCCGGCAGGTTCCGTGCTATGGCCTGGGCGCCGTAAATGCCCAGCGGCAGCACGGCCGCATTGATTGCGCATGTGACTGTTCCGCAGTTGTCCAGAACGTGGCTGTATGAGTTGTACCATGTTTTGTCAAAGCTGTTTATATCGTCTTTGTCGTAAGCCCTGCCGTCCCAGCTGTCGATGTTCCGGTTCTTGATAAAACCTGTAGTTGCCGCCGCTATACTGGCAGAACCGATGATAATGTCCGGCACTATGCTCAGCGAGAACGGCGAGTAATATTTGTTTGCAGCGCATTCTTCTGAGCTTGATACTGCCCATGACTGGGAAAGCAGCACAAGCGAGAGAATACCTAGAACAACTTTTTTTGCCATAGAATTTGTTTTGTTCATTTTGCTGTGCCTGTATTTATGCGTGCGGCATTACCTGTGAAAGCTCGTACATGATAATCGCCGAAGCCTGCGCTACGTTCAGGCTGTCAACTTTGGGCACTTTTTCGCCGGCTTCCATACCTGCGTAGGGAATCAGAATCAAGTGGTCGCAGTTGCGCTTTACTTCCTGCGAAATGCCGTTCTCTTCGTTGCCAAGGACAATAATCGACGCCATGTCGCGGCAATAGCTGCCTAGCTTTGAAACCGTGTCTTTCGCGTCGAGCGCAGTTCCGATTCTCATCATGCGTCCCTCCATGCCGGACAGCAACTTTGAAATCGAGCGGATTGTATAGACGTTCACAAATTCCATGCCGCCTTCCGCAACGCGGTAACTGCTCGTCGTGATGGAAGACTGGGCCTCGTCGATTGGAATTACGATGTTCTTTATTCCAAAAAAGGCCGCACTCCTTACGATTGCGCCAAGATTATTCGCATTGCCCACGCGGTCCAAGAGAATCGCGCTTTCCTTGCGTTCTACCCAGCCTTTTGTGTCCTCTGTGTTGAGCGGGCGGATTTCCGGCATTTCTATCATCGCTACTACGCCCTGATGATGGATACTGCCGCACAGGCGTTCCAGTTCAACAGAATCCTGCACCTGATTGTAGGGGCGTTTTGCGCCGGCAAGCTTCTTGCACAGCCCGCCGAACAGTGGCGCCCGCTCTTTTGTAAAATAGAGCCGCTGGATTTTTTCCCAATGTATCTTCTCCAGCGTCTTGACTGCTGCAAAACCGCAGACGGCCAGCTCATTGCGTTCGGTGTTCTTCATTTGTTACTC
>CAZKPZ010000016.1:27057-32449 GCA_964554745.1 uncultured Treponema sp. | reverse complement strand
TGGATTACGCTTTTTTTGTAAATTTATCTAAAACTCGAAATTTGGGCTATATAAACACTAAATTCGGCTAACCGTCTATCGACAGTGCCTTTTTATATAGTAGCACAGCTTAACGGCAGTGTCAAACTATGTCATTCAATAAATTGTATATTGCATTTACCGGCAAAAGCAAATACACTTAATCTATTATGAAAGCACAATCAGCCGGCGGTACAGCCGCCAAAATCAGACGGGCGGCAGCTTCTATCCGCGATGTAATACGCTATATAGAACGCTTCCAGAATGCCTTACTCGTTATCTATCTGGACGACAAGCTTCTTGACAGTCCTGTTTTCTTGCAACATATTAAGGATATTTCATTATTACACCGCTCAGGGCTGCGTGTAATCCTTGTTCCCGGAGCCGCAAAGCGAATTGACGAGATACTTTCCAAGAGCGGCATCGCATGGCAGATGAAAGACGGTTCACGTGTAACCAGTCCCCAAGCCATGCCGCTGATTAAAATGGCCGCATTTGACGTCTCAAACCAAGTAATGACAGCCCTTGCCGGCGAAAAAATAACTGCACTTATCGGCAACTGGGTACGCGCACGCTCAAAGGGCATTATCGGCGGCTTTGACTACGGAACAGTCGGTACTATAGACCGGATTGAAACTGACGCTCTCGAAAAGGTACTTTCCGACGGCTTTATTCCTATATTCCCCTGCATAGGCTGGTCCCTAGCCGGCAAACCCTACAATATTTCGTCTCTGCAACTAGCGGAGCGCGTTGCATCTCACCTTCACGCCGACAAGCTGTTCTATCTTGTTCCCGGCGCGTCAATATCTGCCGAACGTTTTGCAATTCCAGAAGAAATAGGTCTTTCAGAAGATAAGAATCTGCCTGCCCTTAACCTGGAAGAGCTTGACGAATTCATAAAAACTAACCAACCGCCGGTAAATTCAGAAGATTCTGCTCAAGTTTCGCCTGAATTTACCGAACGCTCGGCTAATCCAGATGTATTGGACAATAAAAAAATATTCGAGCTTCTTGACCTTGCCCGCCGGGCATGTTCTTCAGGTGTTTCACGTGTGCATATATTGGACGGCTCTGAAGGCGGTACATTGCTCTGCGAAATATTCTCGGATCTCGGTTCCGGCACGATGATTTACGTAAAGGACTACGGCAGAATCCGCAACATGACGATTGATGACATTCCGGCAGTACTCGGAGTAATGCAGCCTTTTGTAGAAAAGGGCAATTTACTGCCGCGCACAAAGCAAAACCTTGAAGACCAGATTGATTCATATATTGTTTACGAACTTGACGGCGCAATTCGCTCCTGCGCTTCTCTGATTCCCTATAGCGACGGTCAGATGGAAATTGCAGGTATCGCAGTGGAAGCTTCTTGCTCTCAGCTGGGCATCGGCCCCAAAATGATAGAGTTTCTTGTGAAACGAGCCAAATCTCTTAAGGCAAAGAGTATATTCTTGCTTACAACTCAGACTTCGGACTGGTTTGAAAGTCTGGGCTTCAAGCCTTCCACTGTATCAAGCTTGCCGGAACAAAGGAAATCAATGTGGACGCCGGAACGCGGCTCAGTAGTATACCGTCTGGAAAAGTAAAACAGTGTTTCACGTGAAACATAATTGATTATGCAATCATAAAGCAGCGGGAATCTTTGTTGCAATCATCAGAGATTCCCGCTTTTTTTATATTCAGTCGCGTATGAATAATTCGCAGAGTATTGTTTTACAACAAGAAAAACTGTTTCACGTGAAACACAAATAAATTGAATGAAATAAAAAATAAATGTTCCACGTGAAACAATTGATTATTTCAGAACAGAATAGATTACATATCACGCAAAAAGCAATAAAGAACCATAGAGAAAATTTGCAGCATACATTGAAAACTCAAATTATATTTCCAAAAATTATCAGAGCAGAATTTAATAATCCTTTCTTACCATTAAAGAAAAGACTACAAAATATTTTGACTAAAAAACGCACAATCCTCATCATAAAAGTAAATCATAAGCAAAAAAAATATTATGACTGCTTTTACATACAAAAAGAATGTTTCACGTGAAACACATGCAAAAAAAATTATCCACCTATATAAAAAAAAACCCTCTTTTACGATACAGTCTTGTGGAAAACTCTTGGAAAATTCTGACAAAGATTCGTTTTGAATTTGCCTAAATTTCTAAGTCTTTTATTTATAAAGAAATAAATCAGCAAAACATGCTAAATACTCTCTAAATTCGCCTGTGGATAAAATGTGGATTTTCATAATAAAAATGAATTTTTTGGAATTTGTTCCACGTGAAACGCAAATATAACTCAAACAAACTAATTACAGATAAAAAATACAGATTATAAAATAGACTACTGTTTGGCAACAAATTAAAAATTCTATGGGATAGCAAATAAAAAAACCGGACTAGCTTTGCAGCTGTCCGGTGCCTGATGGTAAAAAGATTGTGTCTATGGTTTCAATCCAAACTGAAAATATTCACTAAGGAATACTTCCCCTCACAAAAAGGGATTATATACCCTATTTGCCGCTTTGTCCAGATTTTTTAGGAATCTTTTATCGGCAGAAATTCAAGTTGATTATAGAAAATTCTTGATTCAAAAATCCTAAAAAATTGAATTCACAATTTCAAATCTTCTATATATTATTATTAAATTTATAAATTTAGTAGTAGTAATAATAAGAGCCTGTGAATTTGGGGAAAACTGATATATCTGCTTATAATACAATAAAAAATAAAGTAGATAACTGGACAGTTTGAATTCACAGACAGTCCACATTTCCACATAGTCAACAGATTTGCACATGAATTCAGACAGATTCACGTCTTTTGTACACAGAGCTGAATTGTGCCGGAATTCTTTTAGCTTGCTTATTTTAAATAAGCTGTTAGAATGAGAATAGGTTTATTGTTTGAATCAGGAGGATAGAATGAAGAAATTTGCGAAGACTTTGATTTTGTTAGCCCTCGCTGCACCCTTTATGAAAATGCAGGCAACAGCTGAGAAATGCCCTGAATTTGATTATCCAAACTCCCTGGTGGTTGACTCTGCCGAATTCAAGAATACCATAAGCGTTGCAATCCGCGCCGTTGACTATGCCGAAGACCGCACCATAGAATGCGAATTCTACGGTTTCGGCGGAAAGTTCTTAGGTCTGGGGGACAAATACCAGAAGGAATGGACTTATATAGGCAAGACTACGCTCAAAGGCTTTTCCGACCTGCCTTTCTGCCCCTTCCCCAGCGGATGGAAGATTGACTACACCAGATTCCAGTACTTTGCGCTTAAAATAGTGCGCCCCACTGACCGCACATACCAGATTACCTACGATGACAAGGAAGGCTGCTGTAATTTCTATATATGGGAAGAGTACCAGGACACCGAAATGACCCCCCTGCCCTACTTTAAGCAGAACCCTGACGGAGTATATGTGTTTGACGGCGCTGAACTTGGAGATTCCTACGAAGACTACGTGTGGGTTCACAACAAGACAAAAGACATAGTACCTCTCACCTTGTATGCCTACGACAGGAAGACCCACGTCTGGCTCGTGTTTGGTACTACGGAAGTCAAGAAGTATAACGAGAAGGTAAAGCTTTCAAAGTCCGCCCGGCGGTATGACTTGGATGACTTCCGCTATTTTGCGATAGAGGTGGATTCGGAAAAGCAATACTTCTACAATGTTTCGGCCGGAAGGGACGATATTACCATAATCATACAGCCAAAATAGCGGCTGCAGGAGTGGCCTATGCTTAAGAAAATACTGTTCACAGCCATTTTTGCCGCCGTGGGCATGCTGGCAACTGCCCAGTGGTTCCAGACCATGGAAGAAAAGCTCGACTACATAAAGGACAGCAATTCTTCATGTACCTTGGGATTCATAGACGAGGTTGAGAAGGAGCTGTTAAAGAAGTATACCGACAAGGATTTGCGGTTTGGCATAACGAACATGCGCCGGGGTGACATAATGTTTGCCGGCGGGAACTATGACGCTGCCATTGCAAGCTACCGCAAGGCCGTTGCCTGCTATGTTAAGAACAACCGCAAGGGAACGGCCGACGAGGCCTACGCCTACTACAAGATGGCGCGTGCAGAGGATATGCAGTCAAAGCCCAATGCTGCGCTGCTGCACTACGAGCAGTCCGCCAAGATTTTTGACAAAATGGAGTTCTCTCTGGACTTGCGTGCGGCAGAGTCATTCAACGGTCTGGGGCACGCCTATAACAGGAAGGAGCGTTATAACGAGGCCTTCGGCTATCTGTTCAAGGCGATGAACATCTACCAGGGGGCAAAGTCCGCCAAGATGACTACCACACCGCAGGACATAGAGTTCTCTGACGTTTACTACAATATGGGGGTGGCATGTACCGGAAACGGAAGCTATGAGAAGGCTGCCGAATATTACACAAAGTCTCTTAAGATAAGAGAAGAATTCTTGGGTAAGAATTCCCCCACGGCAAAGATGACCCGCGAGAAGCTTGAAGATGTAAGCTCCCGTCAGGCCGCCGCGAGGAATTAGAAGTAAAAAACTATTTTTGAGCTATAACTATCTCGGCTTTGGAATTGCCGTCGTCACGGATAATCTGCCCTACTGACGAAACCGTGATGCGGCCGGAAGCCGGGTTTTTTATGCTGAGCACGTGAGTGGTGACAGTCGCCTGTACGTCTGACTTTTCAAAGGCAAGGTCTGTGTCCGTCATGCTGCAGTTAATCAGCTTAAGTCCCTTACAGTAACAGAAAGGCTGTGTTCCGCTTATCACGCAGTTTTCAAACGTCACGTTTTCCGAATACCAGGCCAGATACTCGCTTTTTATGGTGCAGTTGCGGATTACAACGTTCTTTGCATGCCAGAACGAATCCTTTGTGTCAAAGCTGCAGCCTTCAAATACAGAATCCGTAATGTACTGGAATGAATACTTGCCATTGAGCGTAACGTCCGCAAAGTGCAGTCTGTCGCTCCTGAGCATAAAGTATTCGCTCTGGGCAGAGCTTTTTGCCATGCTGACGTCGTGTGAGAACCAGCCGAATTCCGGTGAAATGATATCACAGTCCGTAAGGGATACGTTGCCGCATTCGCGGACGGCCTTTATTCCGTACATCTTGAGGCCGCTGATTTTTACGTCGTTTGAATACCAGAGGGCTGCGCGGCAGTTTTGGGTCATCTCGCCGCCTTCTATGGTCAAATCCGTGTCATGCCAGAAAGGATAGCGCAGGTTGTAGTAATTGTCCCGGGCTATTATGTGACTGGATTCCTTGAGCGCGCTTTCGCCGTCCGCA
This sequence comes from uncultured Treponema sp., assembly GCA_964554745.1. Taxonomy (GTDB): domain Bacteria; phylum Spirochaetota; class Spirochaetia; order Treponematales; family Treponemataceae; genus Treponema_D. The sequence continues at coordinate 27,152 of CAZKPZ010000016.1, read as the reverse complement.
GGGCCGTCAAATGAGCAGTTAGTCACCGTGAGGTCTGAGCTGGAGTACAGGGCGCGTTCGCCGTCAAAAGTTTGGTTTTGTATAGTCATACTAAA
>CAZKPZ010000016.1:9841-26957 GCA_964554745.1 uncultured Treponema sp. | reverse complement strand
AGCATAAGAAATCTATACGTATGACTCCGGATTTCTATACGTATGAAAAAAAAATTCTGTATAGATGACTCAAAATTTCTATACGTATAGAAATTTCCGGTCATACGTATAGAATTCCAAGGTCATACGTATAGAATTTGAATTCCTGCTGTCATTGACGGTAACGGTGTATTTATTTATACTAGTGGAATTATGAAACCAGTACTTATTAAGGATTTACTTACCTCTCAGCCTGACGGACGCGCTGTTACAGTCTGCGGCTGGGTAAGAACCAAGAGGGATTCCAAGAACCTCGTTTTTGTCCAGGTGAACGACGGAAGCTGCTTTGCTTCAATTCAACTTACTTTTGACCGCAATAATCCAGCCGATGGTGCTGACGTAAATAATATCGAAAATAATCTTAAGAATACCACTACAGGAGCCTCTGTAAGGGCAGAGGGAGTTATTATTCCTTCCCCGGCTTCGGGGCAGGCTGTTGAGGTAACGCTTAAGAACCTGACCGTTCTGGGCAAGTGCCCTACTGACACCTATCCTCTGCAGAAAAAGAATATGAGCATGGAGTACTTGCGCGACAACGCCCACCTGAGGGCACGCACAAATACGTTCGGCTCGGTGTTCCGCGTGCGCAGCCAGATGGCTTTTGCAGTGCATTCATTCTTCCAGGAAAGAGGCTTCCAGTACATCAATGCGCCTGAAATCACTTGCTCAGACGCAGAGGGCGCCGGAGAGATGTTCCAGGTGACTTCACTGTCACTTGAAAAAATCGCCGAGCTTGGCGTAAAGGCCGGACAGGGCGGAATGAAGATAGAGGACGCCCACAAGATTATTGACTACTCAAAGGACTTCTTCGGCAAGAAGGCAAGTCTCACCGTCTCAGGTCAGCTTGAGGCGGAAACTCTTGCAACAGCCTTAAGCCGTGTATACACATTCGGACCTACATTCCGTGCGGAAAACTCAAACACTCCGCGACACCTTGCCGAGTTCTGGATGATAGAGCCTGAGATGGCCTTCTACACTCTTGAAGACGACATGGACTTGCAGGAAGAATTCGTTAAGTATCTGATGAACTGGGCTTTGACAAAGTGCCATTCAGACCTTGAATTCTTTGACAAGCGCATTCAGCCCGGTCTGATTGCCCAGCTTGAGCATGTGGTGAACTCCGACTTTGAGCGCATCACCTATACGGACGCAATCAAGGAGCTTGAAAAGTCCTTTGACGTTGCAAAGTTCGAGTACAAGCCTTACTGGGGCTGTGACATTGCCACGGAGCACGAGCGCTATCTTACGGAGCATATTTTTAAGAAGCCGGTCATGGTTTACAATTATCCGCGCGAAATAAAGGCGTTCTACATGAAACTCAATGATGACGGCAAGACCGTAAAGGCCGTTGACGTTCTTGTTCCCGGCATTGGAGAGCTTAACGGCGGTTCTGAGCGCGAGGAAGATTACGACAAGCTGCTTGCCGAGTGCAACAGACGCAATATGGACATGAAGAACTACGAATGGTACTTGGACTTGCGCCGCTTTGGCTCAGTTCCTCACTCAGGATTCGGCATGGGCTTTGAGCGCCTTATCCGCTACGTAACCGGCATGGAGAACATCAGGGACGTAATACCGTATCCACGCGCCCCAAAGTTGGCCGACTTCTAAAGAAGTCGTTGTTTTGCAAATATTAGGGCTGTCCGGCAAGTTCTGGAAGGAGCTTCGGGCAGCCTTTTGTTTGCCAGTCAACTTGTATAAATTAAAATGGATTTTCTTTAGATACTATGCTATAATAGAATGGCATTTTAGTTGTATCAGGGGCATACATGTCTGAAGTAACTGTTGATAATGGCAAGAATCCTCCATTCGGGCGAAAAGTCTTTTTCGTTAATCCCTCTTACAAAGTAAAAACTCATTTTATAGACAAATTAAGGGAAGAAGAGTATGAAGTATACTCAATAGAAAGCTGGAAGGACGTAAAGAGTTACCTTTCTAAGAATCCGGAGTCAATCTGCTTTTTTGGCATAGACTCGCAGCTTACAATACCTGCATGGACTTCCTTGGTTTCTTCGTTTCAAAAAGACCCCGTGTTGAATACCTGCATCTGCGGCTTTTTGTCAGAAAGTTCCCTTAAAGATATAGAAAAGAACCTTGAGATATTCAAAAAAGTTAATCTCATGGCCGGCGTAAATTCGCTTGCCGGCGACATAGAGAAGACAGAATTACGGCTCAGGCAGATACTGAACGTGAACGGCGCAAAAGGCCGCCGCCAGTTCGTGCGTTGTTCCTGCTTTAACGAGGAAGCTTACGTCTACCTTACAACAACGTCTGACGCAGGCATTTCCATTATGCACCAGTTCAAGATAGTGGATATTTCGACTGCGACAGTGGCAATAGAAATCCCTGCAAGCTTTAAAGGAAAGCTCAAGAAGAATCAGTGGATTCATTCCACAAAAATCGTTCTAAAAGGCAAGCAGATAGATACTAACCTGCGTGTCTTTTTGCTCAAGACAACTCCCCGAGGTACGGAAATAGGCATAATGACCTACAGCGAAAAGTTTGGCGAGGGAGAAAAGGGCTTTATAAAGGGCTTTGTACACGAGACATTGAAAAAGCAGATGGACATGAGTATAAACGGAATGCCTGAAGACAAGACGGACTATGCTTCAATAGCGCGCAACGAAGAGATGGAGCATTCCATTGCAAAGACAAAAGAAGAAGATAAAAAGAAAGAGGAAGAAAAAAAGAGTGGGAAGTGATGACGGCGTGACGCTTGTATAAGAGCAGTCATGGGCAGATATACTATAAGAATCTTAAGAGCACAGCAGGACAGAGGTAATGGCAGAAAACAAAACAACAGTTGAAATAACAGGAAGAAAGATTTTCTTTATCAATCCGTCTTACAAGATAAAGAATAATATCATAGCTACTCTGCATGAACTGGAGTATGAGGTTTACACAATAGAAAACTGGAGAGACGTAAAGAATCTTTTGCGCCTATGCCCCGACTCAATCTGCTTTTTTGGCGTAGATTCACAGCTGCCGCTCGGCAACTGGATGGCAATGATACGCACCTTTCAGAGTGATGCTGTACTCAGTTCCATGGTTTGCGGCTTGCTTACCGAGAGGCCTCTTAAAGAAACGCGGGAAGCCATGTCCGCCTTTAACGAAGTAAAGCTCGATGCCGGTGTGAATACCCTGAACGGCAACATAGAAACCGTAAAGAGCATACTGATTAACATTATCGAAAGCAACAAGGCAAAGGGGCGCCGCCATTTTGTGCGCTGTCCCTGCTTTGGAGAGCGCGACGCAAAGGTTTTCTTAACGTTCAGCAACGGCAACCAGACTCTTATGCACGAGATGAAGATACTGGACATAAGCATTGCGACCATCTGCGTGCGCATACCGCAGGCGCTTTCCGGCAAGTTGTGGAAGGGCGAGTCTCTGCCGCGCGCCACCGTCGTGCTTGAGACACGGCAGTTCCTTACCGACCTGGTGGTAAAGGCGGAGCAGTCGCTGCCGGACGGCAATGGTCTTGCGATTCTTGTGTACGGCGGCAGACTTTCGCCGAACGAGCACCGCGACGTGCGTTCCTATATAGAGCGCACGCTGCAAAAGCAGCTGATGACGAAAATCAACGGAAAGGAAGAAGACAACACGGACTACGGACTGCTGGCGCGCAACAGCAAGACACTTGTTACTGCCGAAAAGAGTTCTGCGCCTAAATTCGCAGAAAAAGAAGCTCCGGCGCAAGAAGCTGCTCCAGCAGGGGAAGCAAAAGCAACCGAGAGCGGAACGGAAGCCAAGTAACCTCATGAAAGAGGTAAAATCAAGGAGACGCCCTCAAAAGCAGCTTACGGCAAGAACCCTTTTGCAGACCATCTACCTTGCCGTGAACTTTACTTCCTCAAACGACCTGCTTGCCTATGCCGCATCTTGCGCATTCGGCTTTTTGCTTTCGTTCATTCCTGTCGTAATGATGATTCTGACCATCCTTGTGCGCTTTATGCACACAAAGACCCAGCTGGTCAAAGACATGCTGGAATTCTACCCCCTCATACGGGGAGTAATCAACCTTGACACCCTCATAGACTCAATCAGGCAGATGAAAAAAGTCACGAACTTTGAAGTCATCGTGTCTATTGCCATTATCTGGATGGCACGCCGCTTCTTTATCCTGCTTACGCGGAGCATGCGGCGCATATTCAAAAAGAACTACCGCGCGCAAAAAGGCTTTATCTTCTTGATTGCCTTTGCCGCCGAAGCCCTGCTGACCATAGCAATATCTGCCCTCATCTTCTTTTTTGTGGCATCGCGCAGCTTGATACGCCTTTCTATACTGGACGAGCTGACCCTTACCTACCCTGAGCTGATGGAAGCATTCTCTGATTTGATGGCCGGCACGCTGCCCTACGTGCTCATGTTCATAGGTTCAATCGTAGTGTACAAGTTCCTGAGCCTTACAAAGCCCACCCTCGTGCAGTGCATCTTTCCTGCGCTGGGCTGCACCTTCTCGTTCTGGGGCTTCCGCAAGCTCATGCGGCTGTTCATCAACGTGAACCGCTACAACACCGTCTACGGGGTTCTGAGCAACGCAATAGTCCTTTTGCTGGAAGTCTACTTCTTCTTTATCATCTTTTTGTTCTTTGCCCAGCTGCTCTTTGTGAACCAGTTCTTTGACACGCTCGTGATGGGCGAGCTATACACCCTGCCCGGCCGCGATGACATAAAGATAAAGTCTACCTTAAAGAGACTGCTCTTTTTGCAGCCGGACTCCCTTTTGTACAACAAGGACAACGTGATTCACTTTAAGCGCGGCAGCTACGTCTACAAAAGAAACCAGACCGGCACCGACTCCTACTACATTGTGAGAGGCACCGTCCGCATTGCGCACAAAAACAACCTCAGCTACCTTTCCAGAGGGGATTTCTTTGGCGAAGAATCCGGTATGCTGGACGAAGAACGCAAGAATGACGCGCTGGCCGTAACCGACGTGGAGCTGGTGCGCATTCCGCTGGAGCTGTTCACTTCTTTGCTGAACCGCAATCCGGAGATAGCAAAAGTATCGCTTTCCAAGATAAGCAGTTACTTTGACAGGTTGTTTTAAAATGCAAGATATTCTATAATGCTTCGGTTGTTTGCTTAGAGCTTAAAGAAATCGCTTAGGGAATCAAGGAAAATTCAATGACCAAGTACATTTTTATAACAGGCGGAGTTGTCAGCGGCCTGGGAAAAGGAATTGCGGCTGCCTCTATCGGATTGATTTTAAAGGGCAGGGGACTGAAGGTGGTAAACCAGAAGTTTGACCCCTACCTTAACATTGACCCGGGCACCATGAACCCGTTCCAGCACGGCGAAGTCTTTGTTACGGACGACGGAGCCGAGACAGACTTGGACTTGGGTCATTATGAGCGCTTTACCGACGCAGTGCTTTCACAGAGCAACAACACCACGTCCGGCCGAGTCTACGAGACCGTGCTCAAGAACGAGCGCGAGGGCAAGTACAACGGCGGCACCGTGCAGGTTATACCCAACGTTACGGACGAGATTCTGCGCCGCATGCTGCTTTCAACCAAAGAGACCAACGCGGACGTCATCATCACCGAAATAGGCGGTACGGTGGGCGACATAGAGTCATTGCCGTTTATCGAAGCAATCCGCCAGATAAAGTACGAAGTCGGCGAAGAAAACTGCTGCTACATCCACCTGACCCTTGTTCCGTACTTGGGCAAGGCGCACGAGCTTAAGACCAAGCCTACGCAGCATTCAGTAAAGGAACTGCAGGAACTTGGAATCCAGCCTAACATCCTCATGCTGCGCACGGAAGTGCCCATTGACCAGAACACGCGCGAACGCCTTGCGCAGTTCTGCAATGTAGACACCGACTGCGTGGTGCAGAACCTTAACGCCAAGTCAATCTATGAAGTCCCCCTCAACATGGAAAAGGAAGGGTTGGGCAACGCAGTATGCAAGGCGCTTGGCATAGAGCAGAAAGAGACCCACCTTGAAGACTGGCAGGCAATGGTCCACACCTACGAAAACCCCAAGCACCAGGTCAAGATTGCCCTGGTAGGCAAATACATTGAGCTGCATGACGCATACCTTTCTGTTGTGGAAAGCCTGATTCACGGCGGCATCGCAAACGAAGCCGAAGTTACGATAGACTGGGTAGACAGCTCGGACTTGACGGACGATGCCGTTACGCAGAGCCGCCTGAGCGGAGCCGACGGCATTATAGTGCCGGGCGGATTCGGTTCGCGCGGCATAGAGGGCATGGTCAGCGCCGCACGCTTTGCCCGCACCCACAAGGTGCCCTACTTTGGCATCTGCCTTGGAATGCAGATTATGGTCATAGAATACGCGCGCGACGTGCTCGGCTGGGCTGACGCGCATTCCACTGAAATAGAAAAGAACACGACCCACCCGGTGATTGACCTTATGCCGGATCAGAACGGCAAGATTCTGGGCGGCACATTGCGCCTGGGCAAGTTTGAGTGCACCGTAAAGCCGGGCACACTCACCGAGAAGGCCTACGGAGCTTCCACCATCTGGGAGCGCCACCGCCACCGCTACGAGTTCAACAACAAGTACCGCGCAGACCTTGAAAAGGCCGGCCTTATAATCGCCGGAGTGAACCCGGAGCGCGACCTTGTAGAGATAGTGGAAGCCCCAGACCATCCGTGGATGGTGGGCGGACAGTTCCACCCCGAATTCAAGAGCCGCCCCAACAAGGCAGGCCCGCTCTTCCGCGAGTTCATCAAGGCAAGCATCGCATACGGCAAAAAGTAAGAAATTTCTTGAAAATCTGCTTTTTTGGTGTAGAATGGAATAGTAACACAAAAAGTTTTGCACCAAACAGGAGATTTTGACGATGAAACAGAAGAGTATAAGGTTACGGCTGCTGGTTATTTCAGGCATCATGGTTATATTCACCGGCGGAATCATTTCCGTGTTTTCTTACATAGACGGCTACAAGTCCGTCTACAAGAGCGTTGCCCAGAACCTTGGCTCTATCTCAAGCTCAGCGGCATTCAAGGTGGAAGGCGAGAACAAGCGCATCTTTTCTACCCTGCAGGTTCTTTCCACGACTTCTGTGATGACGGACGAATATAATACCCTGTTCGATAAGTCAGAGCTGCTGCACGGCACAATCGCAGAGTTCAACGACTGCGTGAACATGGCCTTTTACGACAGGAACGGCGACACGCTGACCCACCTTGGAACGGTGCAGAACTTTAAGGGCAGCTCTTACTACGAAGACACCATGAAGGGCAAAAAAGTCCTTCTTGACCCAAAGAAGAGCGACGTAGGCGGCGTTGTAGTAATGATTTACACACATCCGGTAAAGTCTTCAGTCACCGGAAACATAATCGGCTCCCTCACGGCCGTCATGGACGGTTCCCTGCTTGACGATGCCTGTGCGGACTTCACCGTGGGAGAAAACGACCATCCTTTCATTATAAACCGCATAGAGGGGACTGTCGTAGGAAAGGGCGAATACAGCCTTGGCATAGACATAGAAGCCGACGGCCTTAGCGAGGTAGTGCAGCACGCAATGACAGGCGCACACTCAAGCGAGATGTTCTTTTCGCCCTCGCGCAACAAAAAGATGTTTGCTGCCTACTGTCCTGTTCCAGGCACTGACTGGGCTGTAATCTGTCAGGCGCCTGCAGATTATTACCTTACGGAACTTTCGGAGATGGGGCGGAACCTGCTGCTTTCTACGCTGGCAGTCCTCGTAATCATGGTGATAGTGTTCGCCATTGTGCTCAACAGAAACCTCTACCCCATAGCAAGAATAGACAGGGCCATCCAGAACGTCACTTCCGGAGACGCGGACTTGACGCGCCGCCTTGATGTAAAGGGTAATGACGAGCTTTCTTCTGTGGGCAACAACTTCAACGCCTTTGTGGAAAAGCTGCAGCTTATCATCCGCAGCGTAAAGACCGGCAACAGCGATTTGGGCGCGGCCGGCAATGAGCTGGAGCTTAGCACGGCGGAGACGACTTCTTCGATTGAGGAAATACTTTCCAATATAGAAAGCATACGCACGCTGATTAACCGTCAGGGCAGCAGCGTAAACAACACTGCCGGTGCGGTAAAGCAGATTGCCGAGAACATCCAGGCTCTTGAGGGCATGATTGAGGGGCAGAGTCACGGTGTTGCAACTGCTTCTTCCGCTGTGGAGGAGATGATTGGCAACATCAATTCGGTAAACAGCTCCGTTGAAAAGATGGCCTCTTCGTTCGACAAGCTGCGTAAGAGCGCAAGCAGCGGTTCCGCCAAGCAGGAAGACGTGAATGTGCGTATTTCGCAGATTGAGGAGCAGAGCAAGATGCTGCAGGAAGCAAACTCCGCCATTGCAAACATTGCGGAGCAGACCAACCTGCTTGCCATGAACGCGGCTATTGAGGCTGCCCACGCAGGCGAGGCCGGTAAGGGATTCAGCGTTGTTGCGGACGAAATACGTAAGCTTTCTGAGACTTCAAGCCAGCAGTCCAAGACAATCGGCGACCAGCTGACCAACATAAAGGATTCCATCAGTTCTGTTGTAGGGGCTTCAGCCGAGTCCAGCAAGGCCTTTGCCGAGATGAGTGATCTTGTGAATTCTACGGACGTTCTTGTCCAGCAGATACACGGCGCTATGGAAGAGCAGAATCAGGGCAGCCGCCAGATTAGTGACGCACTGCACGCCATGAACGATTCCACAATCGAAGTTCGCACGTCTTCTCAGGAGATGACGCAGGGCAACAAGGCGATTCTTGCGGACGTAAAGAAGTTGCAGGAAGATTCAGACCAGATGAAGGACTTTATGGAGCAGATGTCTCACAGTGCGCGCAAGATAAAGGAAACCGGCGATTCTCTGGGAACTATTTCCGCGCGTGTAAGCAGGGGTATTTCTGATATAGGCCAACAGATAGACAAATTCAAGGTGTAACGCTAGTATATAGCAATGAATGAAAAAGAGCCTTTTTATAAAGACGGGCTTCGCTTTTCCTGCAATCAGTGCGGGGGCGAATCCCGCTGCTGCCGCGGCACGCCCGGCGTGGTGGAGCTTGGCAAGAGCGACCTGGTCCGTCTTGCAAAAGCCGAGGGGCTGACCGAAGAGCAGTTCATACAGGTTTACTGCAGGTGGATTCCCATCGGCAACGGGCGCGAGTTTTTGTCATTGCGCGACTTGTCTAATTACGACTGCATTCTCTGGGACAAAGAGACCAACGGCTGTTCCGTATACGAAGCGCGTCCGGCACAGTGCCGTACCTATCCTTTCTGGCCGTTCCTGGTGGACGAGAAGGAGTCCTGGGATTCAGAGCAAAAGTACTGTCCGGGCATAAATTGCGGCGCCCTGCACAGCAAGGAAGAAATCGAGCGGGAAGTGGCGCTCTACAAGGCAGAGGAGCGCATTACCCGTGCCGTTTAAAATCCTACACACTGCTGACTGGCATCTGGGCAAGAATTTTTATGCGCATCCGCTTATAGAAGACCAGAAGCATTTTATCGCCCAGGTGACAGACGAACTGCAGAGCGCCCGGGACGGCGGCGCTCCCTACGATGCCATGATTATTGCCGGCGACGTGTACGACACGGCAAATCCTGCTACAGACACGATGTTTGTCCTTGACTCGTTCTACTCGGACTTTGCCTTGCGCTTTCCCGGTACGCATCTTTTTGTGAGCATGGGCAACCACGACTCCGCAAAGGTCGCGCTCAACAGGCAATTCTTGAACAGCCACAATATCCACTTGTGTGCGGACACCGCGCACTACACCGAGCCTTTTGTCCTGCAAAAAGGCGGAGAGTCGCTTGCCGTGTACCAGCTGCCCTATCTGAATTCCGCCACGACTGCTGTCTTGCAGGACGACGACGGCGGGCGGCGCATAAAGAGCCAGAAGGAGCTTGTGGGCGAGCTGTGCGCCAATATTGCGCGTGTCCACAAAGAAAAGCATCCTGACTCGCTCAGTCTGCTTGCGGCGCACTTGACTACCTTTGGTTCGCTCAAGTCCCGCTATGACGAGAACGCCGTCGGCACGATAGAAGAAGTGCCGGTCGACCTATTTGAGCCATTTGACTACACCGCGCTGGGGCATATCCACAAGATGCAGGACTGCGGCGCGCTGGGCAAGGTGTATTATTCAGGCTCTCCCCTGCCCTACTATTTTGACAGCACTGCTGACACCTGCCTGTTGCGGGTGGAACTAACAGCCGGTCAGAAACCTTCGGTAGTTCCTGTGCCGATAGCTCCCCTGCACAAGGTGGAAAGTCTCTGCGCTAGTCTTGCGGACTTCTTGGACGAGGACTTTATGCAGTCTCACAAAGAAAGCTACCTGGAGTTTGTATATACAGACGCAGTGCCCTCGCCTGACAAGATAGCCAGAATCAAGGCGGCCTATCCATACGCGCTTGTCATAAAGCCGCAGGAGCGCGACTATGAGCCGGGAGGGGGGCAGTCGGCGGAAGGCCGGGAAAGCACCTTTGACAGTCCCGAAAAGTACTTTGACGCATTCTACAAGGACGTGTTCGGCGACACGGTGGAAGACAAGGAGCTGCACGAAGAGGCGCGAAAGCTGTTCATTGAGATTGCGCAGAGAGTGGAGCGCGAGGAGAGCGAGGGCGTATGAGACCGGTAGAAATCACAATGCACAACTTCGGCCCCTACCGCAACGAGACGGTGGACTTCCGCCGGCTGGACAAGCTCTTTTTGATAAGCGGCGAGACCGGTTCGGGCAAGACCTTTATCTTTGACGCAATGACTTATGCCCTCTACGGTCAGACCAGCGGCGACAGGGGTTTGCTCAAGAACGAGTCGCTCATCTCAAAGTATATGGAAAGTGGCGGAGATTCCTTTGTGCGCTTTACCTTCGCCATCGGCCGGACGGAATACCGCGTGACCCGCTATGTGCTTAAGAATTCGCGGCCAAAGACGGCTACTGCGCTGCTTGAGGTCAGCCAGGGGCAGGACCTTGAGGGCAGGAGCATTTTTGCAGTAAAGGCCGACAAGAAGATAGACGGAGAGCTGGCCGGCATACTTGCGCTAAAGAAGCAGGAATTCGAGCAGATAATGATGCTGCCGCAGGGGCAGTTTGAAAGGTTCATAGAAAGCCCTTCAAAAGACAAGGCGGAAATACTCAAGAACGTTTTTGACGTGCAGAAGTTCACTAAGATAGTGCAGGACATAGACAGCCACAAAAAGGAAGGCGACACGCGTCTGGGCGACTTAATCCGTCAGCAGCAGGATTTGTGCGGCGGCAAGACCGAGCAGGAGCTGTGCGACAGCCTTGCGCAAAAGGAGCAGCAGTCTCAGGAGGCGGAAGCAAAAGAAAGCGGCAGCAGCGAGCGGCTGGCCGCCCTTGCCGCGCAGATGGCGGAGCTGAAGAAAGAGCGTGAGGCCGCGCAGAAGAAGGCAGCCGCACAGGAAGCGCTGGCTGAGGAAGAAGCAAAAGAGGGCGACTTTGCGCGTAAGGGTGCCGAGCTTGAGAGTGCGCGCCGTGCCGAAAAGGCGGGCGAATCCTTGCGCAACAAGTGCGCCGCCGAGCAAAACCTCAGTGCCAAGCGGCAGGCAGAGTCCGCCGCGCAAAAAAGCGCCGACAGCGCTGCCGCAGAATATGAGCGAGCCATAGAGGACAGCCAGAAGATTCCTGCACTGGAAGAGGAGATAAAGAGCCTTACCCTTGAAAAGCAGCGCTATGCCGAGCTTGTGGGCAAGGCGCTGGAACTGGAGCGCAACACGGCACAGGCAGAACAGGCGGCGCAAGAGTACGAGACGTGCAAGCGGCGGCTTGAGGCAAAGACTGCAGAGCAAGTACACTCACAGTCCCAAGTGCCGGACGGCATGGAGATAGACGCATACTTGCTTGCCCTCAAAGAGGAGCAGAATGCCCTGCTGTTTGAAAGCCGCACCCTTGCGGAGCAACAGAAGAGCGCGCGCATGCGGCAGGAGACAGTGCAAAGGCTGGACGAGGCCGAAAGCGCCCTTGAGCAAAAGCAGAGGCAGACTGCCGAGAATGCCGGGCGGCTGCAGGAAGCAAAAGCCGCACTTGACGAGACAAAGAGGCAAAAGGAATACGCGTCTCTTTTGTTCCAGGCCGCAGAGATTGCCAAGACGCTGAAAGACGGCGTAAAGTGCCCTGTGTGCGGCTCCGTGCACCACCCCGAACCTGCGCTTTTGGCAAGCGGTGTGGAAGACTACAGCCAGCGCATAGCCGGGCTTGAAGCGCAGGTCGGCGGATTGGACTCCCGCGGGGCGGCTCTTGCTGCAGAGACAGCCCGCCTAGAAGAGGTCAGGGCATCTGCGCAGAAGCAGCTGCAGGAGCTTGCCGAGACCGCGCCGTTAGGCGAGATAGAGTCGCGCCTTGAGGCAAATGGCGCGGCCTTGCAGGGCAACACACAAAAGCAGAGGCAGTTTACTCAGCTAAACGAGCGCATAAAGGCGCTTGTCAAAGAAATAAACGCGCTGACGGCAGATGTTACACAGGCGCAGGTTCGCGCCGAAAAGAGCGCGGCCGTTGCAGAGGAAACGCGCAGGGCCTTTGACGGCGAAAGCGTTTCGTCCGCGCAGTTGCAGCAAAAGCTTGATGCGGCGCAGCAGACCCTTGCGCAGAGAACTGCTGAGCGTGCCGCGCTGCTTGAGCGCATGACGGCCGCTACCGGCGCAAAGGAAAAGACAGCGGCAAGCCTTGCGGCAGCCCGGGCGGAGAGTGCGGAAGCGGAGCAGCGCCTTGAGGCGGCAGAAGCGGCCTTTGGGCAAAAGCTGGGCGAGTCGGGCTTTGCAAGCGCGGCCGCCTTGCAGGACGCAATGCGCAGTGAAAGCTATATGACCGCTCTGGAAAGCGAGATAAGCGCACACCGCCAGCGCATGGCGGACTTGCAGACTGCCATCGCCACTATCGGTGATGTGCGCGCGCAGGGCGAGCTGCAGCAAGAAGCCGCGCGCCTTGAGGCCGAGCGCAGCGAGACTGCGGCCGTGTATCAGGCGGCAAAGGAGCGCCTTGCCGAGTGCCAGAGAGAAGTCGGCAAGCTCAAGAGCACGCTTGAGCAGGTCAAGAAAGTGAGCGGCACAATCGCTAAGCTTGAAAAGCAGAATCGGCTCTACTCTTATCTTTGGGACAAGTTCGTAAAGAAGACCCATTTAGACACCTGGGCTTTGGGCGCGTATTACCGCAGCATTGTGCGCTTTGCCAGCCACCGCTTTGAGAAAATTTCAAACGGTCGTTACACGCTTTTGCAGAACATGGACTACCAGGCCGGCCGCGTAAACTCTGACCAGTCGTTAGACTTGTTCGTGCTGGACGCATACACCGGCGAAAAGCGCGACATAAAGACTCTTAGCGGCGGCGAAAAGTTCGAGGTGTCGCTCAGCCTTGCGCTTGCCATAACAGACACGGCGAACTATACGCTGGACTCTATCTTTATAGACGAAGGCTTCGGCACGCTTGACGAAAGCGACCGCGACCGCGTTATGCCGGTCTTGAACGAGCTGAAGGAGAACAAGACCGTGGGCATTATCTCTCACGTAGACCGCTTTAAGGATGAAATACCGAGCCAGGTTCTGGTTGAAAAGAGCGAGAAAGGCTCGTACATACATATACGGTAAAAAGGGTGCATTGTAAAAGATTCGTTTGTTCGCTATAGTTTAGTAGCGAGTATTTTGTGTTTGTCGCTGAAAAGCAGACTGGAGGATTACATGGACAAAGCTGAAATTGATGCATCCGGCCACGGGCTTCAGTATTATGCAAAGTGCCTGGTGCAGAAATGTGCGCAGGTGAATGGGCAGCAGGACGTGTTTCTGCTGGAGACTGATGCCGTTCTGGAGCGTACCAGTCAGCTGGGACCCAAGCCCGGCCAGTTTTATCTTATCAGAAACGTAAAGAGCGGCGTTGAGTATAACCGCCCTATCAGCGTCTATCACAGCCAGGAGCGCATTGATCCGCAGACCGGCTTTAAGGTGGTGAGTCTGCAGTTCCTTATTCTAAAGAAAGGCCAGGGTACACAGGAACTGTGTTCCAGTCTGCCCGGTGACGAAGTGCAGATAATCGGCCCTCTGGGCAACGGCTTTGAGCTGCCCGACGGTATACAGGCCCGCTCCTGTGCGGACGGCGGCAAGCGTGAAATCTGCATTGTGGGCGGCGGAATAGGCGTTGCCCCTGTCGCGAACTTTGCTTCTTCATTGCCGGCAAAGTCATACGACTTCTTTGCAAGCTTCAAGACCGGTTCGTACGGACTTGACTACATCAGCCCGGAAAAGCTTACCATAACGACAGACGACGGCAGCGAGGGCGTGCGCGGCATGCTGCCGGTGGCCTTTAGCGCCGACGTGGTTAAGTTCCACGGCTACAAGGTGATTTTTGCATGCGGCCCTACCCCCATGCTTTCTTATGTAAAAGACGTTGCCGCCGAATGCGGCATTCCCTGCTTTGTGAGCATGGAAAACCGCATGCTCTGCGGTGTGGGCGTGTGTCTGGGCTGCACCATTCCTACAATAGACGGCAACCGCCGCGTCTGCAAGGACGGCCCTGTGTTCGACGCGTCCGTGCTTGTGTTTGAAAAATGCGCGCCTCGCCGCAAGCCGCTTGAGACAGGCGTTACGCCCGACCTTTCCGTGAACATTGCGGGCGTGCGCTTTGACAACCCGGTTATTGCCGCCGGCGGTACCTTTGGCTTTGGGCAGAACTACCGCGGCATTACTGACGTAAATACGCTTGGCGGCATTGTCTCAAAGGGTGTCACGCTTGAGCCGCGACTGGGCAACTCCGGCCGGCGCATTGTAGAAGTCGCTTCGGGCAACATCAATTCAATCGGCTTGCAGAACCCCGGAGTTCCGCACTTTATTGAGCACGAGCTGCCCGAAATGCTCAAGCTTAAGCCTGTGATTATCGCGAACCTGGCCGGCGGTGACCTGGACTCATACGTAAAGGGCGCGGAGCTGCTGGACAAGAGCGGCGTTCCGATGATAGAGCTGAACATAAGCTGCCCCAACGTAAAGGCCGGCGGACAGGCATGGGGCATAAAGCCTGAGATGGCGGAAAAGTGCGTGCAGGCGGTGCGCAAGGCAACTAGCAAGCCGCTCATGGTCAAGCTTTCGCCGAATGCGCCGGACATTGTGGCGGTCGCCCTGGCCTGTATCGGTGCGGGCGCGAACGCGCTTAGCCTGATTAACACAATCAGCGCCGTCAGCATAGACATAGAGCAAGGCAAGCCGGTGTTCAACAATATCCGTGCGGGCTTCTGCGGCCCGGCGGTTAAGCCGATTGCCCTACGCATGGTCTACGATGTTGTTGCCGCAATCAACAAGTTGCCGGTGTTCAACCGGGTGCCTGTAGTGGGCATAGGCGGAATTGCAAGCTGGCAGGATGCCGTGGAATTCATCATGGCAGGTGCGTCAGCCGTGCAGGTGGGCAGCGCCAAGTTCGTAAATCCCTATGTGATGGACGAAATCATAGAGGGGCTGTCTCGCTTTATGAAGTCTCACGGCTACCGGACTATAGAAGAGATGAGGAGCATCGCCCAGTCGTAGCCTAGTCGTACGGGCTGTAGCGTGCGCGGCTGGTGGCTGTCTCAAAGACATCAACCGCCCACAGTACAGCCTTTGTGTCCCCGTCTCCAGTGCGTGTGAGAGCGGGGATTCTTTTTAGTATTCCTTCAAATATATAGCTTGCAATCCGCTCCGCGCTGGGGTTCTGCATAAAATAGTCAAAGTCATTCAGATTGCGGTGGTCTAGCTCCGCACAGACTTCGCGCAGTGCGCCTTTTAGTTCAGAAAAATCCAGCAGCATGCCGCCGGAGTCCAGCTCCTTGCCGCGCGCATGGGCATAGACCGTGTAGTTGTGGCCGTGCAGCCGTTCGCACTTGCCGTGATAGTCTTTTAAGAAATGGGCGGCGCTAAAATCCGCCTGAACACGAACTTCATACATAGGCGCATAGTATAGCGCTAATGCGCCGTTTTGTCATTCGTGCGGATTATGTATATTGCAGCGAATGACAAAGCAGCGCTGCCAATGCTCGTTAGCTTATGACTGTTAGCCGACGAACTTGTATCCGGCCTTTTCGACGGCGGCCTGTATCTTTGCGCTGTCAACGTCTTTTGTGCACTTAAGGAGCACTTCGCCCTTTTCGTGGCTGGCAACGGCTTCTTTTATGCCGCTGACCTTTTCGAGGGCTTCCTTTACGTGGCGCTCGCAGTTTGTGCACATCATGCCTTCTACCTTAACTGTCTTTTCTGTCACTTCTTTTGACATTCCGAACATAGATTTCTCCTTGTTGTGTTGTTTTATCTTTTTGTCATGCCTTGAGCTTCTGAGGTCAATGAAATTCAATCTCAGCGCATTCATGCAGACGGTAAAGCTTGAACAGCTCATCGCGGCGGCACCGAACATAGGGTTCATCTTTAGTCCGAACGCCTTGTACCAGACTCCGGCCGCAACCGGGATGAGGATGATATTGTAGATGAACGCCCAGAACAGGTTCTGGTGTATGCCGCGGAGCACGGCGCGCCCTAGGCGGATGCCGGCCACTACGTCGCTCAGGCGGCTGTTCACCAGCACTACGTCGGCCGCGTCAAGCGCAACGTCCGCACCTGCTCCTATGGCAATGCCTACGTCCGCATTGGTGAGGGCGGGCGCATCGTTTATGCCGTCTCCTACCATGGCGACCTTGCCGCGTACCTTTAGCTGCCTTATGACGTCTGCCTTGCCGCCCGGCAGCACGCCGGCAATCACATCGTCAACTCCGGCTTCGCGCGCGACTGCCTTAGCCGTGCGTTCGTTGTCGCCAGTGAGCATAACGGTGTAGAGTCCCAGGCTCTTAAGAAGGGCAATCGCGGCGGCGCTCTCGCTCTTTATACTGTCTGCAACGGCGATAAGCCCCAGCAGCGTGCCGCCCTTTGCAAAGAAGAGCGGCGTGTTACCCTGCCGGCTCAGCTCCTGCGCCTTGGTCTCTATGCTCTTAAACTGCGCGTCGCCGCCGCACTTTGTTGCAATGAAGTCTGCGTTGCCGCCGGCCAGCTCCGTGCCGCCTTGCTTGGCGGTGAGTCCGTTGCCGGGCAGTGCGGCAAAGTCCGTTACGTCTTGCGACTGGTCTGCTACTAGCGACTGGTCTGCTGCAAGCGACTGGTCTGCTACTAGCGACTTTACTGCCGGGT
>CAZKPZ010000016.1:0-9741 GCA_964554745.1 uncultured Treponema sp. | reverse complement strand
AGCGACTGGTCTGCTGCAAGCGACTGGTCTGCTACTAGCGACTTTACTGCCGGGTATTCAGTGACGGCTTTTGCAAGCGGATGTTCGCTCTTTGACTCCAGGGCAAGGGCTGTCTGCAGCAGTTCCTGCTCGCTTACGCCGCTTGCCGGAACGACTGCGGTGACAACCGGCTTGCCGTTCGTGATTGTGCCGGTCTTGTCAAGCGCTACGACTTGTATGCGCGCCGTCTCTTCCAGCGCGGCGGATGTCTTAAAGAGGATGCCGTTCTTTGCGCCGAGTCCGCTGCCCACCATGATGGCGACCGGTGTGGCAAGCCCCAGCGCGCAGGGGCAGGAGACCACCAGTACGGAAATGGCGCGGCTGAGCGCAAAGCCGAATTCCTTGCCAACCAACAGCCATATTATGAACGTAAGCACTGCCGCGGCGATTACTGACGGCACAAAGACTGCGCTCACCTTGTCTGCCACTTTGGCGATAGGCGCTTTTGTGGCGGCCGCGTCGCCCACCATCTTGATTATCTGCGAAAGTGTTGTGTCGCTGCCTACGCGTGTCGCTCGCACTGTAAGAAAGCCGCTCTCGTTTATAGTCGCCGCGCTTACGCGGTCGCCAGCGCTCTTGTCAACCGGTATGCTTTCCCCTGTGAGCGCCGATTCGTTTACTGCGGAGGTTCCTTCGGTGACAATGCCGTCTACGGCAAAGCTCTGCCCGGGGCGCACGGTAAAGAAGTCGCCCACGCGCACTTCTTCCGCCGGTATGGTGACTTCCTTGCCGTCGCGCAGTACGGTGGCTGTCTTGGGCGTGAGTTCCATCAGGCTTTTGAGCGCGTCAGTTGTGTGCCCCTTGCTAATGGACTCAAGCAGCTTGCCCAGGGTAATCAGCGTTACAATCATCGCCGCGCTCTCGTAGTAGAGGTTTGCGGCGAACATTCTTACTTGTCCGTTGTTGTGCAGCACGGCGTCTGTCATACCGAAGAGCATGACGGTGCTGTAGACAAAGCTTGTGCCCGAACCGAGCGCCACGAGGGTATCCATGTTGGAGCCGCCGTGCAGCACTGCGGAAAAGCCGCTGACAAAGAATTTCTTGTTGATGAGCATGATTACGGCGGCAAGAATCATCTGCACCAAGGCGAGCGCAATGTAGTTGCCGTCAAAGAAATGCGGCAGGGGCAGACCGAGCATGTTATGCCCCATGCTTACGTACATGAGCGCAAGCAGAAGTATCAGCGACGAGCAGAGCCTCTTCTTTAGCACGGGCGAGGTTGTGTCTTGTAACAGGTTTTCTTGTTCCGCAATACTGCTTGTTGCGCTGGCGGCAGAACTAGCGCCGAGCGGCTGAGCGCCGTATCCGGCTTTTTTTACTGCGCTGATGATGTCTGCCGGGTTCGCCGTTCCCTCTACTCCCATGGAATTGGTGAGCAGACTTACGGAACACGTTGTAACGCCCGGCACTTTAGATACTGCTTTTTCAACACGGCTCTGGCAGGCCGCACAACTCATACCTGTTACCTTATACTGATTCAAGAAAGCCCCCTTTAACAAATGTGCTCAAGTATGATAACACTAAAGCTGCTTTTGTAACAGCGGTTTGCTGTTTGAGTTTTTGTTATTTGGTCAAGATACGCTTAGAATAACTGAAATGTTCGTCTTTTTCCTTGTATATATTTCGTCGCTTCTGTATAATAATAAAGAGTTATGAACCGGCGCGTCAAAACCTTTGTCTGTATACTTCTACTGCCTCTCTTTTTTGCAGTTGCAGGCGAGAATGTGCGCATCGGTTATCGAAAGGTTGCCGCAGAACTGCCGGAAGGTTGGATAGCCCAGAGCCTGTGCGATTCATCGATGATATTCATCTTCTATTCTCCAGAAGAGCTGAACGACACTTTCCGCGAGCGTATCACTGTGAGCTGCGGAGCGCGGCCAGACGATATGTCTAATTCAGAAGTTGTGGATGAGCTTAAGCAGAACTTCATGACTTTTTACGACAGCTATCAGATTGTAGATGACGGTTGGACGCATATAGTCTTAGACGGCGTGCTGACGGGAACACACATCAGGCAGTATATTAAATTCATTGTAAAGAAGAATATGACCTACTGCGTTACGGCAACGGCTCTGCCCGAAACCTATGATTCATGGGAGCCGGTTTTTAAGAAGATAATAGGTTCAATAAAGATAAAAAACTAGGGCACCAGACAGCGCTTTTATAATGCCGTTCAGTGCCCTTTTTTATGTGTGCGTTTGTTCCGCGGGGGTTAGTTTCTGCCGCGGCCAAAGAGACGCAGGAGTGCCAGGAACATGTTGATGAAGTCCAGGTACAGCTCAAGTGCGCCGATTATGGCAATCTTGCCGAATGCCTCGCTGTCGTCGGCATGGGTCGAGATGCTGAGAATCTTCTGGCTGTCATAAGCCGTGAGTCCTGCAAAGACTGCGACAGACACCAGGGAAATCACAAAGCTCAAGCTGCTTGACTTAAAGAGAAAGTTCAGCAGAGAAGCAACTATGATTCCCCAGAGAGCCATAATCAGATAGCGTCCGTAGCCGCGCAGGTCGCTCTTGGTCTTGAGTCCGTAGATGGCCATGCCGGCGAACATCGCAGCGCATGACAGGAATACCACTGCGATGCTGTTCTGTGAATACACGTACAGAATGCTTGAGAGCGTCATGCCGTTGATGACGGAGTATGCAATGAATCCTATTATTGCGGTTGTCAGGCTGATTTTGCGGATTGAGGCAGAAAGCCACCAGACAAGAGCGATTTCCCCTATTGCGAGAACCATATAGTGCCATGTCGGAACAAAGATAAATCTGAGCAGTGCCGGGCTGCTTGCCGTAATATAGGCAGCGCCCGCACTGATGAGCAGCGCTATGCCCATCCAGCCGTAGGTGCTGGCCATGAACTTGCGCTGGGCGTCTTCCGCCGGTCTGTCGACTCCTATAGAATCATATCCTTCCATTTCTTACCTCCAAATACTGTAATATGAGATACATATTAAAATGTATCCCATAAACGTAATTTAATCAAATAGAATTTAGTATTTCAGCTTGTCCTTTAGGTCTGGGCCGACCATGAACCACCACTGGCTCGGGCTGTCGCACCAGTACTTTTTGAACACGTCCGTCACCTGCTGTGCCGTAAGGTGGAGCACCTGCGCGTCGAGCTTGTCTGAGAAGAACAAGTCGTCGTAGCTCAGCAGGTTGTACACCAGCTGACCGGCGACAGCCGCCGCGGTGCGCTGCCCGGAATAGGTGGACACAATGTATGAGTTCTTGTAGCTTGCTAGCGCGTCTTCTATGTTGGACACAACGTAGTTGCCGTCTTTGCCCACGCTGTCTATCACCTTGCCCTGCGCCATGTAGTCGCGCGCCTCTGCCACGTCTTTTACCAGATTCTCCGGGTCGGAGAGCTTAAAGATGTACTCATAGGCAATCGGCGCACGCGAAAGCTGCATGCCTGAAGACGGCGTGTAGCAGTCGCCGTAATGTTCGCGCACCACGTTGAACAGTATGGTAGAGTAAATGTTTGACGCGATTACTGCAGGAATGTAGTCCGCGCTGTCAGCGGCGGGAGCTGCGAACACGCGGTAGGCAAAGCCCGTGCCCAGCGCCGAGCCGTGAGTGAGCACAACCGGCTTGCCCGAAGCCTTTACCGGCGGCACGCTGTGCGGCTTGTAGACGCTGCTTTTGTCAAAGGCGAGCTTGCCTAGAGTCTTGTTCAGCTCTTTTACCAGCTTTGCCGCGTTGATGTTGCCTGAAGCAAAGATGAATATGTTCTCTCCGTTGAGAATGTCCGTGTGGAGCTGCTGCATGTTCTTAACAGTGATGCTTTCAATGGAGTCCGGTGTTACCGAAGTCTTTACGGCATAGGGGTGGTTCTTGTAGATTGACTTGCCCATCTGGTAGCTTAAGATAGAGCCGGGGTCGTTCTGCATGAACTGTATGCTTTGCGCATAGTCAGTCATCATAAGGCCGTAGAGCTTTTCGTCAAAGTCCGGGTTCACGAAACCGTCTGTAAGAACCGGCAGCATGTCGTAGAGGTAGGTATCTATAGAAGAAAGCGAGAGCGAACTGCCTGCTGCCTTGCAGCTGTAGCCTATGGAAGACTGGTTTGCAAAGCTCAGCGACTTGCGCTTGTCGTAGCTGTAGCCCTTTGAGCTGGAGGCCATCATGTTAAAGAGCGCGCTTTCAAGGCCGGAGGTCTGCTCGCTCAGGCGGTCAATGCCGCCGCGAACGGCTATGCTCACCGTGGAAATGCGGCTCTTGCTGTCTTTGAGTATGTATACCGGGATGCCGTTCTTGAGCTTTTTGTTGTCCACCTTCTTGCTTGAAGCCAAGTCATAGGACTTTTCCGCAGCCTTTGAAGAAGACGGAACGTATATCTCCTGCGGCTGCACCGTGCCGGTCTCAAGCGCGACTTTAGCAGCGTCCGGCGCATAGCGCGCGTCTTTCCACCAGAAGGCGTTTTCCGCGCTCACAAGCTCGTAGCCCTTTGCCTCGAACTGCTCGCTTAGCTTCTTGTATACGGCCGGGTTCACAAGCACCAGGACGAGCGGCTTGCAGCCCTCTCCTGTGATGTACCTTGCGGCAAAGTCCTGCACGTCTTTTTGCGTAACGCGGGACATGCGGCTGTTGTAGCCATAGTAGTAGTCCGGCGTGGCGCGTAGCCAGGCGCTGCGTACGCGCGTAAGAATGCCCTCCGCAGTCTGCGTGGAAACAATGTCGCTGTCAGAAAGCTTGCGCACGACATCTGCCACTTTCTGCTTGCTGTAGAGCGAGCTGTCTTCCGTCATTTCCGGGATGATTTCGCCTGTGACCCTGCTGTAAAGCCGCTCGACGCGCTTTAGCAAGTCCTCTTGGGGCGACATCATGACCGCGCCGAACGAAAGCATAGCCGCCGCGCGCGAAAAGTCGCCGCCTGCCCACACGTAGCTTGAGTCGGGAATCTGCAGCGCGTCGTCGTTCACAAGTCCCTGCTTAAAGGCTCCGTCCGGGTCGTCGCAGAGGGTCTCCAGATAGTCGGCGGCGTAAGTGTCGTTGAGCGCAAAGTCGGTGTCGGCTCCGCGCAGGAACACTTCCACGTCGGCAATCTGTTCCGTCACCTTGTCATACGGCATTACCGCGAGCTTTACGTCGCTGAACGGAGTCATGGACTGCCGCGCCTGTTTTGCCGGTGCGCTGTTGCCGTTGTTTGACCAGCTGCCCCATATTTTCTTGGTCAGCGAGTATACTTCCGCAGAGCTGATGTCACCGCCCACAAAGAGTGCGGCATTGCAGGGAATGTAGTACTTGCTCTGGATGTCGCGCAGCTGGGCGACGGTGGCGTTGCGCACCACGTCGAACGAACCTGCCGGGTCGGCGCGGTAAGGCGCGTCCGGAAAGATTTTGGTGCGCAGATAGTTCGAAAGTATTGAGCCTGGATCCGCCTGGTCTCCTTCTATTTCTGAAAGGACAACCTTCTTTTCGCTCTCGAATTCCGTCGCGTCCATGAGGGGGCTGCGGATTGCGGCGTTCCAGAAGGCAAGTCCGTTTTCAAGCTGGTCTTTGGGTATCGTAAAAAAGTAGTTCACGCAGTCCGCGCCGGTCGTACCGTTCCAGCTGGTGACACCCATGTCGTTGATGGCCTTTTGTACCGAAGCCGCGTCCCGGTACAGCTCGTTGCCTTTGAACATCATGTGCTCGTACAGGTGGAAGAGGCCTGCCGTCTCCGGCGTCTGAGCCACTCCGCCGGCCTTTACGGCGATTTCTATGTAGACTAACGGAACGCTGTGGTTCTCGCTTGTAAAGAGCGTGAGTCCGTTATCCAGCGTGTAGCTGTTTACGTTCTTGCTTGCCGCGCAGAGCGGAAAGACAAAGAGCGAAGCCACAACAAGTATGACAGTTAATAATTTATTCTTGTTTTTCTGTGCCATAGACTAAGGATAGCTCTTTTTGCCGCAATGCACAACAGGCTATAAAGAAGAGCCTTGCGTGACGGCTTATGCGGCCTTACACCGCTGCGCAAAGTTCTTTTTTGCCGTGATTTTTTCGTTGATAATTGCCGGGCTTTATGCTACAATAAAGAATTATGAACGGACCTTCACAAATAGCACAGAATTATGTCAATGTCGGGATTGGTAAAACCCGCTACGGAGTTGGCAAGACACTGGCTCTCGGTTGTCTGGCAGGCGCATTCATCGCGCTGGGAGCCGTCGGCAGCGCTGTAGGCTCCGTGGGTCTTCAGCCCGCGGCTCTTTCGCGTTTTGCAAGTGCGCTCATTTTCCCAATCGGGTTGGTGCTGGTTCTTTGCGCCGGCGGCGAGCTGTTTACAGGCAATTCGCTGATTTTTGTTCCGGTGTTGGAAAAGCGGATCGGTGTAAAAGACATGCTCAGAAACTGGTGTCTGGCATATATCGGAAACTTAATCGGCGGTATGGCGATTGCGGCGATGGTTGTTTTCAGCAATTCGCTCAATCTCTTTCCCGGACTGATAGAGGCCGTCATAAAGACGGGAGCCGCAAAGTGCGTGCTGCCGCCTCACGCCGCTTTTATAAAGGGCATTCTCTGTAACTTCCTGGTCTGCCTTGCGGTGTGGATATCTTTTGGCGCATCAGAGCTTTCCGGCAAGATTATCGCCTCTTATCTGCCTGTATTCCTCTTTGTTCTCTGCGGATTCGAGCACTGCGTCGCGAACATGTACTTTATTCCTGCCGGCATCTTTGCAAGCATCGCATATCCGGACATCGCCGCAACAGTGAGCACGGAAGGCTTGAACTGGCTTAACTTTGTTGTCCGCAACCTGCTGCCTGTTACAATCGGCAACATCACCGGCGGCGCGTTCTGCGTAGGCGCGGTGTACTGGACTGCATATCTCAAGAAAAGATAAGCCGCTGCAGCGTATGCCGGATTAGTTTTGTGAATCAACAGAGCCTTTGACTTTGGTCTGGCTGTGTTGATTTATTTATTTTAAAGCGCGTCTTCATGTTAAAAACTCGCATCTCAAAATATCTTTGCATTGCGTCTATAGTTCTGTTTCTCTCCGGTATAACTGGTGTAACCTGTATTGCCAGTGCGACCGGCTGGAACGAATTTTCTGCGGAACTTCAGATACAAGACGAACAGCACATTGACACTTTGGGATACACCGATATGCCCAACTCGGAGGACGGACACCCTGCGCAGGAACTGCCTGAATTCGGCAGGGGCATACGCAACCTGGTGTATCTGCAGCGCGCCTACCCCGACGTGAACTTTGCGCGCGGCTGGGACCAGGATGTGGAAGACTGGATAATCACCGTTACGATACCTGCAAACGGCCGGGGGCCGAACGTGCGCACAGCGGACTTTTACTGGTGCGGCGGCAGCATGCTGCCCAAGAAGGAGCTTGCCAACGCTGACAAATACTGGCCGCTTTTGTACAGCTACCCCAGAGTGCTCGCAGACCCGGCCGGCATGAGTGCGGAAGAGCAGCAGCGCATAAAGGAGCAGACTTCGCGCGAGAACCGCAAGGGCGGACCGGGCACGCCGATGTTCTTTTTTGACTTCCTCTATCAGAGTACAACGCGCGGCGAACTTGAATCGCACTTGCAGCGAATCACCTTTCTTGGTCACCGGGCAACTGTGCACAAGCGTGTGGTGCAGGTGCTTGCGCGCGTAAACAGGCGGATCAACGCCGAGGCCGCAAAGAATGACGAGGTAAAGAAATTTCTTGCAGGAATAAAAAGCAATGACTCCTACTTCTGGCGCATCATTGAAGGAACCAACCGCAAGTCTTTCCACTCACTGGGAATCGCGGTGGACATCCTGCCCAAAAGCCAGGGCGGCAAGCAGATATTCTGGGGCTGGGCAAAAGACCGCCACCCTGACGACTGGATGCTTATTCCGCTAAACCGCCGCTGGATGCCGCCCGATGCCGTCATACAGATATTCGAAGACGAAGGCTTTATCTGGGGCGGCAAGTGGACAATCTACGACAACATGCACTTTGAGTACCACCCCGAACTTATCGAATACAACTTTAGGAATTGAACTAGCGCAAACACCGTCGTGTGCGCAGGGTAAGGTGAGCCACTGTTAGTTAGAGGGTAAGGCACTGTTACTAAGAAGGCAAGCCTCTGTTACTAAGAGGTCAATGCTGTGTTACTAAGAAGACAAGGCACATCCAGCCTAGTAACAGTGGCATGTCTAGCCTAGTAACACAGATATATCTACTCAGAAGAGTTGGTACAGTTTCCTACAACTATTGATTTGCTTCTGCCAGCAGGTCAATGTATTCCGCGTCGTTCAGAATCTTAAAGAACATGATTTCTGAATATGTCAAGACGCCGTTTTTCTTTTCGGCATCCACATAAACGAGGGAAATGCCGTTCTGCCCCTGTACCTTGTATGAAAAGTTCGCCGTGCCGGAGCCGTCTGCGCTTGTGTTTATAGAGCCGCTGAACATTCCCTTCCGCTTAAAGCCGCCGCCAAGATATTGCGATGTTTCGTCATTCGCTTGTATCAGCGCGATTGATGTCTTATACGGCTCCGAATTTGCAAAGGTCGCGTTTATAAAACAGAATATCGCTCCTATCAAGACAATTATGATTGCCGTGACTGCCGCAAGCGTGATGAGAGTTGTCTTTCTGCGCGCTTTATTTTCCTGCTTAAGCTCTTCCTCGCTTTTTTGAACCGTCTCAACCTGTGCGGCGCAGTAGGGGCAGACCTTAGAGCCGGCAGGAAGTTTCTTGCCGCATGAAGAGCATCTGCCCAGCGGCTTTAAGAAGAGCATGATGATAAAAATCCAGAAAGCAAAGCCGGGGATTATGCCCAGCCAGAAAATATGCGGCGACCGGTTCTTCTTTTGTGCAATCAGCACGCCGGGAATAATCGGCCCGAGCCAAAAAAGCAGATAAATTACAAGAAATATAACACCGCTCATTCTTAATGTCCTTGTTTGACCAAGCTTTTAGCCGAATGTAAAGTAGCCGGAGCGCTTGAGCAGGTTCGTTCCCTTGTAGCTGACAATGCAGGTAATTTCGTCGGAAATCGAAGTACTCCCGGAGTAAGTGTAATTTACGGAGTATCCGCTTCCGCTGAATGTTATGTCGGAAGATGACGTACCCCACGTATACGTAAAGCCACTCGGCAGCGTGCTCAGACCCGAGCCTGTCAGGCTTGCGACTCCTGCGCCGCTCACGTTTATGTAGCCCGCGTTCACCATGTTGATTTCTGCAGTGCAGGCTTTTGTTACGGTGATTTTTTCGCTCGCGCCGATGTAGCCCTGGTTGTTGTTCGCCGTGTCGGTGATTGTAGCCACCACGGTGACGACCGAGCCTACGGGAACGTCATGGAATGTGACGCTGCAAGTGCCGTTGCTGCCTATTGTGGAGGTAACCAACTCGCTGGTGTAAGTGCCGATCATCTTGAGCTTGACTTCCGCGCCGGATGTAATGGCGCGTGCTGAACGGGAGCTTGATGACGGCATGTTGAAGCTGACCGTCAAGCCGCTTTCGCTGCCTGATGACGAGGCTGCAGATGAGCAAGACGAGAACAAAAGGAATGTGCACAGTGATGACGTGAATAAAAATAGCTTCAGTAAATTCTTCATAAAAACCTCCGTACAATAAAGCTTTTACTTCATAGCGTGGCTTGTGCTTGCAGCCCGCTTGGAATTGCACTACATCTAGTTTCCATTTTATGTGCACATTTGTCAAGCTGGGAACTCCGGCCGCTTTGAGTTCGGATTCTTACTCTTTCCTTCCGGCATTCTTATTATGCCTCTTACAAG
>CAZKPZ010000015.1:27512-34139 GCA_964554745.1 uncultured Treponema sp. | reverse complement strand
TGGAGATAATCGGGATCGAACCGACGACCTTATGATTGCGAACCACACGCTCTACCAACTGAGCTATATCCCCAAAACTGACTACTGCAATATACCGTATTGCCTGATTTTAGTCAAGTTTTAGCTGAGCTTTTGCAATTAGCGGAGCTTTTGCGTTATGTCGCGCACGTTCTGCAAGAACACCGGGTCAACCGTGCCGGGGAAACGTTCTTCCAGTTGCTGCAGTCTGGTCACGATGCTGGCAGGGTCTTTGTCACCCCGGATGATGACTTCGCTGTAGCCGCGCTCGCGCAGTTGTTTTGCCGCTATGTTGTGCAGCTGCTGTGAATAGAGTATGAAGGGCAGTGTCAGAATGCCGTCAAGCGTGGCGTCGTCAAGCAGCGGAATCTTAAAGTTGCACAGGCAGTCTGCCGTCAGACGCGGCAGCAGTTCTTGCACTGTGCCGTCTGCCACATGGAACAGAATCTCGCCCGGCGGAATGCCGAGCGCGGCGGCGTAGGTCTGCGTCATGCCCGAAAGCCGCGGGTTCACTTCTATTATGTACCAAGTGCCCTGTGCGAACACAAGGTCAACCTGTGCTATTCCCTGCAGCTCAAGCTCGCGGGCAAGGTGCTGCAGCTGCTCTTCGAGAGCGTCAAGCTTGTATTTCTTGCGGCAAAGGTCGGAGACGAGCGGCCCGATTTTGATGCCCTGTTTGGGACTGGTTATGCCCCACTTGTCCACCGAGAACATGAAGGGCGGCATAACTGCGTAGTTGCCGTCTGTGCCGTAGATTTCCGTACCGAACTGCTCTCCTTCTATGAATTCTTCAACCAGGCTGTCGGTCTTGGTCTTGCCGGAATTAAGACAGGCGATGACTTGTTTGGGGGAGACAGCCTTTAGCATGGAGTAGGAACTTAGGCCGTATGCCGGCTTTACAATGACCGGGTAGTGCAGTTCCTGGAGCTTTGCAAAGATGTATTCCTTGTATACGTTGTTTTCTATGGCGGAGTTGCCACGCTCGCACCAGTAGAGTTCCCGCTTTACGAACACTGATTCTGCCGTGGCAAAGCCGGCCGCCCGCAGACGGTCGCGCGTAAGGGACTTGTCAAAGCAGGTCATCTCGCTTTGGGCGCTGTGGCAGATTGTGCGTATGCCGGCCTTGCGCAGTTCCTGTGCAATGAGCGCGTCATTGAGCGCAAGGTAGTCAAAGGGGCGTTCCCAGAACGACACGGAGACTGCAAGGTCGGCTTTGAGCGCGGCAATTTCTTTTGCAACGGCGGCGGCTGTCTTGCCTTTAAGAATCACGTAGTCCACGCCGGCCGCCTTCTGCGCAATCTGGTTGCCGCTCAAATCCAGCAGGAATGAGCCGGGCAGCTGTGTCGCCAGCGTGATGCGGTGCTCGCCGTGCACTCGGGCAAGCTGTTCCCATTCGCTTTGCCGCGACGGCACGGAACGTATCTTGTAGTCTGCGCCGTCAAAGCTGTTGGAGTTGGTGCTGTAAAAGACGATGTGCACGGTTATGCTCCGCGCTCCGCTTTGAGCACGCTGAGAATCATGTTATCCTCAACTTCGGCAATCTGCGTGTCGTTGCTTGCACGGTTTAGGATAACGCGGATTTTGTTTGTGGAGATGTTCTTTTTGTCTTTCTTCATTGCGTCAAGAAGCTTGCCCTCTGCGCCGGGCATTTGCAAAAGTGCGGACGGCAGCGGAGCCATGTCGTAGCCGTACAGGGCGAGCAGCTTTTTGCAGCGCTGCGCGTAGCCGCCGCATTCCGGCCAGAGCTGAACGGTAAGGTCTGCGGCGCACCCCATGCCCCAGGCTACGCCTTCGCCGTGAGTCACGGTGCCTAGCCCGGCGACGCTTTCAAGCGCATGGCCAAAGGTGTGCCCCAAGTTCAGGAACGCGCGCTCGCCCTTTTCCTTAAAGTCTTCGTGAACAATCTTTGCCTTTGCCGCGGCGCATTCGCTTATGATTTTGAACAGGGCTTCATCATCTCGAGCAAGAATCTGGTCGTGATATTCTTCTATATAAGTAAGCAGGTCGGCGGAAAAGAGAAAGGCCGTCTTTATGGCTTCTGCCAGCCCTGAGCGGAATTCCCTCTCGCTGAGAGACTTTGTGAAGCTGCTCCAGATTCGTACGGCGCGGGCAGGGTAGAACGCGCCAATCATGTTCTTGTAGCTTTCAAAGTCGCAGCCGGTCTTGCCGCCTATGGCCGCGTCTACGTCGGCAAGGAGCGTGGTGGGCACAAACTCCGCCTGTACGCCGCGCTTGAACATCGAGGCGGCAAAGCCCGTCATGTCGCAGATAACGCCGCCGCCTATGCCTATGAACACGGAGTTGCGCGTAAAGTTCTGTTCCAGGGCGGCTCTTACGATTGCCAGAACGCTTTCTATGGTCTTGTATGATTCACCCGCGCCTAGGATGACAAGTGCGTCGTTTTCTTGAGGGGCGCTCTTAAGCTGCCTGATGAATGCCTGTACCGGGGGGAGCTGCGCAATAGTTGTGTCCGTAACAAAAAGACGGCAGAGCGAGTGGTCGCTTTTGCTGCCGTAGACAGATTGTAAGTCAGGCTCTCCCTTGAAAAAAGAAATCTCTGTCTTGCAGAAGCCCGAATTTTCTGGGAAGAACAGGTCGAATGAATGTCCGCGTGATTGTGTGCTTGTTTCTGGCATGAGTACCATTCTAGCTATTTGTGTTGCTTTGTGCTATACCGAATGCAGTGCTATGGCTTAAGGCAGAATTCACAGGTTTCAACCAAAAAAGGCTCAGGCTTTTTGGGTAAAAGCGCACTGAGTTTTTGGCAAAAAGCCTGTGCCTTTTTTATAAAGCCTTGAAAAAATCTCCTATTTTAGTATAATAGTATTTATGCCTGAAAAAAGTTTCACGGTTCTTGATTTGCTTGACTTGGACTTGAAAGGCCATGATTCTCTCAATCTAAGGTGTATTGGGGGCAGAAGTGGCCTTGGGCGTATTATAAGTGTTCCTGATATCAACAGGCCGGGGCTTGAGCTGGCGGGCTTTTATGATTCGTTCGCCTATGAGCGGCTGCAGCTGTTCGGCCGTGGTGAGTATGCGTATCTTGCCAAGATGCAGCGTGAGGGCAACACTGAGTGTATAAAGAAGTTCTTTGAATATGAAATGCCGTGCGTGGTCTTTACGCACAATCTGACTCCCGACGGGGTCTTTTTGTATTTTGCCGAAAATGCCGGCTGCCCTGTCTTGCAGACGGATTTTGAGTCGTCGGAATTTTCCGCCAGATTGCTCCGTGTGTTTTCCAATGTCTTTGCTCCAAAAAAGACGCTTCACGGAGTTCTTGTGGAAGTCTACGGAATCGGAATCCTGATTATGGGCGACAGCGGCGTCGGCAAGAGCGAGACTGCTCTGGAGCTTGTTGAGCGCGGGCATCGTCTGGTTGCTGACGACATTGTGGAACTTTCATGTGTGAACGGCAATACGCTGATTGGCCGCGGTGCCAACAAGTACATCAGCCACCACATGGAAATACGCGGCTTGGGAATCATCAACGTTTCCCAGCTGTACGGTGTGGGTGCAATCCGCGACCAGAAGGAAATCCAGCTGGTCGTAAAGCTTGAGGCGTGGGATCAGAACAAGGTTTATGACAGGCTTGGAACCGAGGTCAGCAGGACGGACTTGCTGGGCGTAAAGATTCCGTACATTGAGCTGCCTGTAAAACCCGGCCGCAATATGCCGATTATCATAGAGGCGGCCGCGATGAACGAAAGGCTCAAGAGCATGGGTTATTTCTCTGCAAGGGAGTTTAACCAGAATATCCTTAAGTGGATTGAATCCGGTGAAGCCCAGACTGCTTATTATGGCAGCGAGGACTTTTACTGATAGTAATATATAATAGAAGATAAGGAAGTAACGTCGTGATTGAGAAGATTTTGACCGTCCGCAACAGGGCCGGTATTCATGCGCGCCCGGCGGCGCTTATAGCTCAGACAGCCAATAATTTTTCTGCGGAAATAATCATGGAAAAAGGCACTACTACGGTAAACGCAAAGTCCATCATGGGCGTTATTACCATGGCTGCTGGATATAACACAACGCTTACTCTCAAGGTTGACGGCAGTGACGAAAAGGAAGCTGCCGAGGCAATAGAGAAGCTGTTTGACTCTAAGTTCGAAGAAGACTAACAGAGAACCCCTTACGCTGTATGAGTGCAAAAGAAGCAGAAGTCTATCTTTTTACCGGACCAGAAAACGGCGATAAGGGGGACGCCGTGGAACGTCTGCGCCTTGACGCGGAAAAAAAGAACGGCAATTTGGATTTTTATAAGTATTATGCCTCCGAAACGCGCGTGGCTGATGTTATTGCCCAGCTGGAAAACGGCGGTCTTTTCTCTTCCGCGCTGTTTGTTGTCTTTAAGAACGCCGAGCTTATAAAGGGCAAGGCGGATATTTCGCTTATTTCTTCCTATATAAAGGCTTCCTCAGACAGTCCGAATACCCTCATCTTTGAGTCAGACGAGAACGGCGTTGACAAGGGCTTGGAAAAGCTGTTTTCCGCCGCGCGCAAGAAGGTGTTCTGGGAGATGTTCGACAACCAGAAGCCGCAGTGGGTGATCCGTTTTTTTGAAAAGAACGGCTTCCAGATAGACGGCGATGCAGTTGAGCAGATTCTGGACATGGTGGAGAACAACACCGAGGCCTTGCGCTCCGAGTGTTCGCGCTTTTTTTACTGCTACGAGAAGGGGCACCGCGTTACTGTCGCCGATGTTGACAAGATTTTGTCTCACAACAGGGAAGAGAATGCCTTTACCCTGTTCGAGGCGATGGCAGACGGCAGCCGTTCGCCAAAGGAGCGGCTTGAAACGGCTCTTGGCATTCTGCAGAAGATAAGGCTGTCGCGCGAGGCGTCAGGTACGGCGGTGCTTGCGGGGCTTGCCTATTGCTTCCGCCAGCTGCGCGCGTACGAAGCGCTCTATTCGGGCGGCAAGACACCTTCCGAGGTGCAGCTTAAGGCGGCCGGCTTTGCCAGCAAGAAAAAGCGCGTGCAGTATGCGGCTGCCGCCAGAATCTGGGGAGCCGGAACTGCGGCTTCAATCCTTGCCCTGATATCTACTTACGACATGGAGACGCGCGCCGGCGGTGCCGCCCTGGAAGACACGCGCCTTACTCTCTTGATTTATTCTATAATTGTTAAAAATGGTCTCTTTCCGTCTAAATATTGATTGAAGTTAGCAGAAAAAACAGGATTTTACAAAAATAAAATTTGACTTCTGTTCCGGCAGGCCGTATAATAATAACCATAATATAACCCCTTGGGAGGCCAACTTGGCAAAGGTAGAACTGAAGGGTATCGGCAAAATCTATGACGGCAATGTTCGTGCCGTACAGAATGCCAATATCACTATCGAAGACAAGGAATTCTGCGTATTCGTAGGTCCTTCTGGATGCGGAAAGTCAACAACTCTCCGCATGGTAGCTGGTCTGGAAGACATCAGCGAAGGTGAGCTGTACATTGACGGCGAACTCATGAACGACGTTCCGCCGAAAGACAGAAACATCGCTATGGTATTCCAGAATTACGCTTTGTATCCGCACATGACGGTATACGACAACATGGCGTTCGGTCTTAAGATTCGCAAGATGGACAAGGCTGAGATTCAGCGCCGTGTTGATGACGCTGCGAAGATTCTTGGTTTGACCCAGTATCTCGACCGCAAGCCGAAGGCTCTTTCCGGTGGACAGAGACAGCGTGTTGCAGTAGGCCGCGCAATCGTCCGTAACCCGAAGGTCTTCCTCTTTGACGAGCCGCTTTCAAACCTTGACGCAAAGCTCCGTGTAACGATGCGTGGCGAGATTGCCGCATTGCACCAGAGGCTTGGTGCGACAATGATTTACGTTACCCATGACCAGATTGAGGCCATGACAATGGGAACGAAGATTGTCGTCATGAAGGACGGGCATGTACAGCAGATTGGTGAGCCACTCTATTTGTACAATCACCCGATTAACAAGTTCGTAGCGGGCTTCATCGGTTCTCCGCCAATGAACTTCTTGACTGTAACAATCAAGAAAGTTGGTGACAAGATTGTTGCTGATGAAGGAACTTTTGAAATTACGCCGAATGCCGCACAGCAGGAAGCTCTTAAGGCTTATGTAGGAAAAGAGGTTTACTTTGGAGTACGCCCTGAAGACCTTGAGTACCAGGATTCTCCGGCTGCAGAAAACAACATGCAGTTGAAGATTACAAACAAGGAGCCGTTGGGAGCTGAGACACATCTCTTCCTTGCTACAAAGACGCAGAATGTGATTGCTCGTGTTCAGGCTGCTGCTAAGGAAGGATTCAAGCTTGGCGAGACAGTAAACTTTAAGCCAAGAATGGACAAGTGCAAATTCTTTGCAAAGAACCCTGAAGATTTGGATACAGAGCTAAATATTTGCGAGAAGATTGATGCACCTTGGTTGACGAATCCTCTTACTGGTAAAGTGGGCTACGACAAAATCGAAGGTGATGCTGCCGCTAACTCATAATGAGCGGTATGAATAACCTGTCTTTGGTGTAATGCCAACAAGACCGCTGGAATATAGCTTCCGGCGGTCTTTTTTTTGTGTTGTGTAAAAGTGTTTTTTGCGTTACTGTATAAACTATGAGAAAGCGCGTCTTACCGGTATTGTT
>CAZKPZ010000015.1:0-27502 GCA_964554745.1 uncultured Treponema sp. | reverse complement strand
GCTGTTTTGTGTTTCTTTTCCTCTTGTTCAAAGCGGGAGACTGGTCATTCTGCCGGCGGTAAAAAGGTTATTCTGGCTACGTTCTATCCACTGTACATTATGCTCATGAATATTACAGAGGCTGTGCCGGATGTTCAGCTTGCCATGCTTGCCCCTGCTGACACCGGCTGCCTGCATGACTATCAGCTGACAACAAAAGACATGCAGACTCTTGAGGCGTGTGACATTCTTGTGATGAACGGCGCTGGCATGGAAGACTTTTTGGATAAGGCGCTTGAGGCAAAGAAGGAGCGCGCAATCGTTGCCGCGGAAGGCTTTGCCTTGTTTGACGGAAATTCCCATGTGTGGGTCAGTCCGCAGGGGGCTGCTTGGCAGGTTCGGCGGATTACGGACGGACTGTGCGAGCTTGATAAGGATAACGCCGCTTTGTACAAGGCGAACGGCGAGGCATATATAGCAAAGCTTAACCGACTGAGCGATGATATGCATTCCCGGCTCGACAAGTTTGCCGGCAGCCGCATCATAACGTTTCACGAGGCTTTTCCGTATTTTGCATCGGAATTCAATCTGGAGCTTGCGGCGGTGATAGAACGCGAGGCAGGAACGGAGCCGAGCGCAAAGGAGATGGCGGAGCTTGTCTTGCTCATAAAGGATGCCGTCAGCTCCGGCGGCAAAGTCGCGCTTTTTGCCGAGCCGCAGTATTCTTCTGCCGCGGCGGAGATTATCAGCCGCGAGACGGGGCTGGCCGTAGCGGAGCTTGACCCTGCGGTGACCGGTGTTATGGACAAAGACGCGTATCTTGATGCGATGGAAAAGAATACTCAGGTGCTTGAAAAGCAGCTTGGCGGAGTCTGGAATGGCGTGTCCTGTTGGTAAAAGGCATGTTTGCTGCACTAATATAGAAAATCTTGGCGTAAAAATAGGCAATGAGCAGATTCTAAAGGACATAAACCTGCACTTGCACTGCGGAGAACTGACGGCGATTGTCGGGCGGAACGGTGCGGGCAAGAGTACGTTCATGAAAGCCCTGCTTGACGTTATCCCTCACAGCGGCAAAATCACTTTTGAAAGCGAGCGCTTTCCGAATGACGAGGTAAAGGCGCGCATTGTGTCGCATTCTCCGCGCAAGAAGGTTCATATAAGCAAGGAGCACGTCTTAAAGGAAAAGCCCACGTTCGGCTATGTGCCGCAGTCTCTTGCGGTTGAAGCCGGAACGCCAATCAGCGTGCAAGACCTTGTGCTTGCGGCAACGAGCCGCCGTCCTGTGTGGCTGCCGCCGACCAAAGCGGCTAAAGCGCGCGTGCAAGACATTCTTGCGGTGACGAACGCGCAGGAGCTGGTTGACCGCCGTGTGAGCGACCTTTCGGGCGGAGAGCTGCAGCGCGTTATGCTTGCGCTTGCGATTCACCCCCTGCCGGACATCCTGCTCTTGGACGAGCCTGTGAGCGGTGTTGACCGCGTTGGTCTGAAGGCTTTTTACGACTTGGTTTCTTCAATACGCAGGGACTACGATATAACGATTTTGCTCATCAGCCACGACTTGGATTTGGTGGCGCGTCATGCGGACCGCGTGGTTTTTATAAACAATGCGACTGCTATCGTCGGTTCGGTGCAGGACGTATACCGCAGGGAAGACTTTATGGAAGTGTTCGGTCATATCATGCTGCCGGAGGAAACGCTATGAATACTGTGTATGCCCTGCTTTCGGCGCTGTTGCCTTTTGACTGGCTTGAGCCGACTTTTATGAAGAATGCGTTTCTTGCGGTTCTTGTCGCCTGCCCTTTGTTCGGCATTCTGGGAACGGTGGTTGTTTCCAACCGCATGGCGTTCTTTTCTGACGCAATCGGGCATTCTGCCCTGACGGGAATTGCGCTTGGCGTGATTCTTGGCATACGCGACGTAACGCTTTCTATGCTTGTGTTTTCTCTTCTGCTTGGCTTTGTAATCATCAGCGTAAAGATAAAGGGCAAGGCTTCTGCCGACACGATTATCGGAGTGTTTTCCTCTACGTCTGTCGCTCTGGGAATTGTGCTTCTGAGTTCAACCGGGAACTTTGCAAAGTACCAGCGCTACTTAGTCGGCGACATTCTGAGCATAAGGCCGCAGGAAATTGTCCTGCTCTTGTGTTCGGGCGTGCTTCTTGTTGCTGTGTGGATTGTGTTCTACAATCAGATGCTCTTAACGTCGATGCACCCGGTGTTTGCAAAGAGCCGCGGAATCAGGACGTTTGTTATTGAGCAGATATTCGCATTGCTGACGGCGGCAATTGTTACTGTGAGCATCCGCTGGACGGGGCTGCTCGTTATAAACAGTCTGCTGGTTCTGCCAGCGGCCGCAAGCCGCCTTGTGAGTTCTTCCAGCAGACAGTACACGCTTGTGTCTGTTCTGGTCTCGTTTGCAAGCGGAATAACAGGCCTTGTGCTTTCGTATTATGTAGGCGGCGCGAGCGGCGCGGCCATTGTCATTGTAAACGCCGTCCTGTTCGCGCTCTGCCTGATATTCAGTCTGGTAAAAAAGCGCTAGTCTTGCCCGGCCGCGGCGCTGAATGTGCCGTCGCCCAGGGGAAACGCGCTTAGCTCTTGTGCGCTTAGCTCTGTTTCTTTGCCGAAGCGCGCAAAGAAAAGTACGCAGCGGATTCGGTTTCTGTCTTGTATCTCAAAGAGCCGGGCGACTGTCTCGCGATAACAGGCAAGCTGGCCTGTGTATTTTGTTTTGTCCATGCACGAATCCGTTTTGTAGTCAATGATGGTGTAGTCGTATTGTCCGCCGGGCGCGTTCTGGTAGAGCAAGTCGACAGAGCCGTTTACAATGTAGCTGTCTATTTTTGTCTTTAGCGCAAGTTCGCTTCTGAATTCCCTGCTGTTGTTTTTTGCTTCTGCCGCCTCTTTGCCGCAGTTGCTTGCAAGGAATGCATCTTTCATCTTTTTGCATATAGTCGTGAGTATTTGCGCGTCGGCTTCATTGGCGAGCTTTTCGAGCACTGCATCGTCTATGCGGAACTTTTCTTCTGCTCCGTTTGCCCATGCCTGCATGTATGAGTGAAAGAGAGTTCCAAAGTTGTTGTAGCCGAACTTGTACACCGGGTTGCCGTCTTGGTCGCTGTGCCCTGTGTCTGTGTGCTTTATAATGCGGTCAATGTCGCTGTAGCCGCATTCACCGCTGCTGCCTTTGCTGGCGGCGGGAGCTGACTCTTGCGCAAGGCGTTCAAGGGAGCTTGGCGAGAGCTGGAGCTTTGCAATTTCCTGTGCGCCGGGTGTGTTGTCTTGGCAGCGTGCATACTGAGCGGCAGTGTTGCCAAGAAGCTGTTCGTATTCTGCAGGAGTCAGCTCGCGTGCCGCATTGCCGCGGTACAAGCTGCTCCGCTCTGTCGGCTGTATTTCCACTAGGTCGAACGGCGGTTCTTTTTTGAGCGGTAAAAATATGTTTCCGCTTTCCGGGGACAATGCCCAGTACTGATTGCAGATGGCTTCCAGCATGGAATGGTTGTCTCCTTTTTGAGTTACGTGTGCACGTGTGCCTACAATGTAAACTGCTTTGATTGCCCGTGTTACGGCAACGTAGACCAAGCGGCGGAACTCTGCGTCCCGCATTGCGTCGGTACGTTCTTTTGTTGTGAGCGCAAAGATGTTTTCGCCTTTGCTGCCGTAGATTACGGCAAGTCCGCAGTCAAGGCCATAGTCCTTTGTGTTTATGACCCAGGTCTTGCCGCCGCGTTCCTTCGTTTTTGAAACGCAGCCAGTTACGAATACGTAGTTGAACTGCAAGCCCTTGCTTTGGTGTATGGTCATAATCTGTACGGCGTCGCGGGCTTCCATGCGGTACTCAATGCCCTTTACGTCGATGTCGGCGCTGTCATCGCCGAACGTCTTGTGCTTAAGGCTGTTGAGCTGGTCTACGAACCAGGCTGCGCTCTTGTTGTCTGCATCGGTTTTGCGCGCGAGTTCAAAGAGCATTTCGTATTCTTCTTCTAGCGGCGAGCTGCTTGAACGGTAGCGTTCACGTACGAAGTCCGGCAAAAAGCGCACGCTCTTGTTAAAGTACAGGCTGTAGCGGTAGCCTGTGCCGTACCACAGCTGTGTGACGGTCTGCGTGAGCGGTTGTGTGAGCACGTCCTGCCGCATGTCTTCGTAAAAGTGTTTTGCCGCAAGGAACTGTTCTGTGTTGATGCCCGCGCTGTCAAGCTCGTGCTCTTGTTTTTGCAGGGCGAATGCAGGGGCTTGCTGTGCGGCGTGCAGGGCAAGAATTTCTTCGGCCTCAGGCGGAGTGAATCCTGCGAACGGAGAACACAGGTATGCCGTAAGCGCGCGCGTGTCTGACGGATAGACGCAGAGGCGGATAAAGTTGTACACGTCGTTGACAGGAGCTTCCGCAAAGATGTTCTGCTGCATGTCAAAGCTGTATGGAACGCCGTGGAGCAGAAGCAGTCTCGCTAGTGTGGTGTAGTTTGTGCGGCTTTTGCAGAGAATGGCCATGTCTTTGTAAGCTGCCTTTTGTTCCTTGTGAAGCCGCTCGATTTGCTCTGCGATAAAGTTTGCCTCCGCTTCTTCTTTGCTCAGCAGCGTGTCGTCTTGTTCCGTCGGCTCGCTGTATAGGCAGATAAAGGCGCGCTGCGTTCCGTCGTCGCTGTCGCCGGTCTTTGCCTTTGCGCGCGCGTCTTCGTTAAACGTGGCTTCAAAGCTCTGCGCGGAGCTAACTGAGTCTGGAAAGACTTTTGCGCTTCCGCACTCGCGCGCTACGTCACCGCTTGTGGCAAAGCCGCCGAAGAGGCGGTTGAACGAGCGCAGCAGGTTTATGGAAGAGCGGTAGTTTGTTGAGATGTGGCAAAGCTGCGCGTCCGGCAGTGTTGTCTCAAGGTTCTTGAATGCGGAAACGTCAGCGCCGCGGAACTTGTAGATGGACTGCTTTTCGTCGCCTACAAAGAAAAGCCCTGCCTTGCGCACGGAGCCGTTGTCTCTGTCTGTTCCAAGACCGGCGACTTCAAACAGCAGGTCGCGGTTCTGGTCGTTGTCGTCCTGGAATTCATCAATCATGATTTCCGCATAGCTTGAGTTTTCTTGCCTCCGGATGTCTTCCTGCTCCCGCAGTATCTTGAGCGCCAAATCTCCTACGTCTTTGAATGTGAGGCTGCCGGAAATGCGTTTTTGGGAATTCACCTGCAGCAGGAAGGTGTCAAGGAGTTCGTATATTGGAACATAAATCGAACTGTACTGAGTGACAAAAGACTGGGCGCTTGAAAGCTCTGTTAAGGCGGCTTTCACGTTATCGATTGCCTGTTTTAGTTCCTCGTTCTTTATTCCGACCTTTTTCAAATTAAAGGAAGCTGCGTATTCAACAAAGTCCGCCATCTGCTGCGGCATTGCCGTATCCGTTATGTTTGCCTCCGTAACGTTTACGTCAGGCTCCTGTTTGCCGAACGCGATTTTTAGGTTCTGCACAAAGGCTGCGCTCTTGCCTTCGTTTTCTTTTAGAATGTCCGCCATGCTTTCGCGTGCGTCTGCGAACCGGCGCGCGGCCTTGTTCCAGATGTCTGCGACATAGGCAAGCTGTTTTTCCAGAGATGCTGTAAACGGCCCTTCGCCGCTTGCTGTTACGTCGCTGATTATTGAGGTGTGATGAATGATTGTTGCGGCAAACAAATGCTCTGCCAGGTCTTCCAGTTCACCGGCTTTGCACAATGCCAAAATCGCCTTGTTGTTCCGGTGCTTGAGCACGAATTCCAGCGCGGCGTTTTTTATCTGCCGCTCGCCGTCTGAAGACGCCAGAGAGAAGTCCGGTCGGATGCCGTAGCGGTTAGAGGCTTTGCGTACGATTTCGCTGCAGTATGAGTCGAGCGTTTGGATATGGCTGTCTGAGAATTCACTGACGGCGCAGGCGGCGCGCTGTTTGTAAAGCTTGTTTTCCTCGCTGTCTTCCTGAATGCATTCGGCAAAGTGGCTGAGCGTGCGGTAAATGCGGCTGTACATTTCTGCGGCCGCGGCTTTTGTGAACGTGAGCGTAAGAATCTCTGAAACGCGCAGCCCCTTGCTGATTACAAGGTAGGCGTAGCGCGTCGCAAGAGTCTGCGTTTTACCCGAGCCTGCCCCGGCCTTTACAATTACGTTGCCGCTGGAACGGCACACCTGCATCTGCTCTGTATCGGGCAGATGGTCAAGATATATAAAGTATGGCGCGTCAGGCGCGATGTCTTTAGCATTTACGTTCATCAGAAAAGTATAGACTGATTGACAGAGCCTGTAAAGCCCACTAAAGTAAAGGCAGGATGACTCAGGAAGAATTGCAGTTTCAGATAGACACCAGGCGGGAAGTTGAGTTCAACTTCTCTGGCAAGACCTATACTATAACCTACAGCTCACAAGATGACGGAACGCCTTGTATTGCGTTCGGCAGGCTCTATGACCCGCCGGAAAAGTTCAGTGATTTCCGTGACCTGATGAACCGCGCAAAGGTTGGCAATTACTTCTTGCGCGAGCTTATTTAGTCTGTGTCTTCTTCCAGTGCCGCAAGATTTACGCCGCCTGCACTGTAGCGGCTGCGGCA
Source organism: uncultured Treponema sp. (assembly GCA_964554745.1). Classification (GTDB taxonomy): domain Bacteria; phylum Spirochaetota; class Spirochaetia; order Treponematales; family Treponemataceae; genus Treponema_D. The sequence continues at coordinate 20,965 of CAZKPZ010000015.1, read as the reverse complement.
GATGTCCGTATACTTGCAGCCGCTGCAGGTCTGGTAAGAGTCTGTGGCGGTCATGCTGTACTTGTTTTGGGTGATTTCTTGTGCCATGATGTCGGTGTATTGCGTCTTGAGCACTTCCAGCGTCTTGTCGTATTCTCTGCGCTGCGTGCCTTTCTCGCCTCCGATAACAAGACTCGGCTTTTTGTCCGCATTGATTTTTGCGAACATGGCCTGTTCCACCGGTCTGCCTTTTGCAAAGTCTGATGCCTCAACCAGCGTAACGTACATTGCCATCTGAAAGTCCGCGAGCACTCCGTCCTGTTCCACGCAGTTTTTTGCCGCAGGAACGTTGTAGCTCTTGTAGTCCACAATGGCAAGTGTATTACCGTCTGGGGATGATAAAATCAAGTCGCTCTTGCCGTTAAGCTCATAGCTGCCTTCGTCTTTTACAAAAGAGCCTTCTGTAACTTCCGCGCGGTATCCGGGGAATGTCTGGTAGAATGTGACAATGAACTTTGCCAGTGTGGAAGCAAAGCGGCTCGCCTGGGATTCCAGCACTGTGCGCACCAGAGGGCTGCCCTCGCAGTAGCTTTTTGCGGCGGTAAAAGCCGTTGCCGTTCCTGCTTCCGGTTTAAGCAAATAGGCGAGAAGTTCGTCTTCTGTTTCTGCCAGTGCCAGCGGTTCAAGCTTGGGGTGCTTTGACAAAAAGAGTTCGAGCAGCTTGTGATTGATGTTGCCGATGTCATAGGCTGACACAAGCTGTGTGTCGAGACTGTCTTCTTTTATGTGCAGTACGCTTGTAAACGTCCAGCAGCGCGGACAGCGGAAGAACGAGTTCATGTCGGACTGGCTTATGCTGATTGCAGCGCCGGTCTGAGCGTTTTTGCTGTGCAGGACGATTTGTTCTTGCAGTGCCTGCCCTGCGCTTTCCGTGTGTGTCTGCTGTGCGTGCAGGCTGCTCTTCTGCCGGGCTGCAAATGCTGCGAACGAGTTGAACTGTTGTGGAAAGACCGTCATGGCGGAGGCCCTTTGACCTGCATCTTTGTCTGCTCCTGCACGGAACTGTGTTGCAAGAAAGTTGTGTTCCTGTTTAATGCAGTCCAGTTCCAGCAGACTCTGTGTCTCTGCGTCTTGCGCAAGCACGTCGTCAATAAAGCGTTTGCTGTCAACCGGGTCTTCGTCTGTCTCAAAGGAACTGAATGGGATTGCGGTTGTGCCCAGTGCTTCTTTTGCGACGGAATATAGCGCGTTGCCGTCCTTGTTGTACAGGCGCACAAAAAGGTCTGAGACATCGCTTTCGCCGTTTTTGAGCAGACGGCAGCGCTCCGCCTTGCTGAGGAACGGAAAGCGCGTGTACTTTACGGTCAGTTCAGACTGCCCTGCGGCGATTACATATTGGCAGGGGAAGTACGCCGTGACGGTTGTCTTGTACGGAAAGACTGAAACTCCGGCGGTATTCGTCTGCTTGATGTACTGCGTGTTCTGCAGTTCGTTCAGAAAGAATGAATAGGCCTTTTCCACCTGCAGCCCTTTGCCGTCAAGGAATTCTTTCTCTATGCTGATAAGAGAAGACAGGGTGTCCAGGCATTTGCCCAGAATCTGGTTTGACTCTTGAGAAAACTGCTCGTCGTCAAGGAATTTGTTCCTGAACTGGAACCAATGCTTTTGCACTTCCTTGAATGACGGGGCTTTGCAGATAGTTTCTATGCCCGTTTTTATGGCATTGTATAACTGCTTGGGCGAAGATGCAGCTGTTCCGCTTTGCTTGTCTGCGCTGTCGTAGCTGACGTCCTGTGTGTCAGAAAGGCACGTCCACGGGTCAATTATGCTTGCGTCACTGCGCTCGCTGCTCTCATAGCTGCAAAGGCAGTGCTTGTCATGCCCTTCGCGGACGATGGCCTGTGCAACGGCAGCTTCTTTCCACGGCAGGTTGCCGTCCAAAAGCAGGGCGCGCACGCTGTCATACGAAAAGCGGCTTGCAACGCAGTCCTGCATCTCGCAGAATATTTTGCCGGCCGCCATACTTGTATAGGGAATGCCAGAACGCATGACGAAGGGAATGCCGTAGAGTTTGAATTCGCGTTCAAGATACGGGCGGTATGTCTCTATGTCTTTTACGCTTACGGCTATATCGCTCCACGGCATGCCGGCCTTGTGTAGCGAAAGTATCTTGAGCGCAAGAATGCGCAGCTCTGTGCGCACTGACGTGCAGTAGAAGACTTGTTTCTGCGGTATTTTTGCCTGACCTTCTGCAATCGCGGCGTCCAGTTCAGCATGTCCGCCTTTTTGCTCGCAGAGTGCGGCAATCTCCTTGCTTGAAGTAACGAGCGTAACGTCCGGGGACGAACACAGAATCGTTTCGTAATCAAAAAAGTCTTCCAGCGCTTCTGGGTAAAAGAGTATGTAGTGTATTCCTTTTGACTCAAAGGACTTTTGAATCCATGAAGGCTCAAAGAGGTCGTTTTCCTTCAGGATGGCGCTGTACTTTTTGTACAGAAGCTCCAAGTCCTGGTTTTCTTTCTCATCGGCGGCATCTGCCTTTTGCTGTGTCGCCGCGCAGTAGCGTTCGTGCCAGTCTTGCAGAGACGGCAAAAGCTTTGCCAGCCAGTCCGTAAAAGACAGCGCGCTTTCCGGGTAGTCGGCAGACAGCAGCACCTTGAATACAGGTGACTGCGTGTTTTCGTTTATAATTTGCCTCGCGTAGAGTTTGCGGAGCAGTGCGGGCACGCTGGTCTTGTTTTCTTCCTGCGATGATGCGGTTCTGCCCTTGAATGTATCCCATGCTATAAAATTGTCCGCCTCAATGGCCTTAGGAAAAGCCTCGTCATGCTCTGATTGCCTTACGACGTAGTTTGCCCAGCTTTCCGCGGCAACGCCGGTAGAGAACACGAACGTTGTCTTTCTGTCTTTTGCGAACTTTCTGATTACCTGCGCTATCTTGCTCGTGGAATTCATCTTGTCTTTCTTCCGTTTACAAGAGAATTATACTTATGTTGCCGCCCTTTGTATAGTCGCGCGCAGTATAGTTGGCTGCAATCGCGGCGGCTTGCTGTTACGAATCGTGCTCTTGTGATATAATCAAGCTGCATAAGAGGTCATGCTTTTAGCAGGAGTACGGTATGAATATGGATAAGAAGATGAGAAAAGTCGTATGGGGTGTGGCGCTTGCCGTTGTAATCGGTCTTTCGCTTTACACGCGGATTAAGGCAGTCGGCGGAGCGGAGCAGGCTGCCCAGCAAAAGCCGCAGGAACAGACAGAGCAGCCTGTATCGCCGTCAGTCGCACAAGCCGAGCCGTCAGCAGAAAAGCCTGCCGCGCAGGACGTTGCTGTACAAGCCGCCGCACTCATTGATGAAGACGGCTCTTATAATTCCAAAGACGACGTTTCGCTGTACATCTACACCTACAGCCGTCTGCCCAAGAACTACATAACAAAGCGTGAGGCACAGGCATTGGGCTGGTCCGGCGGCAGCCTGGAACCGTATGCGCCCGGCAAAAGCATAGGCGGCGACCGCTTTGGCAACAGGGAAGGCGTTCTGCCAAAACAGAGCGGAAGAAGCTACAAGGAATGCGACGTCGACACGCTCGGCAAAGCTTCGCGCGGGGCAAAGCGGATTGTGTTTTCAAATGACGGTTTGATATATTACACCGAAGACCATTATGCCTCTTTTGAAAAACTATACGGAGAAGAATAGCCGTGCGCGTTACAATCGATTTTAGTCAGCTTCACTCGCCTGAGTCGCCGGCTGCGCAAAAAGAAATACACGCTCTGCTAAAAAGCGCGCTGCCCTTTCCCGACTATTACGGCTGCAATCTGGACGCGCTCTTTGACCTGCTTTGCGAGCCGCACGAGATGTGGGACATCAGCTTTATACACTGCCGCCGCCTCTGGCAAGAAAAAGCCTTGTATATGGAACAGCTGCGTGAGGTGTTCCGTGATGCCGCCGCTGAAGGCGCGGCCGTTTGTTCGCAATGGTACACGGACGGAATACCGCAATAAGCCGGACTTGCGCAAAAGGCCTGCAGGAGACTACATAAATTCTCAAGAGTTTATAACAAAGGGGCTTTGTAAGGACGGTAAAAAATGCTATACTCCCCCATACCGTGAAAATAATAACTTTGCTCAAGTGGCTTCCCGCCGCTTTTATATTTGCCTGCAGCTGGTATCTTTCAAGCCAGCCGACCATAGAACACATGCCGCAATTCTGGAATGCCGACAAGCTCGTGCACTGTATCTGCTTTGCAGGTCTTGCCTTCTGGGTGGCGTTCGGCTGCGGAACAAAACTGCCGCGCTCCAGGCGCATACTGCTGCCCCTTGTCATAGTCAGCGCATACGGCGTTATAGACGAACTGCACCAGAGCTTTACGCCTGGCCGCAGCTGCTCACCGTTCGACTGGATGGCAGACACAACAGGCGCATTACTAGGCAGTCTGGTCTTTCTTGCCGTTGCCTCTTTTTACCAAAAGAAAATACAAGAAAAGGCTAAATGAAGCAGACACCCGAACAGGTGCTGAAAGGTGTGTTCGGTTATGATGAATTCAGACCCCCTCAGCGCGAAGTAATCCAAAATGTGCTGGACGGCAAAGATACGCTCGCCATCATGCCGACCGGCGGCGGCAAGTCGCTGTGCTACCAGATTCCCGCGGTTCTTTTTAGCGGACTTACAGTTGTTGTCTCTCCTCTTATCGCCCTTATGCAAGACCAGGTGGAACAGCTTGACGCAGTGGGCATACCTGCCGTCTATCTTAATTCTTCACTGGAATGGGGCGATTACACACTTGCCTGTTCAAAGATACGCAGCGGCAAAATCAAGCTGCTCTACGTCTCTCCGGAAGGTCTTGCGACGGAGCGTGTGCAGGGGCTTTTAAAGACCGCCCGCGTGCATGTTGATTGCATCACAATAGATGAGGCACACTGCGTGAGCGAATGGGGGCACGACTTTCGCCCGGACTATCTGCAGATTGCCGCTCTGCGTGAACTGTTCCCGGATGCGGTCTGTCTGGCTCTTACGGCTACTGCAACAAAGCGTGTGCGCGCGGATATCGTGAGCGCCCTCAGTCTGCGTAATCCTGCCGTTCTTGTGGCAAGCTTTAACCGCCCGAATATTTTTCTTGAAGTGCAAAGAAAGTCTTCTGCAACCAAGCAGGTCATCGCGTTTATAAAAGAGCATAAAGACGAAAGCGGAATCGTCTACTGCTTTTCGCGCCGCGAGGTGGACGACCTTACCGAGGATTTGCAAGACGCGGGATTTTCCGCGCTGAACTATCACGCCGGCTTGAGCGATGCGGAGCGTGCGGAACATCAGACTGCGTTCATAAAAGACAAAGTGCAGGTCATGGTGGCGACAGTGGCATTCGGCATGGGTATAAACAAGCCGGACGTGCGCTTTGTGATTCACTACGGTTTGCCAAAGTCTATAGAACAGTACTATCAGGAAATAGGGCGCGCCGGCCGTGACGGACTGCCTTCCCACGCGCTGCTTTTATACAGTTATGCCGACGCGTCAAAAATCCGCTATTTCTTTGCGGACTCCGCCGACCCGCAGACTGCCGAACGGCTGCTTTCCGGCATGGTCCGCTATGCGGAATGCCGCACCTGCCGCCGCCGCTACCTGCTTTCGTATTTTGGCGAAGTGCTTGAGATGCAAAAAGAGCCGGCCGCTGCGGAAAAATGCTGCGACAGCTGTGTGCGCGGCCCACTGCCCGAAAAAGACGTTACAATCCCCTCGCAAAAGTTCATGTCCTGTGTGATACGCACCGGGCAGCACTTTGGCGCGCAGTATATAACAGACGTGCTGCTCGGCTCCAAGGGCGAAAGGATTCTGCTCAACCGCCATGACAAGCTGAGCACTTACGGAATCGGCCGGGAACTGGACAGGAGCGGCTGGCTGGAGCTTTCTTGTTGCCTGGTTGAAGAAGGCTATATGGAAAAAGAAGCAGAGCATTCCACCCTGCGCCTCACCGATTTTGGCATGGAAGCGCTCCGCAAGCGGGCGGTAATCAGACTGCCGATAGACTTCCGGGCCAAGAGAGCCGTGCAGAGTTTTCCCAAGCCGGCAAAGGCGTATTCCTCTCTTTCTGCCGGGGATACAGCCGGAGAGCGCATAGCAAAAGCGCTTAAGGAATGGCGGCGCAAAACAGCCGACCGGCTTAACGTTGCGCCTTACATTGTCTTTGGCGACAAGACGCTCCTTGACATCGCGGCCAAAAAGCCCGTCACAAGGGGCGCGCTTTCCGCCTGCTACGGCATAGGCGACAGAAAAATAGAGACCTTTGGTGATGACGTCATAAAGATTGTGCGCTCAGGACAAAACTCATTGTCAGAAAGCAAAAAATAAGCTAGTATATCCCCATGTTTGACAGTGACAAATTCCATGATGAATGCGGAGTGGTTGGGGTTTACCTCAAGAAAAAAGAGGGCGCCGGGGGCGAAAAGCAGGAAAGTGACTTTTCGGCGGCTTCTACGGCATATTATGCCCTTTACTGCTTGCAGCACCGTGGGCAGGACAGTGCCGGAATCGCAGTAAGCGATGGAGAAGACATCAAAGTCCATAAGGACATGGGTACTGCCGCCGAAGTGTTCAGGACTGAGGACATTACGTCACTTACGGGGCGGATTGCCTGCGGCCATGTGCGTTATGCCACTGCCGGCAGCGCTACGATAGAGAACGCCCAGCCTATGGTGCTCAAGAGCAAGATTGGCGCGGTCGCAGTCTGCCATAACGGTCAGCTGGTGAACTACGAGCAGCTCCGCGAGATGCTCGAGGAAACAGGCAGCACCTTTGTTTCCACAAGTGATACAGAAGTCATTGTTAAATTAATTGCCAAGTCATATAAAAAAGGTCTTGAGAAGGCTCTTACTGATACAATCCAGATGATAAAGGGGTCTTTCGCGCTTGTCGTCATGACGAACAACTGCCTTATCGGCGCGCGCGACCCGAACGGAATACGCCCTCTGTGTCTGGGCAAAGTGGAGAACGGCTGGATTCTTGCCAGCGAGAGCTGCGCCATTGACGCGGTTAACGGAACTTTTGTGCGCGACATACAGCCGGGCGAAATCGTAATAATCAATGAAGACGGAGTGCTTTCGTTTGAGTTCGGCGAGCGGACCAGCAAGCGCACCTGCGTATTTGAATACGTCTACTTTGCGCGCCCCGACAGCATCATTGACGGCATTCCGGTGACAGAAGCGCGAATCAGGATGGGCGCTTGCCTTGCGCGCGAGAGTCCTGTTCCTGCAGACGTCGTTGTCGGAGTTCCTGACTCCGGGCTGAGCGCGGCGCAGGGCTATGCGGAAGAAGCGCACATTCCCTATGCCATGGGCATAATCAAGAACAAGTATATCGGGCGCACCTTTATTGCCCCTACGCAGAAAGAAAGGGAGAACATGGTCTTTGTAAAGCTGAATGCCGTGCGCTCCATCGTAAAGGGCAAGCGCGTAGTAGTTATAGATGATTCCATCGTGCGAGGAACGACAAGCCGCCGTTTGGTGCAGATACTCAGAAGGGCGGGCGCAAAGGAGGTGCACTTCCGCATTTCAAGTCCGCCTGTTAAGTTTCCCTGTTATTTTGGCATCAACACTCCGACCCGCGGCGAGCTTATTTCAAGCACGCACAACGAGGCTCAGATTTGTAAGGAAATAGGTGCGGACTCCCTTGCCTTTATCAGTGCGGAAGGAATGCTCGAAGCCTGCCGTTGCTGCAATCCGGACGGCTACGGATTCTGCAAGGGCTGCTTTACGGGCGAGTACCCCATGAGCGTTCCCGGCGAGCTGAACGGCAAGACTATTTGCTAGCCGCCGCTAGCCTGCAGGAAAGTATTTCTTTTCAAAGTCCGCCACACTCATGGGGCGGGCAAAGTAATAGCCCTGGAACGTGTTGCAGCCAAAGGCCGTAAGCTGAGACACCTGCTTTTCTGTCTCCACGCCTTCGGTAATCACGTCCAGCCCCAGCGCCTTTGACATGTTTATGACGGAGCCTAGTATGACCAGACTCTTGTCGTTGTGCTCTGTCTCAAGCAAAAAGCCCATGTCGATCTTAAGAATATCCACGTCAATGTCCTTGAGCATGCTCAAAGACGAATAGCCCTTGCCAAAGTCATCAATCTCTATGGCAAAGCCGTATGCACGAAGCTTTTTTGTTATGTCAATCAGCTTGGCAATGTCAGACATCAAAACCGTCTCTGTGATTTCAAGGCGGAGCTGCTTGGGATTTATGCCCACACGTTCAACTATTTCTTTCAGCGTCTCAAAAACATCCAGATAGTAGAAGTCCTTGCCTGAAATATTTACTGAAAGGTGCAGCTTGCCCTTGGGCGTGCCTTCCCATTTTTTTAGCAGCTTGGCGGCTTCTTCCCAGATGTAGCAGTCCAGTTTTGCAATTAGGCCGGTCTTTTCAAGCACCTCGATAAATGCGCCCGGAGCCAGCAGCCCTTCCCTGTGGTGCTGCCAGCGCACCAGACATTCCGCGCCGGCAAGCCCCGTCCGGGAATTAATCTGCGGCTGCAGGAAGATTACAAATTCATTGTTCTTGAGCGCAGGCAGGCATTCGCTTACAATCTGCTGCTCGTGCATTTTCTGCTCGAACATCTTGTTCGTGTAGAAGGCAATCTTCTTTTCTGAATCGCCCTTTATTGTGCTGAGGGCGAACTTTGCCCTGTCGCACATAGTTGAGACAGGTGCGCTTGTGTCCTCAATCGTATAGACACCAAAGCGGATGTTCAGCACAAAGGAACTGTGCCCGATAAGCTCCGTAACCCTTTTTGCAATGGCTAAAAGGGCTTTTTCGCTGTAGCTTCCTTCATCCAGACAGAGATAAAAACTGTCCGCTCCCAGCCGCGCCGCACAGCCGCTTGAAGCGCAGAGTTCCTTTAGATACGCCGAGGTCTTAAGCAGAATCTCATTGCCTCTGACCCTGCCGAAAAGGTCATTTACGAATTTAAAATCGTCAATGTCCGCAAAGACCAGATAATGTTTTAGGGAAGAATTCTTTAATATCTCCCTCGTTTTGCGGTAGAAACTTTCAGCATTGTATAGTCCGGTGAGTACGTCTTTTTCTTCCTCGCAAGAGGCAACGGCCTCTGACAGTTCGTTTTCATTTGCGTCGCTTTTTTGCCCTGCGATGGTGATAAGCTCCATGATGCAGGAATAGGGAGTCCCGTCGTTTAAGAGCAGAGTGACAGGTACGGAAAGTATATTGTAGAGCTTGTCTGAAAACAGCTCTTTTTTCTCTTGCCTCGTGCCGGTTATGTGGGCGCGGTAGCTGGAACAGTTGCGGCAGCGGCTGCTGCGATTCCAGATTTCATAACAGATATTTCCGTATTTGATGGAGCCGTCATCATTTAAACTCATGACGCAGCATTCGCTTGCGTTTACAAGCCGGACGGCATCGTATATGTCGCCCATCTGCTTCATGAGACTCTGCATTTGCTTTATGTCACACTCTATTTTATTCATAAGAAAGCGTATATAGAATTATAAACGATAAAAACGGCATACGCAAGGTTTTACCGTGCCGTATAAGAATAGCGCTGCTTGATGCCATACTGTCACGCAGTCGAACCGCCAGCATTCATGCAGTCAAACCCCCAGCGTATCGACACCCTTAACGCTAGCGTTACGACACCCTTAACGCCAGCGTTCATGCAATCGAACCGCTAGCGTTCATGGTGCTATGGAATAAGCATGCGGGATTTGCTATAATCGGCGGCTATGGAAAAGGCTGAAAAGACTTCGGAAAGACTGGACAAGGTGCTTTCAAATAATGGCTTTGGAACTCGCAAGGACACGCGCAAGCTGATTAGGAGCGGTGCCGTGACTGTTAACGGCGAGACGGAACGAGTTCCCGACGTGCACGTGAATATCGCGGTTGACAAGATTTGCGTTGAGGGCGATGAAGTGCAGATTCTGCGCCATGTGTATCTGATGATGAACAAAGAGGCGGGCTGCGTCTGCTCAACGCGCAGTGACCGCCGCAAGACTATCTACGACTATCTTGAGCCTAAGTACTTGGGTAAATTCTTGGGGGGAACGATTTCGTCCATAGGCCGTCTTGACGCTGACACGGAAGGTCTTTTGCTTCTTACGACTGACGGTGCCTTGAACCACAACCTTACATCGCCAAAGAACAAAGTGCCCAAGGTTTATCTGGTGACGCTCGCCCAGAGTGTAGATGCGGAGGAGCAGGAGCTCTATACAAAAAAGCTGAATGCCGGCATTCACATAGAGGCTGAGGGCAAGGAAGCTGCTGCGGACTGTCTGCCGGCAGAGGTGAACTGGCTGTCTGAGACGGAGTGCGAGCTGACAATCTGTGAGGGAAAGTTCCATGAGGTTAAGCGCATGTTCGCCGCGCTGGGGAATGCCGTTGCGCACTTAAAGCGGCTGAGCATGAACGGACTCACGCTGGACCCAAGCCTGCCCGGCGGCGGCTACCGCGAGCTGACGCAGGAAGAGCTTGAGATGATAAGCAAATACTAAGACTGTTTTCTTACGATGACAAGGTTCCGCTCATGGTCTTCCAAAAACGGTACGGTGAGCGGAACTTTTTCGTATGTGGGGATAATGTCTTTTACGTCTTCCATTTCGGCAAGAATCTTTTCTGAGCGCGCCTTGTATGCTGCAAGAAAGCCGCCTGTCTTTAGCAGGGCTAGCAGTGTCCTGCTTGTCTTTTTGTCGAACGGGTGGAATGCGCGGAATACGGCGATGTCAAAGCTCTGCGGGCGCACCTTTTCTGCTTGCAGCGGAAGAACAGTGACGTTTTTTAGTGCGAGTCTGCTGATGACGCTTTCAAGGAAGGCAACGCGCTTTTCCATTCGTTCTACGAGTGTGAATGTGTATTCGGGAAAGGTGACAGCAAGAGGAATGCCGGGGCAGCCTCCGCCTGAGCCTATGTCTCCGATATGGACGCTTTCTAAGGTCTTTGCAATCAGTTTGATTTGCGGTGCGGCCGCCAGACTGTCCAGGATATGGTTCACTGCCATTTCGTCTTCGCTTTCGGCCTTCATCAGGTTGTAGCCCTTGTTGAATTCAAGAACCATTGCAATATAGGTTTCCAGCTGGACAAGCTGAGTCTTGCTGAGCATAAGGTCGAGTTTCTGCAGGCCGCTCTCGAGTTTGCTGTTCATACGGTGCTCTGTTTATTCTGCCAGGTCGATCAGCAGCTCAAGCTTCCATGAAGGGTCTTCTGTGCGCATGGAAACAAGGTTCCCTGTGCGGGAAGCCGTCATGTTCTTGCGCTCTGAGAGCTGATAGAGGAATGAGTTCGGATTGTAGCTGTCCTGCGTTACTGCTGTGGCGGCGGAGTATGTTTCCTGTCCGCCGTCCTCGCTTTTTGTCTTGAACAGCATGTGGAATGTCTCGTTGCGTGCCTTGCCGTCGCTCATGTAGCGCCGGTCGCCGGTGACAAGGAAGGTGCCGTCTGTCTGTACGTCCGAGATGTATACGGTGCGGCAGGTGCGGAGCACGTTGTATCCGTTTACGGCAAAGCGCAGCAGACGGGAATGCTTTTGCTGCTCGCTGGTTGCCGGGTTCGTGCTTGCCTGTGTGCTGGCCGCGCTTTGTTCAGGGCTGCTTCCCGGCCGGCTGTCTGCAACGCGGACGGCAGAGGAACTGCTTTTGTCCTGCGCTTTTATTTCTTCCATCTTTTCGAGCACTTTGTTCAAGAGCTTGTTTGTCTCTTCGCTGCCGTCCGTGCCTTTTGCGGCGAGCAGACTTGAAAAGTTGTTGAGCAGACCGCGTGAGCCTAACGCCTGTACGTCGTCTGCAGAAAGAGATGAAGCCACTGACTTTGCGATTTGAGATGCTGTGGCGGCGACACGGGAGTTGTCTTTTGACGGCGTGGCTGTCTTGGCGCCAGTCTGCTCTGCGCTCTCTGAGTTTGCCGTGGCAGTTGTCGTTTGCCTTATGCCCGGACGGTAGAAGCCGGTTCCCAAAGACGGAGCTGCTATGCTTGGCATGGAAAGATCCCAGAGTGAATCTCTGCCGGATGAGCCGCTGCTGCTCTGTGCTGATGCATTGCCGCCCGCAGTTACCAGGGCAGCCAGAATGAAACTGGAAATAACGGTATGAGATTTACAGACTTGCAAGACTTTCCTCCACAAATTCAAGACGCTGGGTTAGTTCGCTGATTGTCTTTGTCAGACGCTCACGCTCTTTTTCCAGTTTGGTCTTAGGGTCAATTTCCTTGGCCTTTTTCTTCATCATGGCAATCACGGAGTCCGGGCTTTTGCCCGCCTTGATTGCGTCCGTCAATTTGGCGCGTTCGTCAGGCTTCTTGGTTGAGGCAAGAATTTTCATGTTGTCAAATCCCATGCCCGCATCGTCATCGGGGAGCACGCTGACGCGCTGCACGGATTTTGCCGTATTCCTTGGCAGCTGCAGTATGCGGTCAATGTAGTCCTCGTAGCGGATGTTCGCCTGCTCGCAGAGTGTCTGTGCCTTGACGAGCGCCTTGCCGAAGTCAATCATCAGGCGGCCGTTCGGCACGATGTATTTTTCACGTATTTCTTTGGTAAGAGCCTCAAGTTCAGGGGAGTCTGATATCTTGATGCTGTAGTAGCCTTTCTGTTCTGCTGTCTCAAGCAGTGTGTTGAATTTAGCCCAGAATTCCTTTGTGTGGCTGCGGGCCTCGTGAGGCGGATCCTTGCCTCCGTTTTCCGCAATCCGCTCCTCATTTATGAGGTGGTGAGTATATTCGTGTACGGCTGTATAGACAAGCTCGTTGTCTGTCTTGAAATTTTTGTTATGAAGGACTATTTCCCTTGTGTCAGGCTTGTACAAGCCGTTCACCCGCTTGCTTTCCTTGCCGGACTGCACCACGGAGAATTCCAGCTTGCATTCCTGGATGTCCAAGAGCATATCTTTGATTTTTTCGTTGTCCAATTTTCCCACCTTTTCCCATTTGTATGGACACTTTATTTTAGCATAATGGGGCTTTCTTAGCAAGGCAATAGATGTTACACTTTGTGCATGAATGCATGTGCATATTCTGCTATAGAAGATTATCGAAAGAAAATAAAGGCTCTTACAGATAAATATGAAGCTCTTTTTCCGGCAATGACTAGTCTTGCTGCCCTTGCGGCGGAAAAAGACACGCCGCCGTATCCGCATGAGACTGCCGTTGTTTATAATACCGCATGGGACGGCATAACGGCGGACGATGAGATAAAGATTATTGTTGTCGGAGACAATCCCGGCAAGGAAGAGCAGCTTGCCAAAAACAGGAGCTATCTTGTGGGACAGAGCGGCCGTGTGGCTGAAGGCTTCTTTCGCCGTAATGCGGAGCTGGCCGTGGATTTCCGCAAAAACTGCCTGATTACGAACAAAACGCCGCTCCATACGGCAAAGACCAAGCATCTTAAGCTGTTCGCCTCGGTCGGGGAGCCGGAGCTGGCCGCCGCGCTGACTGAAAGCCAGCGGATTATGGCGGAGGCGACTGCGGAGCTGCACAAGACGCTGTTTGCGGAATGCGGCACTCAGCTTTGGCTTGTGGGCTATGCGGAGCTTAAGGAGCGCGGCGTGTTTACTGTGTACCGGGATGTGCTCAAGGCGTGCTATACGGACGGCAGCCGGATGATTCCGGCCTGGAGCGGCGTAAAGGTGTACCAGCACTTTTCGATGAACCGCTTTTTGATAGACTTAAAGAGCAGCCGCAGTGAGGGCGAGGAGCTTGCCGCCGCGCTATGCAGGCTGGGGGATGTGCATAAAAGCGAGATTTTTGGACTGTGACTGTTGCTGCAGCTCTCTCTTTGCCGAAAATGGAAGTGTGATAGTGTCTAAAGCTAAGATTATTACGGCATTTGCCGCAGTTTTTGTTATGTTTTCCTCCGCACGGCTTTTTGCCTATTCTGACGAAGTGGGCGATCAGTCGCGGCAGCTGCGCGTGCAGATTTGGTCTGAACTGGATGACTTTCCCGGTGACTTCGGGGATAATGACGGCCAGAACGGGCAGGAAAAAAGCACGTCCGGGGGGCAAAGGCGTTCTGCCTCTGATGCCAACGGCCAGGCCCGAAATCCTCTGGTAAAGCTCTATTCTTTTGCGATTAGCCGGGCCAAGGAGATTGCTCCGTTCTTTATGGGCGGCATGCTTTCCGGCTGGAGCTTTGACTATGTTCCGTATGACAAGAGCCGCGGCGTCAAAGAGTTTTTTGAATACAGTCCGCTGACGGAATACAATGCGGCTGTGAACCCGATAGATTACCGCGACCCGGAACCCCGGGAAAACAAGCTGCTGGTGTGGACGTACTGCGACCGGACTGAAACACAGCAGCTTTCGTTCAGGCGGTGGAATTCAATAAATCTGCCGAAAGTGCGCGGCCGGGGCACTGCCTCTGTGGAAAAAGGGATGGACGGCATAAAGGAAGCCGTGGGGAACGCTATAAAAGACGGTGTCCGCCAGCACTGGCGGCTGTATTCCAGAAATAAGCCCAAAGAAATAATCGGTTCTGTGTTACTTATAGGAATTCCGAGAGTTTATATTTTAGAAGGTCAGTATGTAACAGACCTTGAATTTTTTCTGGAAACTGATAAAATAGTTAAGTACACTTACTATTAGTTATCAGTTGACTTATCCTGTTTAGGAGGACACGTATGAAGAAAATAATGATAATTGCCGCTGTACTTATGATTTCTTGCGCTGCTTTTGCGCAGAATGCTTTCGAGCGTGCCGGGAACGGAGGGCTTGAGCAGTCAGACAGCTATGCTACTCACGAGACTCAGACTATCAACCTTGAAGACAAGTATGCTGAATTGCATCCTTCTGCCAATACTGTGACATTGAGCATGGAGTACACACCGCTTACTGGCGAGGTGCGTTTCTTCTATCAGTGTCCTAAAGCCAGCTTTGAGCAGGGCGAGGCCATGAACACTGCAATGGGTGTTTTCCAGGACTTTGCTGCCGAGCACGGTTACAAGCACTATTACTACAGGGCAAAGGACAAGACGAAGTACAGAAGGAACTCACAGACCAAGGTAAATATGGCTGTGTACAGTTCTTACGTATATTTTACAAAATAAAGCTGTCTTATAATGGAGACGGTTAAAAGAGCGGGTGCAGGCAAATGCTTTTGCACCCGTTTTTTTTATGAATGCTTTTTGAGAGGAAGCAATGAAGCTTTTTAAATCACCTTTAAGTAAAATTCTGTGTATTTCAATCAGTGCAGTTTTGATTTCTGGTTTTGTATCATGCAAAAAGAAGAAGGCGCTCGGAACGAATGCGCTTACCTATTCTTCGGAGTCTTCGTCTTCGCCGGACGGCAAATTCCGTGTTGTTTCTGTAACACCGGCAGAAGAGATACCCGCATCCGTAAAATATCCTTCCGTTCAGATTCAGTTTTCGGAGCCGGCTGTCGCCTTGCAGAAGTTGGGCGAACCTACTGATAAATCGGACTTTGTGAGCATTGAGCCGCCGATAAAAGGCGTTTTCCGCTGGTACGGTACGAGTCTGCTTTCTTTTGATGCAGCGGAAGAGGCTGTTCCGCAGAAAGTCTATACCATAAAAGTGAACAAGAATGCCCAGTCTGTTACGGGCAAAAAGATAGAAGGGCAGCTGGAATACAGCTTGCACCCGGAGGAACTGAAGCTTGTTTCTATGGTGCCGGGCTGGGCAGACGTAAAAGAGGGCAATTATGTTGACGAAGGCAGCGTTCCGCTTGAAGCGGCCAGGGACATCATGCTGTCGTTTAACTTTCCTGTGAATCCGGCGGTTGTCTCTTCGTATGTTACTGTTACGGAAGGTCTTACCGTTCTGTCATTTACATCCGCGCAGGATGCTGGCGAGAAGAACGCAAACAAGACGTTGCACGTCAAGCTTGACAAGCAGCCGTCCGAGAATGCGGACATCGTAGTTACCCTCAAGCAGGAGGCGATGGCTGACAAAGACTGTTACGCCACTACAGAAGAACAGCAGAAAGAATTCCATACGCTCCGTCCTTTTTTGGTCAAGAACTTTGATGATGAGCCGTATGTCTCAAGCAAATACATAAATCCTGTTTCATTCAGCTTTACATCTGTGTTAAAGCAGGACAGCGAGGCCGAACTGGCTAAGTTCGTTAAGACAGACCTTGGCATTCCTGTTACAAAAGACAACCTCAAGGCGAACGGCCGGCTTTTGATTGTGCACTCTCTGCCGGTTAAGTTCGGCTCAACTTACAGCATCACGCTTGAAAAAGGGCTTCCCGATGTGTACGGCCGCAAGCTTGAGGAGAGCGTGCAGTACGATGTTACTGTGCCGGATGCCCGAAGCTTTGCGTATTTTAAGGATAGCGGCCTCGGTATTCTTGAGGCGCAGTTTGACCCGAAGCTTGTCTTTGAGCACCAGAACATAAAGAATCCTTCGTCCTATACTGTAGGGCAGATTGCGGACGGCAAGGGGAATATTACAAATCTGCCTGCCGACAACTTTACGCTTAATCCAGAGAATATTCCTCAGAATACTGCAATCCTGCAGCCGGTGGATTTAAAGCCGTATCTGACTAAGACCGGCAGCCAGTATCATGGAACTGTCCGCTTTAACGGCGACATGACGTACGAATATAAGTACACTGACTGGCAGACTGACGAGAAAGTAAAGAAGACTGCTGTGACTAGTAACCGCCAGGTTGTGCAGGTAACGGACTTGGGCGTTACTGCCCGCTATGCCTACAACAAGGCTGCCGTTCTTGTTACCAAGCTGAGCAGCGGCGAGCCGGTGAAGGGCGCTGTGGTTTCGCTTTATACACGTGACAGCAACAATTATTCAGAAGTGCTGAATGAGGAAATTGTTTCCTTAACTAACATGCACCGTGTCGGCTATGCCACTACGGATGCAGACGGTTTTGCCATTATCGATTACGGTATGCTCACCGACGCTTCTGCATATAACGTATATATAGAAGCAAAGACCGATGATGACCGCGTGATTTCCCGTATGAACTCGCATAACCTGTGGCGCGGCGGTGTGTCTAATGACGGCAGCATACGTAGCGCGACAGAAACAAGGGGCGTTACATTCATATTCACAGACCGCGGACTCTACAAGCCCGGCGAGACGGTGAGCTTCCGGGGCTTTGACAAGAACCTGCGCTCTGGTACATATACCCCGTACAAGGGCAAATACTCTCTTGAACTCAATGACGGCTCATGGAACAGCAAGGCCATTTACTCTGCGGACGGCAACGCGAGCAGCAACGGCACCTTCTGGGGCAAGTTCAAGTTGCCTGCCGACTTAAAGCCCGGCGACTACGAGCTTTTGTACAAGCGCGTGCTTCCTGACGGCGGCGCATACAGTTCAAGAATCTACATACAGGTGCAGTTCTTTGAGCGGCTGCGCTTTGAAGTGTCTTCTTCTGTGCCGGACATAAACTTTTATTCAGGCGACAGCGTTTCGGTGGACGTCAAGGCGAACTATCTGGGCGGCGGCAGCATGGCCGGCACCAACTACGAGTCAAGCTGGACGCGCGAAAAATCTTATTTCAGTCCGAAAGGAAATGCGTTCAAGGGCTTCAAGTTCGGGCCGGTGCAGGGCTACGACTATTCAAGCGTGCTTGAGTCAAGCTCCGGCAGCCTGAATGACGACGGCAGAGCCAGCATTTCGCAGAAGTCCGGCGGCGAAAAGATAATAGGCAGTCCGTACATATACCGTGCGCAGACGCTCGTGTCTGACGAGGGCAACCAGCAGATTGCGTCTACGGCAAACGTCCTTGTGCACCCTGCGCGCTATTACATCGGCGTAAAACGCACTGACGGCTCTGGATTCCCCTCAAAGGGCGACAAGCTTACGTTCAGCTACGTGTGCATCACCCCTGACGGCGAAGCTCCGCTTGCAGGAGACTTGCCGTCTAACAAAAAGATGAAGGTCGAGCTTCTGCGCGAAGACTGGAAGCAGGTGCAGCAGATTTCCTGGTCCGGCGCAATCAACACGCGCTATGAGCGGCAGGTCGTGACGGAATCCACAAATGAGCAGAACCTTTCTGGAACAGCGACGGAAACTTCGTTTACTGTAATGCCGCAAAAGGGCGGCAGCTACTATCTGCGCGTCTCTTCTACCGATAACCGCGGTCGCGATGTGGTGACGGAATATCCGTTCTATGTTACCAGCTCGGACTGGTACTGGAGCAACCGCGATGATGATTCAGAAATTACGATGAAGTGCGGCAAAGAAAGCTACGAAGTCGGCGACACTGCGGAAATACTCATGCAGTCACCGCTTCCAAAGGGCCGCTACCTTATGACGATAGAGCGTGAGGGCATTATTGAGCAGGAAATCCGCACTATAGACAGCCCGACTACCGTACTGAAAGTTCCGGTTAAGGAAAACTTTATTCCGGTAATGTACGTAACGCTCTCTTCATATACAACGCGCAGCGGCGCACCGAAGAACGACTTCAATACTCCTGACGTTGACAAGCCGAAGGGCTTGTTCGGCGTGGCGGAGCTTGTGGTGAACCCTACTCCAAAAGAATTTGACTTGGACATCAAGACCGACAAGCCAAGCTACCGCCCGGGCGAGACCGCAAAGATAACGGTGCACGCTTCCAAGAACGGCAAGGCGCTTTCAAATGCGGAACTTACGCTCATGGCGGTAGACCGCGGTGTTATTGACCTTATCAATTATCACGTGCCGAACCCGATACAGCGCTTCTACGACACCTGGCTGTTCCCGGATTGCGTAAAGGGCGGCGATTCACGCGCATTCCTCATAGACCCGGTTACCTACGAGATAAAGAACCTTGTGGGCGGCGACTCCGACAAACTGAACGAGCGCAAGAACTTTGACCCGACCGCGCTCTTTGAGCCGGAGATAATCACAGACAAGAACGGAGACGCAACGTGCGAATTCGTCTTGCCGGACTCTCTTACCGCATACCGCATTACGGCGGTCGGAATCGACGGAAACAACTTTGCGCTCAGCGAAAGCGAGATGAGCGTGGCGAATCCTGTTTCTGTACGTACAGCCCTGCCGCGCCATCTGAGACTGAACGACAAGGGCGAGGCTGGCGTGGTAATTTCAAACATAGACAGCAAGGCGCACAATGTGACGGTCAGCATGAATTTGCTTGAGGGCGACAGCAAGACCCAGCTGGGCGAGGAGAATCTGTCTCATGCGCCGGGCAAGGCCAGCGTTGTCGGCGATAAAGAAAAGTCTGTTTCCGTAGAGAGCGGAAAGACAAGCTCCCTCATGTTCTCGCTTGCCGCCGCAAAGCCAGGTTGGATTACCGTTGAGTTTGTGGTAAAGAGCGACGTCGTGAACGAGAAGGTGCTTCTGCCGCTTGAGATAGAAAAGCCGTATATCTTTGAGACCGTCACAACGGTGGGCGAGGTGCGCGGCGAAGAGAATGACGGCAAGGCTTCTGCCGAAGAAAAGATTGTGTTCCCGGCCGGCGCAGAGGACAACAAGCTGGAATTCTACGTGCAGCTTGACCCGACTCGCCTCGGCGTGCTCAAAGAGGCCGTGCGCTACGTGTTTGACTATCCGTACGGCTGCCTTGAGCAGCGTTCCGCACGCATACTGCCGCTTGTTGCATTCGGCGACTATATAAAGGTGTTCAATCTGGAAAGCAGGGTACGGAATCCCAAGGCCGTAGCAAAGAAAGAAATAGCGGCATGGGCATCGTCCCAGCTTTACGACGGCAGCTTCCCGTACTGGCCGGGCGGACGCTATTCTTCTCCGTATGTCTCTGCCCGTATCGCGGAAATACTTGCTCTTGCGGACGAGAACGGTATAAACATCGGCTCAATAGACACAGACGCGCTCGGCTCCTATCTGGTGCGCGAGGCGAACGACTACATGGGCGAAAAGAAGCCGTCCGAATGGAACTGCTACAACGCCGCCCAGCTCTACTATTCAGCGTCGCTGCTTGGTCAGGCGGTTTCCGCCAAGAACCTTGACAAGATTATGGAAAACTGCGGCTCATACAGCGAGAGCCTTGCGCTTGCGGGGCTTACCTATCTGAGCATGGAGAACCCGACCAAGGCAAAGGCATGTGCGTCAAAACTCCGCAGTATGATTTCGCTTACTACGCGCGGAGCGTCATTTACGCACGGTTCTGACGGCGGCAGGGGCAACTGGTGTTTCTTTAATGACGAGTCCGAAAAGTTCGCGCTTGCCCTGCAGCTGTTTACCACGCTTGACCCGGCGGACAAAGCTAACCAGCACCTTGTCTACGAGCTTCTGGAACTGCAGAAGGCCGGCAAGGGCTACTGGCAGTCAACTGCCGCTACAGCCCGCGTTCTGATAGCAATCCGCGAGTACATACAGTCCAATAAGCTGCAGGACTTGAACTTTACGGCACAGGCGCTGTTGGACAAAAAAGAGATACTCAATGGCTCCTTCAAGGGTGTCGCCGCTCAGGCCGTAGACACCACGCTTGACGCAAAGGCGCTTTCCGGAGTCAAGAAAGATACCGAAATACCGCTCAAGTTTGAAAAAGACGGCACGGGAACCCTCTTCTACACCGCAAGCATGAAGTACGCCATTCCCGCGGCTGAGCAGTACGCGCGCGACGAGGGCTTGTGCATATTTACCGAGATTTACGACGTAAAGACAGGCGAGCTGGTGAACTCCAACGAGCTTGAGTACGGCAAGACCTACCGCGAAAAAGTCTATATCTCGTCAACACGCAACAGAACTTACGTTGCGGTGCGCGCTCCTGTTCCTGCCGGTGCGGAAATCCTGAATGCGGCGTTCGTTACTACGGGAACGTACAGCGAGCGGCAAAACGCAGATGAAGAAGCAGATGACGAGGACGGCGGTTACTACGAAGACAGCTACTACCGTGACTACAACTGGGGCTTGAGCTATCAGGGAATATATGACGGCGAAGTCCAGTACTTCTGGGATTACTTCCCGATTGGCTTCCAGAAAGTGGAATTCCTGTTCCGCGCTGCACGGCACGGAGAATACGAAACACCTGCCGCAACTGCGGAATGTATGTATCAGGGTGAAATCTTCGGCAGAAGCCAAGGCAAAGTCTGGACAGTAAAATAAACAAATAAAGGTCCAGTAAAACAAAA